>JAFZTV010000083.1 GCA_017618625.1 Bacteroidales bacterium | reverse complement strand
TTTCCTCGTATCACTGTGCGTTCCACCCTGAAGTGCGGGGTCAGACTGTCTGTGCAGATAAATGTGGCAGGGTCGCCCTTTTGCAGCAGTCCCCAGTTCTTGTGATAGTGCCGCTGTGCGTTGACACAAGCCACCTGCAGCACATCCCACAACTGATAGCCGTCGGCCAGCGCACGTTTCACGATGCTGTTGATATGGCCGCGCACGAAGTCGTCAGGGTGACAGTCGTCGGTGCACAGCATCACCATATCGGGACTCTCAGCAATCAGTGGACTCAGCAGCTGGTAGTCCTTGGCTGCGCTACCCTCGCGGATAATCACCTTCATACCGGCCTTGATGCAAGCCCGTCCTTCTTCGAGTGTCGAACACTCGTGGTCGGTCGTGATGCCCGCAGCGGCATATTGCGAGCGTTGCTCTCCCTTCAGTCCGGGCGCGTGACCGTCCACCGGCTTACCGTTTCGACGTGCAGCCTCAATCTTGCGCAATACCTCCTTGTCGCCACTGAGCACGCCTGGGTAGTTCATCATCTCCCCAAGAAATCCGATGTCGTCGCGTTGCATCAGACGTTCAATATCGTCGGCACTGATTATGGCACCGCTGGTCTCTATCTCGCCTCCTACGGCTGGCACACAACTGGGTGCTCCGAAGCAGAAGTTAAACTGCGCCTCGTTGCCCGAGCGTATCATAAAGTCAATGCCCTCAATACCCATCACGTTACCAATTTCGTGTGGGTCGGCTATCACGCCGATGGTACCATGAGTTACGGCGATGCGGGCAAATCTGCTAGGCACCACCATACTGCTCTCTATGTGTATATGGCTGTCGATGAAGCCCGGGAGAAAAAAGGGCCACTTTCCGTCGCCCAACTCACAGCGCTTTACTTCTGTGATTTGCTCTCCGTCAACCACCAGCTCACCGTCGAATATCTCGCGACGAACCACGTCTACAATATGTCCTTTGAAACTTTTCATATCACATTAGGCTTATTTATTGTTTTCGATTTCCGTTGCAAAGATAAATAAAATCTTTGAAAAAACAAAGGAATAGCAATCAAAAAAAGAGATGCAGCTGCTTTCACAAGTGGCTGCATCCGCGATTAGTTAGTAATATGATCAGGTTCATTAAGCTGATTGGTCTTTCCTCAGCCCTCACGATAGAAGTCGAGGGCTTCGTATATTTCTTCCTTCGTGGCAGTCTGGTTGATGCGGATGTCGCCGATGCCACCGAGCAGAGTGAAGTTGATGCTGCCCGCCGTGTTCTTCTTGTCATGCGTCATGAGTTCGAAAAGGATGGGGTAGTCATCGCAGGTGATGGGCATGCGACCGTAGTGTTCGTGGATGAAACTGACGGTCTGGCGCATCTTGTCGGTGGGGAAGCCGGTCTTGATGGTGCTCAGGTAGAGCTCGCAGACGAGGCCAACGGCGACGGCATAGCCGTGAAGGATAGGGGTGTGGTTCAGGGCAAACGACTCAAAGGCGTGGCCAACGGTGTGGCCGAGGTTAAGCGCCTTGCGGATGCCGTGTTCCAAGGGGTCTTCGGTAACGATGCGCTGTTTGACGGCCACACTGTCGGCCAGCATGCGCTGGAGCGTGGTGAGGTCTAAGGGCTCGGCGCCGAGCGGGAAATTCATCAGTTCTGCCCACATCGCCTCGTTGGAGATCAGTCCGTGCTTGAGCATTTCAGCATAGCCGGAAAGGATGTTCTCGCGGTCGAGGGTGCGGAGGAACTGTGTGCTGAGGATGACCGTGGCGGCATTGTTGAACACCCCGATCTCATTCTTCAGTCCACGGAAGTTGATGCCCGTCTTGCCGCCGACGCTGGCGTCGACCATGGCGAGCAGGGTGGTGGGGATGTTGATGTACTGGATGCCGCGCTTGAAGGTGGATGCCGCAAAGCCGCCCAGGTCGGTAACCATGCCGCCCCCTATATTTATTAATAAGGTGTGGCGGGTGCCGCCCAGTCGTCCGAGTTCTTCCCAGACATGGGCGAGCGAATCAAGCGTCTTGTGGGTATCGGTGGCCCCGATGCTGATGACCTCAGCACCTTGTAGGCAGGAATAGCCGCTGACCACGGGCCAGCAGAGCTCGCGGGTGGTCTCGTCGGTGAGAATGAAGAGTCGGTCGTGCTCGCACGCCGCGATGGCTTTGGCGAGTGACGTCTCCAGATGCTCTGCTATTTCTACCTGTTGGGGGGTCATTATCCTTTAATGGTCATTTTTGCGTGTGCAAAGATAGTCAATTTTTTGGAATTATGTCAAAAAAGAGAAAAATAATTGTGGAAAATACAATTTTTTTCTTCAGGTTGATTAAACTTTTAAAAATTTAATGCGTCAAAGGAGCAGAATTTTATACAACTATCATGAGAAGATTACTATTTTTATTGATTGTCAGCGTGACGACAATCGCTGGATTTGCTCAACGAACCGTAACCGGTAAAGTGGTGGAAGAAGACACCAAGGACGCTGTGATTCAAGCGACAGCCTCTCTGTTGAGCGGTGAGAAAGTGGTATCCAATGCCGTAACTAATGCTGAAGGTAATTTCAGCGTCAAGGCGCCGAGTGATGGCACCTTTACGCTGAGAGTTACCTATGTGGGCTTTAAGACCTACACAAAGAAGATTACCGTGTCCGATGGCAAGAGTGTATCGGCCGGTACCATCAGTCTGGCTCCCGACGCTATCATGCTGCAGGGTGCCACGGTGACCGCCCATCTGGCAAAGGTGCAGTCGAAGGGCGACACCCTGATTTTTAATGCCGACGCCTATCGCGTGCCAGAGGGCTCCGTGGTGGAGGAACTGGTGAAGCGTATGCCGGGTGCCGAGATCGACGACAATGGAAACATTACCATCAACGGTAAGCAGGTGTCGAAGATCAAGGTGGATGGTAGAGATTTCGGTGATTCGAAGACGGCGCTGAAGAACCTGCCTACCTCTATTATTGAGAAGGTTCGCGCGTATGACGAGAAGAGTGACCTGGCCCGTATCACCGGTATCGACGATGGTAACGAGCAGACGGTGCTCGACTTCGGTCTGCGTGCCGGTATGAACCGCGGTAT
>JAFZTV010000082.1 GCA_017618625.1 Bacteroidales bacterium | reverse complement strand
GTTGATATGTTGAGATTTCAATTTTCAATTACCGTCCCTATTTCAATTACCTTCTCTATATACCTCAGTTTGTCTTTGAATCTGTTTACTTTCGCGTTCGGTGCTGTCAGCGCTGTCCCGATGCAGTATTTGCTCATTCGTTTGGGGTGTATGCGCATGTCCATCAGAGCTTTGTCAATGGCAGTCGAAGGTCCGCCCACTTCACGTTTCACCTCCATCACCACCAGCGGCGAGAGGTCGTAATCGATGCCGCTCGTGTGGTTCTTGAACCGTATCTCGCTGTCTATCGTCACCCGCTCGTGCATGCCTTTGTCCACCAGCGTTATGCGGCGGAACGAGTTCTCCAGCTGATCTCTAAGTGAAGCGATAGGGTAGGGGCTCTCTTTTTGCAGAAACTCCCTCACCTCCTCAACTTCGAGGCAGCGGTTGAACAGCTCCGTCTCAATCGGGATGCGTATCTTGTTGGTCTTACCTTTGTTGTTCTTGTTCTTTATTTCGAAGAAAGTCGTTTGGTTGCTACGGTAGCAGCGCACACGCAGTTTCTGGCGGTTCAGCTTGCGGTTATGGTGTGCGGTGTACATCGCCAGCTCGTCGGTGTCGAAATAGAGGGTGTGGTAGGGCGCCAGTGCCTCGCCGTCGATACGTTGCACGTAGTAGTTGGGGGCGATGCGTTCGAGCAGTTCCATCAGCTGTCGCCGGTTGAGGAGGTATTTGTCGTCCACACGGTTCATCAGCCGCACCGCCTTCATCTCCTTCAGGGTGATGGGCGCCATCGTGTCTAATATGGGATTATACTGCTCCAATGATGCTTAGTCGTTGATATGTTGGAAGTTGATATGTTTGAGTGTTCGAAAGCTAAAAAGGTTTTCTTTATCGTTATCGTTAGCCGAGGGTCCACTGACTGCTGACTGCTAACTGCTAACTGCTAACTACTCCCTAACTATCCTCTCGTAAATCTTCGTGTTTTTCAGTTTTCCGTTGGGCAGGTATGTGTATTGCTTTGCTTTGGTTCCGTCGGCGTTGTATTCAAACTTCTTCACCGACACAACCTTGTTCTTGTCGTTGTATTCCACCTCGCGAGCGCATTTGGTCGAGTTTCCTTCGTATTCATACACAATGCGGTATTTCTGGCCGTAGGAGGCGTATTCGATCTCCTCTATTTTACGACCTTGATCGTCGAATGTCACTACATTGTCTAGAAACGGAGTGTTCGACCCTGCCTTCAGGTTCCACTCTTTAACCACCATGTTCTTCTTCCTCTCGCGCTTGCTCGAACCCGTCTGCTGCGCCATCGTCGTGGCTGCACATCCCACAAGAAGAATCAATATAACAAACGATTTGACAGCTGTTTTCATAAGTGATTAGTGATTAGTGATTAGTGAATTGACAATACTAACTGCTAACTGCTAAACTACGCCTTCAGCGGCACCGTGATAGGGTTGGCGTCGTATATGGTGTCGGTTTTCTCTATGGTCACCGTATCGTAGAACGGCACTGGAATCTCGTCAGCCGTCTGGCCATATACGCATATCACGTATGTGTCTGGCTCCAACTTCTGGAAGTAGTAGTAGCCGTCGTAGCCGACGCGTGTGTCCTTTATATGGTAGCCCTCGCCCAGCCGCATCAGATATACCCTCTGCTCGTAGGCTTCCGAGGTGCCTATTACGCCGTTTTTGTCGAACCACTGCGCCCACACCTGACCCCTTATCATCGAGGTTCCATAGGCTTTGCCCCGATGGATGAATATGTCCTCCACCGTCAGCGTCTCGCCGCGTTTCAGCGTCACCGTCTTCATCTCCGCCACTTTCTGTCCCGATGCCAGCTCGCTGTAGGCGTAGATGGTGTATGTGCCTGGCGTCAGGTATCTGAACCTGTAAGTGCCGTCTTCACCCGTTTCGGTGTCGTCGCCATAGACAATGTCGTCGCCATAGACGATAAACACATCCTCTTTGGCAGCTGCCATCGTGTCGGCTCGCATGCTGTAGTTGTCGTCGTCGTGGTTGACCCTGAACACCTTGCCTTGAATGGTAGCGGTGCCGCCTTCGCCCTCTTTGGTGCAGGCGTTGAGCAACAGAAGCGGAATCAGGACGATTGTTAGTTTCGATAAAAGTTTCATAGGATGGATTTGTAAAATAAAAGCGATTAGCGGGTTGGATTGATGCTGCTCACTAATCGCTTTTTTTATAACGTTATAGTCGGTTAATTATTGTGCCGTTACAGAACTGCTGGTGCCTCCGGTAGAGGTAGCTCCGGTATAGAGACCGTGCCAGCTGGTACCTCCCGTGATGGTGGGCGATTTGTAAACGGTGTAAGTGCCGGCTTGTACCTGCGGAGTACTTACATAGATGCCGCTGCTGCTACTGCCTCCGGGGCCTGGCTTTGCTCCTGCCGTGGTGTCCTCGAAGCCGCTTTGGCCAGTCGATACGGTGGGCCATTTGAAGGTCATAATCTCCGTGCCGCTGCTGTTCTTCACGGTGAAACCGCTCTGTGCGGTTGTAAGTCCACCGCTTCCTCCGCCGCCGGGATAGCCGCCGCCACCCGAGGTGCTGGTGATGTTAATCAGTTTCTGGCCGGACATCTGCGGTGTGGCTTCCGAGATGCCCATGTTGCCGCCGATGAGCACCAGTGTGCAGTTGGTCGCGGATATGTAACCGCCGCGGTCGCCGCAGTCGTCAACGGCCACCTCTGTGCCGCTAGCTATGATGGTGCCGCCGGTGATTTCTATGGTGCGAACCGAGCTGGACGAGCCACCCCATCCGCCGCCGCTGTTCTCAGCGCCGTTGCAGTCTATGGCGTCGTTGCCGCGGGCGTATGCCCAGATGTGGCCTCCGTTTATCTGTATGTAGTTCGATGCGTTGATGGCGTCGTCATAGGCGTTGGACTCCACATATCCGCCGTTGATGATAATTGAGTCTTTGCTCTCGATGCCCTCACCTGTGGCGTCGCCGCTTGTCTGGGCACAGAAAGCGTTCACATGGCCGCTGTTGATATGTATCGAGCCGGTCACCTTGATGCCCTTGGGCAGACCTTTCCAGTAGTCGCTGCTGCTGCCACCGCCGCCAGGTCCCATTCCGCCACCCGAGCTGGTGTTGACCGCTGTGCCCGAGGTCTTGGCATAGACGTGGATGAGTTCATCGTTGCCGCCTACGGTTCCCACGTTGAAGGTGCCGTCAACCTTGAATCCGCGTCCGCCCTTGCCTGTGCTGGTGCAGTTGATGGTGCCACCATAGATATATACGTTGCCGTCGGTAGAGACGCCTGCCGAGCAGTATCCGTCGGTGGCCGAAGTGCCGCTGCCCGAGATTACTGCGCCGGCGCCGCTGGTGGTGATATGAGTCTCACCGCCGTTCATGTTGAAGTTGCCGTCGGCCGAGATGCCCTTGCCGCCCACGGTCATCGTGATGTTTCCTCCGTTGATGGTCACGTTGGCATTGCTCTTGATGCCTACGGTGGTGTAGCTCTTGGTGGTCGAGTTGAGCGTGTAGGTGCCGCTGTTGCCCAGTGCCGAGAGGGTGATTGTTCCGTTGTTTATGGTTACGCTGCCGTCGGCCGAGATGCACTTGCCACCCGCGTTGGTGCTGCTGCAGGTCACATTCACTGTGCCGCCGCCTATAATCACTTGTTCGTTGGCTTTAATACCTGTGCAGTACGAAATATCGGTGGTGCTGGTGACATAGGTGCCGTTGGCATTCACCGTCACGTTGCCACCCGATATCGACAGGTTGTAGTCGGTCTTTATGCCTTTCGACTGGTTCCCGCTTACGGTGACGTTCACCGTGCCGTCGGTGATATAGATGTTGCTGTTGCCGTTGATGCCTTTCGAGTCGGCTCCGCTCATGTTGATGGTTATGTTGCCGCCACCGATGTTGATGATGCTGTCGCATCCCATACCTTTCGTGTCGGCCGAGCTGCAGGTGATGTTAATCGTGCCGCCGCTTACTGCAATATAGCCCTGGTCGGCGTCGATGCCGTCGCCCAAGCTCGTCACCGTCAGAGAGCCGTCCTGCATCACAAAGTCGTCAACATTCATCGCGTCGCCGGTGGTCGATTGGCCATAGACGTTCACGGTGCCGTTCATGATTATAGTCTTTCCGCTGCTCTGGATGGCGTGTTTGGTGTAGCCTTTCACCGTCAACGCGCCGTCGCCTTGAACCTCAAACTTACCTTGGCTCTGCAATGCTGCCTTGTGGTTCGCGTCGGTGATGTTGGTGGTGTCGCTTATGAAGTTCGAGGTGCCGGTAGCGAGGTGCAGCGTGACACGATGGTCGTCTACCACACGTATTGCCGGCCCTGTGGCACTGTGCAGATGCAGACCTTGCATATAGAGTATGAGGCTCTTGTCGGTGTTGATAATCAGGTTGCCGTCAACCGAACGTCCATCTAATACGTAGGTCAGGTCGTCCAATCCGGTGGCTGCGTTCACCGTCACGTTCTCGCCGTTGGCGGTGATGCTGAGCCCTTGCGAGGCATAGCCGTTCACGATGGTGGGCGCTGCGCCGTTGTTCCAGGTGATATGTATGCCGCTCACGGGATCGACAGTCGTGGTGTCGTGCGAAGGTATGGTGTCGGGGTCGTCCACGTCTCCGCCACCGGGGTTGTCTCCGTTCAGGTTGTAGAAGGTGATGCTGTCAATCTCCGAGAAATTCTTCTGGATGTCGTTGCCGTTGATAGTGAAGGTGGCCACCCCGTTGCTAAGTCCTATGTTCGAGATGGTCGAGGTGTTCCACTGGTTCTGCACATCGCCGTTCTTGTGTATGCGCAGGTTATAGTTCTGAGCTGTCGCAAAGAAGGTGCAGCCCATCAAAAACACTAACAATAAAATCTTGTTTTTCATAGCTGTTACCATTTTACGAGTTTAGTAGTATGATTGTTGATTTTCACCATATAGACGCCGGTGGTCAACGACGAGATGTCAATCCTTCCTTCGTTTTCGACAGTCGTGTCAATCATCTTAGCTCCCGTCATCGAATACAACGTCACTTTCATCTGCTCGCCGTCAGTCCCGCGCACCACACAGTAGTTCTGCGCCGGATTGGGATAGAGGCTGACCGCCGACTGCTGACCGCTGATTGCATCCTCGATGCCGTTCGAGCTGTCCGAGAACTTCATGTTGCGGATAGCCGACATCGGTATCGACTGCGCCGATGAGGTGCTGCTTTCCTTGATGACGACATAGTCGCCTGCAAACGAGATGCTGCCTGTGCTCTGCACGGTGTAGCGGCTTACGGTGCCGTTTGGCTTGGTGATGGACACCGTCGATTGTGCGCTGGCCGTCTGTCCGCCCAAAAGCAGCAGCAGCGAAGTCAATGCGCAAAGTAAACCTTTTTTCATGATTGTATGTGTATAGTTATTTGTTTGTTTTTGAGATGATAAAACGCTTTGCGGTGTTTGCTTTAAGTAGATGCAAAGGTACGCTACTATAATAATATGTGTATTGTCTATAAAGGGTAAATGTTTGACAATTTTTCTTTTTCTTGTGTAAAATGCAATATTTTGACTACTTTTGCGGTAAAATTGACAAGTGGATAATTAGTGGTTAGTAGTCAGTAGTCAGCAAGTCTCCACTAACGCAATTACACAATAACACAATAACGCAATCAAAATGCCCACCTCCGACAATTTCATCAATAAACTCGAATCGGAAATAAAAGAAAACGGTGTCTTCGTCATAGACGATGTCACTCGAATGCCCGCCTACGACCGTGATTTCGTACAACCATACTATTCCGTCGGCATCAACCACCGAGGCACAGTTGAAGGCTCCTACGACGGCACCGATTTCTCCTTCTCGCCACATGACATCTCGGTGCTTTACCCCCGCCATACAATCTATGTGCGCAACTCCTCGCCCGACTACCGCGCCACGCTCATCGTCATCTCCGAGCAGCTCTTCTCCGAGCTCAACTCCATCAACACCAGCGACAACCGATTCGTATTCGAGAGCCAGCCGCACTTCAAACTCAACGACCGCCAGTTTGCCGACATTCTCACCATCGTCGAGGTGTTCCGCGTCATCAACCGCCTCAACTATGTCAACCGCAAGGAGATGATGGTGATAATGCTGGATGTCCTGTTAGGTATAATCGGCAACTACCGCATCGAGAATGTAGGCAAAGGCGGCGACGGCAAAAACCGTCTGAGCCCCCTGCTTCGCGACGCCATCATGCAGCATTGCCACCAGCATCACGACGTCGAGTTCTATGCCGGGCTTTTCTGCCTTTCGGCCAAGCATTTCAGCACCGTCGTCAAGCGCGAGACAGGCTTCGGTGTGAACCACTGGATTCAGCAGCAGCTTGTCTCCGATGCCAAAACACTGTTACGCACCGAGCTGCAGGCACCCATCCAAGATATAAGCGACCGTCTGGGATTCCCCGACCTCGCCACCTTCAGCCGTTTCTTCAAACGCGAAACGGGAGTTTCCCCAACCACCTTCCGCCAGTCGCTGTAGGAGAGACAACCGGCTGGCGGGGATTCAAAGTCTCCTTATTGCTTACTGGCCGGACGTACAGGGCGAATCGTCAAACCGCGGTCACGGCTGCTGACCGTCAAGTTGCGGTCGTCGGAGGTAAGGTAGCAACATCTTGCGGAAATCGGCGAGTTCTCGCTGAGGGAAGCCGTCCAGTAAAGACCGCTCTCGCCTTCGCCACCCAACTCTTCGCCCATCTTTCTTCCGGCAGCGGGAAAGAAAACGCTGTTGCCGTTGGAGGCGGTGAACAAGCGTCCGTATGTGTTGTTCACACGAGTCCACTGGGATGTGGTATTGGTCAACAACTCCTGCCATTCTGATGCGGTCGGCATACGTGCTCCACCTCCGCGAGCCGCACGGGCAGCGTCGTCGATGTTTTCAAGCGTAGTTATGCCGTCCACGTGGCCAAAACCCTCGTATGTGTTGTATTTATACAATGTGTTGCCGTTATCGCTATCATAGTCACCATATTGGTAGGTGTCCCATGAGTAAACGCTCTTCGGCTGTGTCTCGCCCCATGCATAGTAGTTCCCATACTGGCCAATCGTGGAGGTGCCGAGGTTGCACGAAGCCCACAGAAGGCCGCTTGGCAAACCAAGGTCAACCCACTCGGTGGAAGTGGGTGAATCTGATGTGTTAGAGTTGTTCGAGCCACCGTCGCCACCGTCATCCTCAATCTCGCACGATACCATTCCCATCGTAAGCAGCATAGCAGCTGCAAAATAAAACACTTTTTTCATTGCTTTTCGATTAGGTTTATTTAAATTATCCCTTGGTATGCCGCTGTCTTGAGTCTATTTCTTGTCAGCGGGACGGACGGCGCGAATCGTATAGCCGTCGCAGCGATTATTGCCGTCATATACGTCATTGAGGACCTCACCGAAGTGATAGTTCCATGCAAAGCACGGCGCCACCACGTCGAGTGACGAGGACCAGTAGTCGCCGTCAAGGCCGTTGCGGTTGAGCCAGTCGCCGTAGCGATTTCCTGCTGCGGGGATGAAAAGAGTGTTATGGTTGTCGGCGATAAACAAACGTCCGTACACTCCGTTCCGTACTGTCCAGTTGCTTTGAGTGTTGTCCAGCAACTCCTGCCACTCCTCACGTGTCGGTATGCGGGCGCCTGCGCCGAGCACCTGTGTGGCGACATCGTCAGACGGCTGCAGTGTGGTCAAGTTGTCGGAGAAGCCATTGAGTCCCCATTCCGAACTGTTGCAGTACTTGGTGATTTTGTCGTCAGAGCTGCCGTAGGCGTAGTTTGTCCAGCTGTAAAAGCTCTTGGGTTTGGTTTCGCCCCAGGCGTAGTAGTCGCCGAAGCCTTCCGGGGTGGTGGAACCTATGTTGACACTGTACCACATCAAACCGCTCGGCAATCCGAGGTCAACCCATTGGCCTTCGGTTGGGGAGGCAGGGATTGTGGGATTTGTTGGAGTGGAGTCGTTGGTGTTGTTGCCGTTGTTGTTGCCGTTGTTGTTGTCTTCGGTGGGGTCGCATGCGACCATACCCATCGTAAGCAGCGCGAGAGCTGCAATGCGGAGTGCTTTTTTCATAATTTTGAGGTTGTTGGTATTATTCTTTTGAATCTGCAAAGATACTAAATATTTTCGGGATTGGAAATATCTAGAAAATAAACATTTGCAATTTCGGTGATATCCTTATAGAGAGGTGCGTTTTGTATTTTGGCAAACAATCCTGGTATCACCACCGATTATTATATCTTTGATATAATAATAAATACTTACAACACAGGTGTTTAGATGTTTTGCGTAATTCTATGGTAATTCTAGGGTAACTCTAGGGTAATTCTAGGGTAATTCTAGGTCAAAGAGCAGTCAACCTCTACACAACCTCGACTCGGCTTCGACTCAAATCCGACTTGAATCCGACTCGGCTCCGTGTTGAATCCGACTCGGTTTCGATTTTACTCCGACTCAAGACGGAGTGAACTTCGGTATGAGTCGGAGGATGTTATGACATAGGCAGACGGATGCCACCGCTTCGACAGGTGGATTCGGCACTTCGGTACCGACAAGTCATTGTGGCTGTTACGCCAACGCTATAGTATGAAACTGCCCAAATATAGGCTTGGGCTTGCCTGCCCGGGGCGCACGGCAGTCTTGAGGTTGGCCGCCCGATGGAAGACGGTGGCTTGAAACCATGCATAGACATGCACAGTGTCGTCGTCGCCAACGGCGTCTGATGGTAAGTCAAAGTTGCACTCCGAGCATTTGTTCCGCATAGGGCCACGATAGAGATAGCTTGTGTTCATGGCTGGACGGTAAACTGCCACCATGAGCTGGTCGTCGTCAACTGCATGACTCTCGTCCAACCGAGGGTTTGGGCACGAGATGTGCAGCCGCCCGTCGCAGACATCGGCGGTCATATCACTTCCGATATATCGCGGTCAGTCGGCCAGACAGAGCTTCTCGGGGCATAGCACCCAGTTGCCGTGCAATTCCTCGCCTGTAAGGCTTTGTTCGCTTTCCATCCACTCCAGCGCCCCGTTGTTCCAGTTCTTCTTTACAAACGCGTTGCGCGGCGACTGTGCGCTGCCCTTTTTCGGCACCGTAGCGAAACCGAGGTTTACAGCCTCATCCAGCACCTTGGAGAGCTTGTTGGCAAAAGCGAGCTTGGCACGATGCATCTGCTGCTTCGGCGTGCGCGGGTTAGTGGGTTTGTAAAGGGATTTGTAAATCTGTTTTCCGTTGAGCACAACCGCAATGCGGTCGCCAATCTTTCCGTGCTCAAATCCAAGTAATCGTCTATCTGTGTGTGACATACTATATCAACGCAACCCCTGCTAAATTATTGTTTCACTTTTAGATTAGAGCGTTGAGCGATTGGTGCTCTTGAGGGACTTATTCGTTTCTCCCTATTGCTCTTGCAAGTCGCAGTGGCTGTCTTCATAATGCCAGTTAAAACCAATGATTTAAATCCGCCTTGGCTTCGGTGTAACAAGCTCCATACGCTAGGACTATTTTGATGCGAGCCATTTCTTTAGCGGTGCACACTCTTTAAGGAATGTTTCGCGGCTTACAACCGTTCCCTTTGCCCTGTCGTACAGCTGTTTCAGCAATGCGGAGGCATCGACACGTTTCATCTTTTCTAGTCGTAGTGGGGCGGCGTGGTAGATGGCTATGGATTCGTCCTGGCCTTCGACGCTGCGGATATCGGATATGGGAAGCCGCTTTGTTGCGTGGTCGGCTACATGGGCATAGTACTCAATCTGCTCGTCATAGCCACGATGGCGGTTCTTCAGAAACTGCAGTTTGATGTATTCGTTAAGACTCTCACTCAGCGCATAGTCGCGATGCTCGAAGAAGATGCTGTTGCCCCACCATTGGTGCGCCACCTCGTGCGGAACCCATGAGAAATCGGGCATCATCTTATAGACCTGCAGAAAGTAGGGGCCGAAGATAATGATATCCCTCAGCGACTGGCACATCACAAACTCTTGGTCGCCAATCTCCACGATGTTCATCGGCTGCTGCGAGAGTGTATCGCCGAAGAACTCGCTATAGAAGCGGTATGATTCAATGAATTCAGAATAAAAGGCATCAGGATGCTCCGCGGTGTCGCTTGTGTTGCGATAGAAAAGGAACTGGCGCACCTCATCGTCCACCACTTTGCACTCGTAGCTCTCTTTGGGTAGCAGGATGAGATGCAGTTCGAAGTCTTTTTTCGAACTCGGATTTTCCCCCGTATTGGTAATCATATAATAGCCTTTGGCATCGAATTGTAGTTTCGCCGTAAGCAGCTCACCGTTGCGGTGCGGGTACCAGTTGCCCTCGCGGCGCAGAACGACGGCACCGTCGGCGGTGCGATAGTCGTTGAGCGGCATAGAATAGGAGAATGCGAGCCTGGCAGGATGGTCGGAGAATGTTATGGTGTCCCCGTTACGTTGGTAGTCGCCTATGCCGAGGGAGTCAATCTTTGCTGTTTGCGACAGCAGCAGATAGCTGTTTTCCTTGTTGTCGTAAGATAAGTAAACTGTGCCTTCCACCCGTAGAGTATTGCCGTCGGTGCGGCAATGCATAAAGTATTGGTTGTATGGAACCGAGGCTGGATGTATCACCAGTTCGGTCAGCCCATATATAGCCATATAGTCCTCTATCGGGCCGAGGTTCATACTTGCGCGTCGTGCGTTGAGGTTGTCTATCTCCTCGATGGGTTCGAATGCCGTGAAGTTGTCGATAGTCACGAGTTGCGAACCATAGATTTGGGGCTTGCCTTGGTGGTTCAAATCGCGGTCGGTCATCATAGCAATCCATGAGAGGTCGAAGTCTCCATTGTCCGCTGCCGGCTTGGCCTGCTCCAAAAACCAGTGTAGGAATTCTGGATTGGCGTGTTGTGCCAGCAGCGCCGCATCGTTCACTCCCTGATGGCCGACATTGTTGTATGTCGGAAATCCATATTGGGCAATGAGTTCCTGTAGCCGTGATATGTTCAAGGCATCGATAGCGTGTATTTCTTCCCAGAGATTGTTGGAGCCATCATTGCCTTTATGTAGTTGGTGCCGCAGCCGCTGGTCTTCGTCGCACATGGCCTTCAATTCATCCTTGTAGGCAACGTTCAGGTTTGTGCGGTTGATATCTTCGCGATCGACAATATAGTCGAACCAACTGCTGGAGGTGTAGTCGCCGTTGTCGATAGCCGTCAGTGCCTCCCGTAGGTACCAATGCAGGAACTCCTTGGAGGTAAACTGAGCGATATAGGTGGCCATGTCGTTGCACGGGTAGCCCACCCTTGTCCATGTGGGGAATCCGCGCTCAGCTATGAGCTGCTTGAGCTCTGCCTCGTTGTGTGCTACTATCTCTTGCAAGACTGTCTTCAACGAGTCTTGGTTGTCGTATCCATTGTTGAGCAGCTGGCGTACTGATTGGTCGGCCCGTTTCATCGCTAATAGGCGGTTCTGATAGACGGTGTCCTGATAGCCGCGAGGCGACACTGTGGCCACCACCTCGTTCCAGTAGTCGAGAGTGTCCGTTCCATACCATCCGGCATCGCGTTTCAGGTCTGCCATATCGAAGCATTTGCATCCGGCCAGACGCATCAGCAATGCCTTCTCAGCATCGCTGCCGGGGTTGTAATAGTGCACCAATCCCCGCATGTGCATCAGCGTCACGAAGTCGTTGCAAGTGATGCCGTACACCGAGTCCATCAACAGGAAGGTCTTATAGGCCGTCTCGTGGTCCTCACTTTGCGTAGCCTCGAAGGCTTTGCTTCGCAACTCGCTGTAGGAAGGAAAACCCTTCTCGACCTGAGCCGAAACTCTGAAACTGGCTGTAAGGGCGATAGCAACGCATAAAGACAATAGGATAGCCCTTCTCATGCCGTATCAGGTGTTGATTTGACTATCTGCGTGTGACATACTATATCAACGCAACCTCTGCTAAATTATTGTTTCACTTCTCTTTGGTGTAGAGTAAAAGCGACTGGCAGGATATGTTGCAGAGCAACAGGTTCTCCCTTATACGTTGCGGGTTTCCATTTGGGCATAGTTTTAACAACTCGTTTCACCTCATCTCCCACACCATGCCCAATGTCACGTTTAATCATCACATTTGTTACAGAACCGTCTTTTTCTACATTAAATACAACAACGACTTTGCCTTCGGGTTCATAACAGCCATCCGGCAGGTGAATGTTCCGCTCTAAAAAACTGTATAAGCTGTCCTCGCCTCCAGGAAATTCGGGCTCGGAGGTATAATAAACCACCTCGACTTCTTCCTCATTCCCTATAGAACCAATAACCACCCAGCCCATTTTTACGCTTTCATTCGTGTTTTGCGCTGATACAGAGGCAACCGCAAATATGGCAGCGATTATGATGAATGCTTTTTTCATAATGATTTTTTTAGTCAATGAGCGATTATTCTTTTCTGTCCCTTATTTGTTAAAGCATATCAAAAATATTAGGCCACCATGGATACTCCTCGCGGCGTATAGATTGCCATTGGTTGTTATCGGTTAGGCGGTAATATCCATTTCCAAGTGCAGCTATGCTGAATATGAGTCTGCGACAGAGTTTTTTACGCGGTATGACGACATAATAATTTGAGCAGCCATATTCTACACAACGGGCATCTGTAGTATCGCACAGAAGTATATAGATACGACAGTCGTTGCCGTTCAGGAATAATCCTCGACTCCACACTGCAACCGAATCCTGGAGTGAATATATATAAGATACCGCCTCCGTTACGGATTCTTTGTTTTTGTCAATCCTAACAGCAAGGGAAAGTATACGGGAATTGGAATGAAGCGAAGGAATGAACACATCATCTTCGAAGTGTCCGTTTTTTCCTTTTTCTGGGAAAAAATATTCATAGGGATAGAGCTGTCGAAACTCGGTGGTGAGGGCACGGCAGATATTTAATTGGTGGGACAGCATCTTTCTGTCGTGGTGTTTCACAGCATGGCAAATGCTGTCCATCGCCATCACTGTACGTCCGATGCGCGACTCTTTTATGGGTGACCAAGTTTTCACTTTACGTCCTATATGGCTAATCGCGTAGCTTGTTCCGTCAAAGCCGATTCGGCTTTCATAAAAGTTGGCAGTCATAGTGGCGGCATCCATAAGGTCCGATATGATTTTATTGTCTTCACGGCTTATCAACATTTCGTATCGTTTAGTCTTGGCCTTCGCATTGCGCGCTTTGTAGTTGACAGAATACCAGATGTTGTCCTTTTCGTCAGCTTGGATGTAAATCAGGGTGTCACCGTGAATACTGAGTGCATATTCGTTATTGAACGACGGTGCGCAAAGATAATAAAAGTCACTCCCGACTGTGAGAGTTTTTTCAAGAAAAGCACCGTATTCCGGGGTATAGCTCACTGTGGCCGGTTCAAAAACATTTTGTGCACCAACAGTGGTAACGGCGAAGAATAGTAGTAAGGTATATATCTGTAAAGCCTTTTTCATTGACTGGTTGAGCTTCATTGCCCCATTTTCTATAGTTTTCACAATATCTGTCCTATTGTTCAAGCAAGTCGCAGATTTTGTCTTCCCTAATGATTTTTGGGGCGGACTTTCCGGCCAGCACCAGCACCTTCTTACCGTTGCGGTAGATGTGCAGCTGCCGTGAGCGCACTACGGCGGTCAGCTCGGGGTCGTCCTGCATCGCCAGCCAAAGGTGGTGATAGACGCCGTCCTCGTCGAACAGCTTCTTCCGCAAATGCGAGCACATATCGGTTGTGTCAATGGTCATCAATGTCTGCTTGGCT
>JAFZTV010000081.1 GCA_017618625.1 Bacteroidales bacterium | reverse complement strand
CCTCACTATCCGCCGAGTACATATTCTTTGTGCAGGCCGAAATCAACATCCGCCCCAGAAAACTTTTGAACTTCCTTACCCCAAAATACAAATTTATGCTATATTTGCACAGCCGCGTTGCACTTGGTTGTTGAGTCTACAATGTGGCTGTTTTTTCGAGCGATGCTGAATAAGTCTGGGGAAATTAGTATCTTTGCAGTCTTAAATGTATTACTATTAATAAGCTTATGAAGAGCACTTATAAGGTATTCAGGGAGAGTGTGAAACGTATTACGCACTATTACATGCTGCTTGTGGATGAGACAAAGAGCCAGCGCACGGTGGGCAGCACCAACGAGTGGGTATTGGACAACTACTACATTATCAGCGAGCAGGAGAAGATGATGCGCGAGGAGCTGAAAGGGTTGGAACACGGGGCATGGAAAATTGAACGTAAACGGCTGAAGCTGATTGGGGACTTGCTGAGGGGTTATCTGGAGAGATGCCACTGGCAGGTGGACAAAGGTTTGATGTTCCGCTATCTGACGCAGGTGCAGGTGGGACAGAAGGATTTCTTGAACTACCGCGAGGTGTACGGGCTGCTGCCTCTGGTGAAGATGGAGCTGATACGTGAGCTGGGGGCGTTGTGCGCAGCGCTTGAAAAGGAAGGCGCCCACCACTACAAGGTGACTGAGAAACCCGATATGGAGCGGCTGGACAGGGCTGCGAAGGAGAACCTGAAGATGATGAACATCTTCAACTCGCTGAAGAAGATGACAAAGCTGCCGCTGGCGGAACTGGTGGAGCGGGTGAGTTTTTCGGAGAAAATGCTTGGGGACGAGAAGGTGGATATGTACGCGCAAATGTATGACAAGACTAAGGACGACTACAGGGCGAAGATTGTGCGTAACTGCAAAAAGGAGGGTGTGAAGGAATACGACTATGTGAAGGGCTTGGTGGAGAGGGCCGACGAGAAAGGTGTGCATGTAGGTTGGGAGCTGTTTCCGCCTAAGAGGTGGGAGGCTCGCAGCAGGGCATACGTGTGGATAGTGGCTTTGTTTACATTGGGGATTGCCTTCGGATTGGCCTGGCTGTTTATGCCCGTGTGGTGGCAGGCGCTGCTGTTTGCGATAGTGTTTACGGTGCCGGCGAGCCAGGTGGTGATAGACCTGTTCAACCGCGTGCTGTACAGACTGCATAAGCCGCGTGGGACCTTCAGACTGAAGTTCAAGGACGGCATGATACCGCAGGAGTACGCCACGATGGTGATTATGCCGACGATTTTGAAGAACAAAACCAAAACCGTGCAGCTGCTTGAGCAGCTTGAGGTTTATTATCTGAGCAATATAAACAGGGGCAACGGACATTCCGTGATAGGCAGTCAGCAGCCGCAAGCCAACGGGCAGCAGAACCTGTATTACACTTTAATTGGCGATGCGGCGGCATACGGCGAGGAAAACGCGCCTTGGGACGACGAGGTGGTGGAGGCAGGAATGGAGAAGGTGAAGGAGTTGAACGAGAAATACGGCGCGCCGATATTCAACTTCGTGTATCGTCGTCGAGCATGGAGCGAAGGCGAGGGATGCTGGCTGGGCCACGAGCGTAAGCGCGGCGCCATA
Organism: Bacteroidales bacterium; assembly: GCA_017618625.1. Next base: position 65,131 of record JAFZTV010000081.1, on the reverse strand, counting down.
CTGCATTTCAACGACCTGCTGCTGGGCGAGACAAGCGACGACGAGAAGCAGAAGCGGTTCCGCTGCGAGACGGTGAGCGAGTGGCTCCGCACCCGGACAGGAGAGACGGAAGCCTCCGGCAGTCAGCTGGCAACAGACAGGGATTGTCCGATACAGTTTATCATTACCTTGGACACCGACACAGAGCTGGTGCTCTACTCGGCGCAGAAACTGGTGGGCGCGATGGCGCATCCGCTGAACAGGGCTAAATTGAGTGGCGACGGGCGACGGGTTGACAGCGGCTACGGCATCATGCAGCCGAGGGTGAACGTGGATGTGGAGGTGACGAACAAAAGCCGCTACGCACAGCTGTTTGCCGGGTTGGGCGGATTGGATGTATATACCACAGCGTCGTTCGAGCTGTACCAAGACATATTCAACGAGGGATCGTTCTGTGGCAAGGGAATCTACGACTTGCGCGTGTTCCAGCAGGTACTGAAAGGCACGTTCCCCGAGAACCTCATATTGAGTCACGACCTGATAGAGGGCTGCCACATAAGATGCGGTTTGATAAACGACGTGGAACTGTTCGACGACAACCCGTCAAACTACATAGACGACGCCAAACGCCACCACCGCTGGACACGAGGCGACTGGCAGGTGATGGGATGGCTGAAAAACCAGGTGAGGAACGAGAAAGGGGAGAAGGTGAAGAATCAGGTGAACACGATAGGGCGGTGGAAGATTTTCGACAACCTGCGCCGAAGTGTGCTGAACAGTGCGCTGCTAGTGATGATACTGGTTGGCTTTGTGCTTACGGTTATCAGCACCGACACGAGCCTGCACCTACCCAGCTACGCGATATGGCACACGGCGGCGTTCGCGCTGACCACCATCGCGCTGATAGTGGCTGCCTTCCCGATATTGTTCTTCCTGTTGGGTCAGATATCCAAGCTGCCTCATATCGGAAAGCGATACAAATACTACATGACGCTGATGCGCGGAATGTGGGTGGTGGTGTGCCGTTCGGTGGTGCAGTTTGCGCTCATGCCTAAAGAGGCGTGGATGTACACCGACGCGATAATACGCAGCTGCTACCGGATGCGCTTCAGCCACAGGAACCTGCTGAACTGGGTGCCGAGCGACGAGGCATCGAAAAGCACCAAAGGGACACTGGGCGACTATGTGGCTAAGTTCTGGTTCAACTATGTGTGTGCTGCGGTTACGGTGGTTATAACGCTGTTCTGCATCATGCTTTCGCAGGAGTTCCCGTGGCTTACGGCGGTGGCGTGTGTGTTCTGCGTGTTAAGTTGGTGCGGAGCTCCGTTCCTGATGTACTCACTTGGCAAAAAACTGCCCGACGGCAAGAAGAACCTAAACGCCATGGAGACGGAAGAGGTGAAGCAGCTGGCGCAGGATACTTGGCACTTCTTCGACTCGATGCTAACGGAGGAGAACAACTGGCTGATACCCGACAACTACCAGTTAAACCGAGAGAAAAAGACCGACTACAAGACATCGCCGACCAACATAGGCTACTCGCTGACATCGGTGATAAGCGCCGCCGAGCTAGGCTTCATCAAGAAGAAAGAGGCGGTGACGCGTCTGGAGCATATCATCGACACTGTGGTGAAACTGGAGAAATGGAACGGACACCTGTTCAACTGGTACGACATACACACTTTGCGCGCGCTGCCGCATTTCTTTATCTCCACCTGCGACTCGGGCAACTTCGTGGCCTGCCTGTATGTGGTGAAGGGGTTCCTTAGCAGACAGCTGTCAGAAGACGGCGGTCAGCATGTGGAGGCGTTGCTGGCAAAGGTGTGCCGACTGATAGACAACTGCGACTTCACGAAACTCTACAACCACGAACTCGATGTGTTCAGCATCGGCTACGACTACGGCTCGCACATGCTGTTGCCCTACCACTACAACAACTTTGCCTCCGAAGCGCGCCTGACGAGTTTCCTGACCATAGCACAAGGCGACGCTCCATACAAGCATTGGTTCTGCCTCGACAAGACATTGGTGCAGTACAAGGGCTACAAAGGAGTGGCGTCGTGGTACGGCACACTGTTCGAATACTTCATGCCACTCATCTTCCTGCCCACGTTCCGTCACACACTGATGGACGAGACATACAGCTTCGCCATACGTGCGCAGAAGGCGTTTGTAAGAAATACCGAGGGGTCAAGACGACTCCCGTGGGGCATAAGCGAAACGGCCTACAACGAGCTGGACGACGCCCAGAACTACAAGTACCACGCCTTCGGGGTGCCCTATCTGAAATTCCAGAACACCACGCCCGACCGCATAGTGATTTCGCCCTACAGCTCGCTGATGACCATTGGCCTCGACGACAAGGCCGTCTATGATAACATGCAGCTGCTGAAAGGGCTGAAGATGATGTCGGGCAACAGCGAATATGGATCGTACGGATTCTATGAAAGCTACGACGAAGAGGACCATGTGCCAGTCTTGGCTCACTACGCCCACCATCAGGGCATGATACTGGCAAGCCTCGCCAACTATCTTGGCGACCACTGCCTCCAGAACTATTTCATGCAGGAGCCTGCGATGCGGTCGATGGAGACGCTGCTGAAGGAAAAGGCGCAAGTGAAGCCGTACATAGACCTGAAGGTTACGCAATATAAACGCTACCAGTACTCGAAGACCCAGACGGAGAGCGACGCCCGCGACTACGACACTATAGCTACGGTGCCCGAGATAGGTGTTATCAGCAACGGACAATATACCGTTCTCATGAACGACCGCGGCTCGGGATTCTCGCGCTACAAAGGGGTGATGATAAACCGTTACCGCAAGATAAGCTCCGACCACCACGGTGTCTATCTCTTTGTACGCAACCTGCGTACCGATCACCTGTGGTCGGCCACCTACGCTCCGCTCGACGTGATGCCCAAGTCCTACCATGTGAACTTCGCCAGTGACAAGATAAGCTTCAGCCGCATAGACGACGAGGTGGAAACCAAGACAGAGGTGACTGTTTTGAAAGACCGCTCGGCGGAGATACGCCGCTATACCTTCACCAACAACGGAAACCGCGACATAGACATCGAAATCACCAGCTATGGCGAAGTGGTTATGGCGGCAGCAGCGGAGGACGAAAGCCACCGCGTGTTCAACGGCATGAAAATACACAGCGAGTATGACAGCGACCACGAGGCGCTGCTGTTCAATCGCCCGGCTGCCAACGGCAACCGAAATTATGTGCTGCACAAACTCTGGGTTGAAGAAGACCCCGACGAGACTGCACCGATACTGAACTACCAGTTGGCGGAATACGAAACCTCGCGTCTGAAATTCCTCGGACGCGGAGGAAGCCTGCAACACGCCGACATCATCGAAAGCCACCGCACGCTCACGGGCACTGTTGGCACTACGCTCGACCCCGTGATGAGTATGCGACGCCGTCTGCACATAGCGGCAGGCAAGAAGGTTGAAGCCTACCTTATCATAGCCTTTGCAAAGGCTCGCGAGCAGCTGCTTCAACTGACTAAGCGCTATCAGACACCTGTTGATGTGGAGCATGCCTTCAAGACGGCTTCGGTGTTCAACAATATGCGCACCGACCTCTCGCTCCTCAAGGGGGCTCAGATGCGCCTCTACAACAGCATCAGCAAATATATGGCGCAGACAGCCACCCTCGGCAACGACCGCCAATCGGTGCTTGCAAAGAACACCTTGTCGCAAAGCGGATTGTGGCGGTTCGGCATCAGCGGCGACCTCGCAATATTGCTGCTTGAAGTCGATAGGCTTGAGAAATCCGGCTTTGCCAAAGAGATGCTGCGTGCCTTCGAATATTTCAAGATACACGGTTTGCGGCTCGACCTGGTCATAGTCAACGATGCCAAGGGTCCTGACCGCGACAGCCTGACCCATTTTGTTCGCAACATGTCGAACACCGAGCACCTCTGGTCAACTCACAGCGACGCCGGCCACGTGTATGTGCTCAACGGCGACGACCTGAGCGATGCCGAGCGCATACTGCTGCACACGGTGGCTCGCCTAAGTTTCAACACTCGCGAAGGTCTTACCATAGAACAGCAGCTGCGCAAACTGGAAGAGGCCAACCAGCACTATCAGGACAAGGCGGAATACCCTGTCTTGAAAGCCGACAAGCAGTTCCGCGTCTGGAGCAGCCTCGACTTTTACAACCAATACGGCGGCTTCGACAACGAAGGTCGCGACTATGTGGTGACCAACACCAACACCCCCATGCCCTGGGTAAACGTGATATCCAACGGCAAGTTCGGCTGCGTGGTCAGCTCTACGATGTCGGGATTCACCTTCGCATACAACGCACAGCAGTTCAAGCTCACCAGCTGGAGCAACGACATGGTGCGCGACCAGGCCAGCGAGATGCTTCTCATCAACAAGTGCCAGTTTGTGCCGGCTACGGCGCGCCACAGCCAGGGCTACTCGGCCTTCGATGCCGAATACGCCGACTTCAAAGTCAGCGTCCGCGTCTTTGTGCCGATTGATAAGATGGAGAAGTACTACCAAATCAGGATTGAGAACAAGAGCGACCAAAAACAGGCGGTGCAGCTTGACATGGTCTATAAGTTGGTGATGGGCATGTGTGAGGAGCAGACCGCTCGTTTCCTACACTCTGAATGGGATGCGGCGTCACAGTCGATACGTGTGCGCAACGTCTATCACCCGATTTACCACAACCAGGTACTGGGCATCTTCGCCGTCGGCACCCAGTCGTCGTCCACAACCTATTCGCTTGACGCTCCCAACCGCAAGAGCATAGGACTCAAATTCGACATCGAACCTCATGGCACTAACGAGGTGGCCTTTGTGCTGGCTGTCAGCCCGAGTGCCGAAATGCTGCCCATCTCCCACTCCTTCGCCGACATCAACGGCGAGTTCAAGAAGGTCCAGGCTTTCTGGGACGAGAAACTTGGCTACATACAGGTCGATACCCCCGACCGTTCGTTCAATTACATGCTCAACCGCTGGTATCTCTATCAGGTCTATTCGTCGCGGCTCTATGCCCGTGCCGGTTTCTATCAGGTAGGCGGTGCCACTGGCTTCCGCGACCAGCTACAGGACGTGATGAGCCTGCTCTACAGCGACCCTGACTACGCTCGTCGGCAGATTCTCGACCACGCGGCACATCAGTTCGCCGAAGGCGATGTGCTCCACTGGTGGCATGAGAGTATGCACCTCGGGGCGCGAACCACCTTCAGCGACGACTACCTATGGCTCGTCTTCGTAACCCACCAGTATGTCAAAGTCACCGGCGATTCCTCCATCCTCAACGAGCAGGTCCCCTTCTGTCAGGCCGACCAGCTTGCTCCGGGCGAGAACGAGCGCGGCATGAACTACGTCAGCGGTATCCAGCCAACCGACGGCATCCAGCTCGAAACAGCCTCACTCTATGAGCACCTCCGCAGAGCCGTCAACCGCTCCATGAGCCGTATCGGTGTCCACGGACTGCCACTAATGGGTTGTGGCGACTGGAACGACGGCATGTCCACCGTGGGTTCGCAGGGCAAGGGCGAAAGCGTCTGGGTAGCCTTCTTCCTGGCCGACCTGATGCCCAAGATGGAAGAACTTACACAGATGATGCCCTCCGCCGACCTGAGCTATTGCGGCGAGCTCTCGCAGTTCCGCGCGCGCATAGTCGAGGCCATACAGTCGGCGGCGTGGGATGGTGCCTGGTTCCTACGCGCCTACTACGACAACGGCGACCCCATGGGCTCACGCAACAACACCGAGTGTCAAATCGACCTCATTTCGCAGGCCTGGAGCATCCTTACCGATGTGGCCACTCCCGAGCAGAAAGAGAGCGTCATGCGCGAGACCGACAACCGCCTCGTTAACCGCGAGCACGAGATTATACAACTCCTCACACCGGCGTTCCATCAGTCGCAGCCCTCCCCGGGTTACATCATGAACTACCCCGAGGGCGTGCGCGAGAACGGCGGACAATACACCCACGGCGCGATGTGGTACATCATGGCGCAGCTCAAAGAGGGACGCTACGACATGGCCTACTTCCTCTACTCGCTCATCAACCCCATACACCGCACCCAGACCCTTGCCGACGTGCTGAAATACAAGGTCGAGCCCTACTGCATGGCAGCCGACATTTACAGCAACCCGCAACACCCCGGGCGCGGCGGTTGGACCTGGTACACCGGTTCGGCTTCCTGGGCATACAAGACCGGCATCGAGAATATCCTCGGCCTGCGCAAGTGCGGCAACCAGCTCACCATCGCACCCTGTGTGCCCTCTGAGTGGGACACCTTCACGGTCCGCTACCGCTACGGCTCCGCCGTCTATCTCATCCGCTACGAGCGCCGCTCGTCGGCTATGCCTATCCCGACTACCATCGACCTTGTCGACGACGGCAAAGAGCACCAGGTGACGGTGAACTGACCATAGTATCGTTCCGTACGGACGTCATACAACACAGAAAAGTCTATCCCAGCAAGGATAGGCTTTTCTTATGTTTTAAAAGAAATATCACAATACCTCACCACCATTTTTCGGGCCGCCCGCTCAGCCACCCTCACCAAATACAACCCCACCCCGTTGTTGCGTATAATATATCCGCAACCGTTAAAGACGGGGATTTTTCAATCCCCATCCCCTACAAAACAACCTCACCAATCAAACCACTCGGCATGCTCTTGATTTGTACCGCTTGCTATTCGTCTCTTGAACGACAGAGGCTTAGCTATGCGGTCGCCAACACCCTTCGGCACAGCAGCCCTTTCTTCTCCCCGCCGAAAGTGGTGGCTATGATATATTTCTCTCCGCCGTCGGCAACTCCCAGTTGCTTTCTCAGCGTTGCAGCATCTACAGGATAATTTCTCACCACCACATTTGCCCTCTCCACCGCAGCCTTTACCGTCTTTCGGTTGAGTTTTAACTCCTGCTCCACCTCGAACACTCGTCCCGGAAATTCCTCCACAAGATGCTCCGAAGTGTACAGGTGCGTGTTTCTATCTAGTTTCTCTACACCGTACCACTCGCATATCTCACCCCAAGGGCCGCCTTTCATCAACGCCGCGTTGGGCTCATAGAGATACCGCTGCAACGTACCAGCAAACCGAGGTGACACCTCCTCTCCCAATACAAATTCATTCCGCCACTCGCCACCGTTCCAAACATCCACACACCGTACTGATACCCCCTGCCCACCGACCGCTGGCCGCTGACCACTATCTACCCAAAACAGAACCTCTTTGCACTCATGCCCTACAGCCACGATGTGCACCTCTTTCACCGTTTCGAGACGCCCGACGCTGTCGTGGATGTCAATCATAGGCGACGCCTTTATCAGCAGGCGCTCGCATCTTTCCTTCAACAGTGGCATCAACTCCAGCACATCGGGTTGGCAGTCGCCTAACCTCACCAACTTTCTGCCCTGTCCATCGCGTCTCGCTGGGTCGATATAAATCCAGTCAAAATGGCGGCCACTATCCTTCAGCCATGCAACGCAGTCGCCACAATGGCATGATATGTTGCTAAGTCCGAGCACCCTTGCGTTGTGCTCCACGATGTCGCAGAGGTCCGCATCCTGCTCCACATAATCGACCTGTCCTGCGCGGTAGGCAAACATCATGCTGTCCACCCCCATACCTCCAGTCAGGTCGGCCAAGCTCTCTCCCTCGCCAACAAGCGATGCTTTGTAGTGTGCGGCGGTCTCCGACGAGCTCTGCTCCCGGTTCAACCGACGGGGATAGGCAACATTTTTGTTCTCCGCCAGCCACGGCCACTTGGTCGGCGCCATAGCCATACCCTCCAGCTGATCGGCCACTTTCTGACGGTCGATGCCGTCGGGTAAATCGCCTTTCAGCAGCATCTTCACAGGGTCTTCCCCTCGATGCCGCCAGGCATATTCGATTATATCGTCGTTGACCACTAATACACGCCCTCTTCGTGGAGTCTCCGTAGGCGTTCCACAACCATTGGGCGGTCTTCCTTGTAGGTCACGCCGAACCACTTGGCTGTGGTCTTCAAAACGGTCATTGTTGCGCTTCCGTCGCCTATGAAGGTGTTCACCGCGTAGGGGATGTAGTATTCTGATTTCAGCTCTCCGCCCTTCTCTTTCAGGAACTGCACGAAGAGTTTCTCGCTCTTGCCGAAGTAGTCGGGCGTGAAGCCGAACAGGTTCATCGATACGGTAGCGTCGGCCGGCAGCGGGTGCTCCCCTTCGGCGTCTGTGTATGCTATGCCTTCGGCTGTGCGGGCGATTGAGGTGCGTTCGTCCATACCGATAAGAAAACCGTTGGCATCGACCTTGCATACACCTCTCGACACCGAGCCGTTCTCGCTCAGTGTGTTCTCAAGGCGGTAGCCCACCATGCAGTATTTTCCCTCTGCCTTTTCGAGCGTCAGCAGGTAGTCGGCCATCACCTTGAAGGCGTCTCCGCCATAGAAGTCGTCGGCATTGATGATGGCAAAAGGCTCATGTATAACCTCTTTCGCCATAAGCACCGCGTGGTTCGTTCCCCACGGCTTCTCACGGCCTTCGGGTACGCAGAATCCTTCGGGCAGCTTGTCTAGCTCTTGATAGACATATTCTATCTTTATCTGATTGTTCCACCTCTCGCTGTTGAACACCTTGCGGAACTCTTCGTCGAAACTGTGGCGTATGACGAAGACGGCCTTGCCGAATCCGGCGCGGATGGCGTCGGTGACGGAGTAGTCGAGTATCGCCTCACCGTGAGGGCCTACGCCGTCCATCTGTTTCAATCCTCCGTAGCGGCTTCCCATGCCTGCCGCAAGTACCAGTAATGTAGGTTTCATAATATTGTGTTATTTTTTATTGATTATCTCTTCTCTTTGAAAAACCGCTTCATCAGCTCCTCACATTCCTCTTTCATCACTCCTGTGGCTACTTCGGTCTTTGGATGCAACGGCGACGGAGCGTAACGAGTATATCCCCGTTTCTCGTCGCTGGCACCGTAAACCACCCGTTTCATTTGCGACCATCCTATCGCGCCTGCGCACATGATGCAGGGCTCTAGGGTGACATATAGCGTACACTCGTCTAGATACTTGCCACCCAACTCGTCCGCCGCTGCGGTGATAGCCAGCATCTCTGCGTGTGCCGTCACATCTCCCAGTCGCTCCGTCTGGTTATGCGCCGAAGCAACAACACGGCCGTCACACACCACAACCGCTCCCACCGGAATCTCGCCCTCCTCATAGGCGGCCACCGCCTCGTTGTAAGCCTGCTGCATATAATCCCTGTCGTTCATATCACTATAGTTGCCAAACATTAACCCCTATTCAAATTTCTTCCGCTCTTTTTTGAGAAATGCGTAGCGATGGTTTATCACCGTAACGCGGCCAGCGCGTCTGTAGCTTTCGGTATAGGGCAGCATCGAACTCCCCACATGTATATAGTCGGTAAAAGCTCTCCAATCGACATGTGTGTTCCTGGGGTCCACATCGCCTCCGTAAACCTCTGGGTGTTCTATGACGAAAAACAGCAGCCCGTTTTCTTTCTCAAACAGATACTCGCGCGTGTGCATCCCCGGAGTTTCCACGTGTATTTCATCGACCTTCACCCCGTGCAGCTCCTTCTCTCCGAGGTATTGCATCTCCGAGCCGTTGGTGCGCCATTTGTAGAGCGGCGTGTGGAAGTCGTATGCCGACCCATTGTCGTAGTAGTCGGCTAGGGTTATCTTCTGCCACACATGCTTGACGGTGTCGTACCGCCGCGCATTGTCGATTCCATCGGTCAAATATCCCAGTTGCAGCTTGCCGTGCGACCAAAGCTCTACGCGGTGATTGTGTGGCGGCAGAAACCACCGTTTCATCACCAAGGTGTCGCTGCGGTCGTGGAAGTCGAATATGGAACTCTCGATATACAGCATCGAGTCGGCTGGAAGCGCCTCATAGTTCAGCGCATTGAGGAATCTCTCCACTATCGCCTTCGCTGTGTCCGAATTGGTGGCGGTGCTGATGGGCGTCACCTCCTGCCCCTTCGCCACAATGCTTTGCAGCAGAAGGATTGCGATGATTATATGCAGTCGAAATATTTTTGATGGCATTGGATTTATTCTTGGTTTCTATGGTAATTTAGCGGAACTCTTACTCGATTGCCTGCCCCTTCACTCGTACTTCTTTGCCAGCGGGCTGACGCTGTAGGGGTATGTGGTGGGTTGGTTCATCCTCACCTTGCTGAACACTATGGTCGTCCTGCCCGAATACGGCTTGCTCCTCACCGCCACCTCTGCCATGTATGGGTATCGTCTGTTCTTTATCATCGAGCCGTCCTCCAGCACTTCCACCGTCTCGCGCCAGTCGCTAAAGTCGGCCACTATCCAGTTGCGTCTTACCATCTCGTTTTCGCCCAGGAAGAGCGCCTGCAATGTGGCAAAGTCGGTCGTAAAGCCCAGCTCTTTCTCCATTTCGGCGTAGGTGCCTGCAAAATAGCGGTTCATCACCTTCGCATAGACATACACCGAATCGGGGGTGAATTTGGCTCTGCCCAGCTCTATGAACTTGTTGGCGCTCAGCCACAACACCGAGTCGCGTCTGAGTCTTACCTGTCCGCTGATGGCTATGTCGTCAACGGTGGCTTGAAAGTTAGCCGTGAGTATGTCGCACCGTTCCACCACCGTGGTTTTGGGCGTGTTGTCGGCTGCCGGCGTCGGCTGGGTCGTTGCCGTCTGTCGGGTGCTGCGGCATCCCGCAAGCCCGACAAGCAGCGACAATGCAAGGGTTATATGTAATAGTTTCTGTTTGATCGTATTAGTTGTTTTTTACAGCCTTCCGGATGGCTTCCAGATGTTCCTGTAGGGTTTTGCTGCCTTCTTTGTCGTTCTTTATGGCTTTCTCCATATACGGCAGGGCCTCTTTTGCTCGCCCCATCTTGTAGAGTATCCACGCGTAGGTGTCGAGGTAGGTGGGGTTTTCCGGCTCCGCCACAATCGTCTTTTTCGACATCTGCTCGGCTTTGTCCAGCTTCGTCGAGTTCTCCGAAAGGTAGTATGCGTAGTTGTTCAGCGTCGGTATGTTGTCGGGCGAGGCCTTCAGCGACTTCTCAAAGCATTGCCACGCCTCCTCCTGCCGCTCTTGCCTGTAGTAAACTTCCGCCAGCATGGCGTATGTGTCGGCCTCCAGGTATCCGTTGTTAAACCCCAGCTTCACGCACTGCACCAGCGGTTTCTCCGCTTTGGCATAGTCTTGTTTTATCACATATAGCTGCCCTTCCATGAAGTACGGAAGCGACTGGAACGGGAACAGTTGCTGGGCCTTCACAGCTGTGCTCATGATGCTGTCGTCAGCGGCGTTCGCCACCGACAGGCATATCAGGTACGCCTGCCATATCTCGTACCTCGACGAGTCGAGTTTCAGGTAGCGGCTGAACTGCTCTGCCGCCTCGCGCCAGCGTCCGCGGTTCATCAGCACCTCGCCGTACAGCGGCGCATACGAGAGTGTGTCGTAGCATTCGGCTATGGTCTCCTCCAGCAACTTGAACGCCCGTGTCTTCGTCGAGTCGTAAAACTCCTCGGCCGCGTATATCGACGACAGTATCTGCACCTTGTCGGCACAGTTCAGCGCTTCGCTTTGCAGCCCTTTCTTCAGCTCGCTGTATGTTGCCTCCTCGTCGCCCGTCTGGTGGTAGTAGTTCGCCAGCGAGATGTGTATGTATTCGTCCGTCGGGTCGGCGGCGGCTATCTGGTCGTAGTATTTTTTCGCCTTGGCGTAGTTCTTCTGTTTCATATACAGTTCCGCCATCAGCTCGCTGTATTTCTTCTCCTGCGGCATCGCGTCGGCCAGCTTTTCTATCTCCTGCACCGCCTTGTCGGTCTTACCCAACGCCGACCACAGCTTCTGCTTCTGCAGCGAGATGGGCTCCGTCACGCCTATCATCTTCTCAACCCTGTTCAGCGGCTCTATGGCGTGCTCTATCTCCCCTGCGGCCAGGTACGCGTTCGACAGCTCGTAGTAATAATCCAGCTTCTCCGGATTCAGCTTTATCAGCGACTCCCACGTCCGGGTTTCGTTTTTGTAATCCTGTTTTGCGTGGTACAGGGAGCTGAGCTGCAGCTTATACCACTGGTTGTTCTTGTCCGTGGCCTCCGCTTTCTGGCTGTAGTAGAGCGCGCTGTCCACCATACCCACTCCCTCATACATGCTCGCCAGCTCGTAGAAGGCGGCGCCGAAGTTCGGGTTGCGTGTCAATATGGCCTTGTACCCTTTCAGCGCCTTCTCCACCTGACCGGTCTCCTGGTTCATCTTCGCCTCTATCATCATCGCCTCCGTCTCTAGGTCAACGGTGGTCACCATACGCTGCTTCCCTTTGTCGCCCGAGCTCTTCTGGCCGGTTGTCTGCGTCGATTTACATCCTGCCACAAGTAGCGCCAAAACCAAGAAAACCTGTATGTATTTCATCTTATGCATCATCAGTTCAACCATTAATCCCTCCAACTAAACTTAACACTTACAGCTTAAAACTACTGACCACTAACCACCGCACTCAACTCCTCCTCCGATTCAAACGTCATCTTCCTGAACTCGTTCTCAAAATCTTTCGCTCTGCTTGCTTTCGCCTGCTCCTCCATCTCCTTGCAAATCTCCTCATATCGCTCCGTCAGCCGTTTCCACTGCTCGTCGCTTATCTCGTCACACAGCAGCAGGTCGAGCAGCACCTGATAGGCGTGTTTCCTTTTCTGCTCCTCGTATCCGCCCCACAGCTCGTCCATCCGCTCGTGTATCTCGTCCCATTTAGCAAAGTTTTGCATCTCGTCAAACAGTTTCTTCAAGTCGCACTCCGCCACCAGCTGCCCGCCGATGTTGTGCCACTTCTTCTCCCGCTGCCAGCTAGCCTCCGACCGCTGCCCGCTAACTACTAACTGCTGACCACTCAACACCCTCATCGCATAGTATATCAGCATATCTCCATACGCCTTGTATGCCTTGCCCGCTTTCAGCAGCACCACCTTGCGTTTCGAGTTCTCCATCCCCTGCGCCACTATCTCTATCTGCCTTTCCTCGGGCGGAAGCACCTTCATCAGGGCGGGGTTGTATGCTTCCTCCGTCCAGATCTTTATCAGCTTGCGTGCTACTATTATCTCCTCCACCGTGTCGGGGGCGAACATCTCGAATTCAATATGTTGCCGTTTGCCGACCCGCTTGTCGCGCTGTTTGTATTTCACAGCGTTCCGCTTCAGCGCATACATGTTGTACATCCACCAGTATGCCGGCATCACCTCCAGCCGGTTCTTCGCCACGTTGTTGTTCACCAGAGCAAACGGCAGTGCTATGTTCAGCTCGTATGGGTAGTCGCCTTTCGCCAGCAGACAGTACGATGCAAACTTCGACGAATGTTTGAAGCTGCAGCACAACCCCGGCCAGAAGCCTCTTCCGGCCACAATCTCGCCGTCGGCCGTGCGGCTGTTGTGGTTCGACCCTATCGTAGCGCCGGCGGCCACGTTGCTCTGCCCTTTCACCGTTGCGGCTATCAGGAACGAGTTGTTGTGGTGCTGCTCGTGTCCCGGGAATATCATGCTGCTCACCACCTCGCAGCAGGCAAGCGTCGAGTTGTCGCCCACCACGCTGTCTATCAGTCGCAATCCGTTTTCAAGATGCACGTTCTCGCCCAGCATGAAACGCTGAGCTATCACGCCGTTCTCCACACAGCACCCTATGTCCATCACCCCGTCCTCCAGCGATGTGCAGTTCTCCACCACACACTCCGCTTCCACCGCCACATTGCGGATGCACAGGCAGTTCGCCACCCTGCATCCCTCTCCGATATATCCAATCGGCTTGTCCGCCGCCTCTTTCTCCGCCAGGCTTTGCAGTTTCTGCATCACCCGCTCGTTTCCGCGGTATTTCGCCCACAGGTATGCGTCGCCCACCGTCATCCCGCGAAACAGGCCTATCTTCCTTCCGCCGTTCTCGTTCATCGGCGCCGCCTGCGGCATATATCCTGCCTTTGCCGACAGCTCTCCGATGTTGCGGAGCTCGCAGTTGTTCCCGACGGTATAGCCCTTCAAAAGGCGCACATAATTGATGCGGCAACCGTCGCCCACAAGGCAGTCCTCCAAAGTCGAGTCGCAAACCTCGCAACCCCCCAGCGTAACCCGCCCAACAAACCTACAGTTGTACACCTTCGAGGCATCGAAACCCTCTGCCACAGTCACACCACCCCAATCAGCAGCGCGGCAGCCAGAAGCGGTCAGTATTTCTATTTCGTTTGTACTAAGAGGTCTCACGGCTAACGTTCAATGGTTATTAGGTTTGTGATTTTATCTAAGAAGTTACGTGTTGGTGTCAAGACCATATCCAGATCTTCTTTTGTGAAGTCGAACAAGTCGCTGTAGTCACCCTTTGCCCGCCAGCTGAGCAGTTTGGAGTAGACGTGAAACTCCTCAACAGTCATATCTGCTTTCCGTACCACATGCTCAGAAAACATACCCAATACACCAGCATGGGATTTTGCTCCGATGTTCCTTTGCAGAAGCACCGCGGATGCGGCATAAAAACAAGCATAGTACAAACGATTGACGGCAGCATTCCACTGTCCTGCACCGCAGAGCAGTTCGGCTGCCGAATAAGCCTCTTCAGCTTTGTCCAGTCGATAACGGACAAACATTGTCATGTCGTCTTTTTGTGCTGTCATAACCTTACTGCGTCGTGTTGAACATTTTGATAGAACGGGGTAATCCGATGCCGCTGGTGCCAATCGTCTTTGTTGTATGCGAACAACTGTATCACCTCGCCGGTTTCGACAATCAACTCGCACATGTGGTCGATAAAACGGCTTTCGTCTGCGGTTGTGAAGTGTTGTCGCGAAGACAAAACAAGCACATCCCAGTCAGAATCGCTACGGGCAGTGCCTCTGGCACGTGATCCATACAGCCATACTTCCGCATCGGGATCGACCTCAAGCACATTGGCTTTGATTTTTTCTTGCATTGTTTTGTCTGTCATATCTCTTCAAAATTTAGAGTTCAAAATTCTCCTTATCCCACCGAGCAGCCGCTTGTCACCAGCTGCGACGGGGTTATGAGCACCAGCCTTCCGTCGCGGTCTTCGGCGCTCAGTATCATCCCTTGGCTCTCGACCCCTTTCAGCTTCCTTGGGGCGAAGTTGGCTATGAAGCACACCTGCTTACCCACCAGCTCTTCGGGGTTGGGGTAGTATTTGGCGATGCCGCTCACGATGGTGCGGCCGCCCATACCGTCGTCAATCTTGAACTGCAGCAGCTTGTCGGCTTTCGGCACCTTGCTGCATTCCAACACCGTGCCCACGCGGATATCCACCGTGCCGAAGTCGTCGAAGGCCACCGCCTGCTTCACCGCTGCCGGCGACCAGGCGTTCAGCTCGTTCTGTTTCTTGGTGGCTTGCAGCTTGTCTATCTGCGCCTGTATGGTTTCGTCGGCAATCTGCTCAAACAGCAGCTCCGGCTTGTCTATCGTGTGGCCTTCCATGAGTATGTCGGTGCGGCCGGCGTCTTTCCAACCCAGCGCCTGCAGGTTCATGATGCGGTGCATCTTGTCGGCGGTGAAGGGCAGGAAGGGTGCGCAGAGCACCGCCAGGTTGGCGCATATCTGCAGCGAGAGGTTCATCACCGTCGCGGTGCGTGCGGGGTCGCTCTTTATCAGCTTCCACGGTTCCGTCTCGGTGAGGTATTTGTTGCCCAGACGCGCCAGGTCCATCATCTCGCCCACCGCCTCGCGGAAACGGTAGTTCTCTATCGAACGGCCTATCAGCTCGGGATATTTAGCTATCTCCGCCACCGTCTGTTTGTCGAGGTCGCTCAGCTCGCCGCAGGCGGGCACCTTGCCCTCGTAGAACTTGTGTGTCAGCACCAGCGTGCGGTTCACGAAGTTGCCCAGTATCGCCACCAGCTCCGAGTTGTTCTTCAGCTGGAAGTCTTTCCACGTGAAGTCGTTGTCTTTCGTCTCCGGCGCGTTGGCGCACAGCGTGTAGCGCAGCACGTCCTGCTTGCCGGGGAAGTCCTCGAGGTATTCGTGCAGCCACACCGCCCAGTTTCTCGAGGTGCTTATCTTGTCGCCTTCGAGGTTCAGGAACTCGTTGGCCGGCACGTTCTGCGGCAGTATGTAGCTGCCTTCGGCTTTCAGCATCGAGGGGAAGATGATGCAGTGGAACACGATGTTGTCCTTGCCGATGAAGTGCACCAGTTTCGTCTCCTTGTCTTTCCACCATTTCTCCCAGTCGTCGCCTTTCAGCTGTTTCGTGAATGAGATATATCCGATAGGAGCGTCAAACCAGACATACAGCACCTTGCCCTCGGCCTCCTCCAGCGGCACCTTCACGCCCCAGTCGAGGTCTCTCGTCACCGCTCTCGGCTGTAGGCCTGCGTCTATCCACGATTTGCATTGCCCATATACGTTGGTCTTCCAGTCCTCTTTGTGCTGCTCCAGAATCCACTCTCTCAGCCACTGCTCGTCTTTGTCCAACGGCAGAAACCAGTGTTTCGTCTCCTTCAGCACGGGCGGGTTGCCGCTCAGCGTGCTCTTGGGGTTTATGAGGTCGGTGGCGTTGAGCGAGGTGCCGCAGGCTTCGCATTGGTCGCCGTAGGCGTGCTCGTTGCCGCAATGGGGGCAGGTGCCCGTGATGTAGCGGTCGGCCAGAAACTGCTGCGCCTCTTCGTCGTAGTACTGCTTAGTGGTGCGTTCGATGAACTTGCCTTCGTTGTAGAGCTTCGTGAAGAACGCCGCCGCCGTCTCGTGATGCTCTTTCGACGAGGTGCGCGAGTATATGTCGAACGAGATGCCCAGCTCTTCAAACGACTTCTTTATGATGCCGTGATAGCGATCCACGATGTCCTGCGGGGTGCAGCCCTCCTTGCGGGCTTTGATGGTGATAGGCACTCCGTGCTCGTCGCTGCCGCCTATGAAAAGCACCTCTTCGCCCATCGAGCGCAGATAGCGCGCATAGATGTCGGCCGGCACATAAACTCCCGCCAGATGTCCTATATGCACAGGCCCGTTGGCGTAAGGAAGCGCCGAAGTGATAGTGTGTCGTTTGTATTGCTGGTTGGTATAAGTCATCTCAGATTGAGTTAATTCGTTAATGTTTTATTGTGTTAGTAGAAACTATAGGTGCTTGTGCTATTCTACTACCGTGTTAGTGCTGAAACAACTCTCACTCATGCACTCAAGCAATCATGCATTTCCACACTCCTCCTCACTCACACATTCAAGCATTCAAGCACTCACACATTTACACCGATTTCTTTCCGGTTGTGGTGCGTTTGGTGGTTGCTTTCGGCTTGGCGGTCGCCTTGGGTGCGGCTTTGGGTGCAGCGGCTTTCTTAGGCTTGGGTTCTGCCTTCGGCTTCTCGGCCTTCACCTCTTCGGCAGCTGCCTGCTGACCGCTGTCTGCTGTCTGCTCTTTCCCTTCCTCGGTCGGAGTCAGCTTGTCGGCTTGCAGCAGCACATTATACCAATGCAGCACCTTCTTCACGTCCGAAGCGTGTACGCGGTCGGTGTCGTAGTTCGGCAGCACCTGGCCGAAGTAGTCAAACAGCTCTTTGTTCTCCGCCTTCTTGGGGTCGAAAGCCAGCGGCTTCGCATCCTCTTTTTTGTACATCGCAGCGAACACATCCTCCAGCGGAGCCTCACCGTCGGTGGTGTATATGCGGATTTCGCCCAGCGAGCTGATGCGCTCGTTGCGGAACACCGGGAATTTCACGCCGGTCACGAGGTTCTTCACTATCGCGCCGCTCTTTGTCTGCGAGATTACTTCACTCAAATCGGGTTTTCCTGAGATTACGAGAATGTTGTTAAGTTCCATTTTGCTATTAATTTAGTTTAGTTTTGTGATTTCTTTTTTTTCGTCCGACTGGTCCTACAAGTCCGACCCGTCAGATTATTACTAACGTAATAACGCTCCTTTTATTGTTTTTTTACATATGTGATTTATTAAGGTAACCTCTAGGGTTGCCAGATATATTGTCTCTCTTTCAGCTGTCCTTTCAGCCGCAGGCGCGTGTTCTCGTCGAATACCGTCAGCGCCTTCAGATCGGCCGCCGGCAGCTGGTATTTCTCCGGGTTGTGGCAGGCGTCATACGACGGCAGTATGTAGTATTGGTACAACCCCTCGTATTCGCCCCGATAAACCCAGTAGGGCATATACCTGCACTCCTGCTCTATCCGCTGCCTGCTGCCCGCTGTCCGCTGACCGCTTTTCTTCAAGGTCAGCTCCACCATTATGCCGCCGTCGGTGTTTATGTCCCTCTGGTTCGACACCAGGTTGCCCATCGAGTACACCACAATCTGCGGCGTGATGTCGTTCTCCGGCAGCGCGTCCATCGTCGCGTTCTGCACCACGTGCGGATGCCCGCCTATCACTATGTCCGCCCCGTTTTCCAGCAGCAGCTTCGCCAGCGACTCCTGCTCCTCGTTGGCTTTGGTTTGGTATTCAATGCCCCAGTGTATCAGCGCAATCGTGTATTCCGCCCCCAGCTCTTTAGCCTTCGCCAGGTCTGCCTTCATCTGTGCGGTGTCTATAAAGTTCACCACCAGCGGGTCGGGCACCGGAAGGCCGTTGGTGCCGTAGGTGTAGGTCACCAACCCCAGCCTGAACCCGTTGCGCTCCACAATCATCGGGTGCTCTTTCGCCCGCTCCTCCGCGTTGCGGTAGGTGCCCAGATGCGGCACACCCAGCGAGTCGAACACCTTCAGCGTCCTGAGAAAGCCCTTCTTTCCGCCGTCCATGCAGTGGTTGTTCACCGTCGTGAAGATGTCGAATCCCGCGTTGTTCGCGTCAACCAGCACCTGGTCGGGCGAGCTGAACTGCGGATAGCCCTTATACGGAGGACCCACCAGCGTCAGCTCGAAGTTCGCTATCGCCAGGTTCGCGCTCTGCACATATTCCGAGATGAACTTGAAGCACGGCGTGTAGTCATACTTGCCCTCTTCGGTCATCGCCGCCTTTATCTGTCCGCCGTGACCCATCAGGTCCCCCGCAAAGATAATCTTCAGCGTCGAAGTGCTGTCCGTCTGCGCCACAGCCGCCAATCCGACCACCGCCAACAAAATAAATAGAACTAACTTTTTCATATACTTAAAACTTACAGCTTAAAACTTAACCTCATAACCTCTTAACCTCTCAACATATCAACATATCAACATATCCACCATCCCCTCAATCGGGTCCTTTACCACGCGTCCTATAGTAAAACCCTCAGGCGCCGCCGCCCGTATCTCCCTCTCAAACGCCGCCGCCACGCTGCCCACCAGCCTCACCTCGCCCCCTTCCGCTATGGGGCTCACCATCTCGCGCCAGAACGCCCCGAACACCTCGTTCAGCAGCACCCTCACATATTCCGTCTCGCGGTGTTTCAAGGCCGTCGGAGCGAAGCTGGCCATATAGCGGTTCGGGTATTCGCCCGAGTATATGCGCCTCATCACCTCCTCTTTCGACGTCTTCAGCTCCGCCGCTATCTCCGCCGGCATGCGGTCCGTAATGAAATCTTTCAGAAGCCTGCGCCCGATGTGGTTGCCCGACCCCTCGTCGCCCAGTATGTAGCCCGCCGACGGCACCTGGCGCACTATCCGCTCGCCGTCAAACACACATGCGTTGCTCCCCGTTCCCAGTATTCCCACCACTCCGGCTTTCCCCTCGCTCACCGCCCTGCATGCACCCAGCAGGTCGCCCTCCACCTCGATCTCGGCAGCATTAGCAAACTCCTTCGCCAGCAGCCCTCTCACCCTCGCCTGCATCTCCGCCGAGCCGCATCCCGCGCCGTAAAACCGCACCTCGCTCACCTCCTCCACCTTGTGCTCCCATCCCTCTATGCCCGCCGCTACAGCCGTCAGCGCCTCCGCGAAAGCCTCGTCCGACGTCATCCGGGGGTTCAACCCCGACGTCTCCACGCAGCGCCACACCCTCTCGTCCTCGTGTCCCGCGCCCAGCGCCCACCGCGTCTTCGTGCTCCCGCTATCTGCAATGATTATCATATATAATTTGATATAATTTTAAAATTGAAACAAACAAATCCACCTATCCACATAAAACCTATCCACATAAAACATATCAACCTATCCACATATCAACATAAAACCTATCAACATATCAACAAGCCATGTTTTTCCAACTGCAAAGTTACACATTTTCCTTGTATTCCCGCAAACCCCAACCGATCCACTTAAAACTTACAGCTTAAAAACTTAAAACTGATTACCGACCTCCAATCACGCTGCAAAGATACAACCACTCGATTGCGGTTTACGAATAACCCCACAAAAACTTTTCCACAACTCCCCCAACCCCCTGACCATCACTCCCCAACCATCGCAACCCTTGACCATCACACTCCCCCTCGCCCCCAGGAAAAGGGCAGGAGTGAGACAAAACTGTAAACCAACAAACCAACAACCAATAAACCGTAAACCACCCACACTCCCCCTCGCCTTCAGGAGAGGGGGCTGGGGGGTGAGGCAACCAGTTTTCGTCAAGGTCAACGTCAAGGTTAAGGTTAAAGTCAAGGTTAAGGTTAAGGTCAAAGTCAACGTCAACGTCAAGGTTAAGGTTAAGGTCAACGTTAAGGTCAACGTCAAGGTTAAGGTCAACGTCAACGTCAAGGTTAAGGTCAAGGTTAAGGTTAAGGTTAAGGTTAAGGTCAAAGTCAACGTCAAGGTTAAGGTCAAGGTCAAGGTTAAGGTTAAAGTCAAGGTCAAGGTTAAGGTCAACGTCAACGTCAAGGTTAAGGTCAAGGTTAAGGTCTCCGTCATCGTTAGGTGGGCGTTGGTAGGGCGTTGGGTGGTCGATGACCTGAATCCTGAATTTTGAGGATAGAATAATGTCCAATCCAGTTCGATTTTGAGTATATGATATTGACTACCACACGTCGCCGCCCGCCGACCACCAATCCGGCTGCAAAAGTACAACCACCCGATTGCGGTTTACGAATTTTTGGGAAGATTTTTTGAGGTTTTGCTGAAAGTGCTGATATTGCGAAAAGCTTCTTTTTTTGATTAAAATGGGTTTTTGGGGAAGAAATATTGCAGTTTTTTTTAGAAATATGTCAATTTTTTTTGCTTTTTGCCCAAATTTTTGACCGAAAAATGACCGAAAATGACATTTTGAGGAGTTGGGTAATGAGCGGTTTGTGGCTGGATATCAATGTGGTGGGTGGGATGCGAGAGTTTGCTGATGTCAAAATGTCAAAATGTCATTTTCAATTTTGGTTTTGGAGTGTTTGTTTTTTGAGTGGTTTTTGTCGGCTGAGTATTAGGTGATTAATGAAATTTATGCCTGTTTTTTTAATGTTTTCTGTAATAGTTCTGTATTCGTTCTGTATTGTTTCTGTAATAGTCCTGCGGGGAAAACACAGGGAAATCGCAGGGTTTGAAGAGGGTTAGAGCGAGGTTAGAGCGATGGGATTAGGGTTGAAGAAGAGAGCTGGTTCGGAGGAGACGGGGAGGAATAGCAATTTTGAACCGCTAACCGCTAAACTGTTTTCGTTATTCCACCTCCGAACAACCTCCGAATAAACTCCCTGTTTTGTCGCTATCCTGCACATTATGGCCTCTTTAGTGGATCAATGTGTTGAAATATAATGCAATAGTTTGGTTTCTTAAACTGTGCCGTTGCACCGTTGCAGTTCGATGTCGAAAATTCCCCTATAAGAAAACCAACTGCAACGGTGCAAAGTATAGTACAACGCACTAGTTTTCAGATATGTAATTGTACGCAAACCGATTTATGCTGGTCGATTTAAGCCCTCCGACTGGCAAAAAACGGGGTAAAAAACATGAGTTTTCATACCAAAAACGACAAAAATCCCGAAACCCAAATTATCCGAAGGCAAAATCTGTCATTAGTTGTCAATAGGTCATTAGGTCAATAAGGATTTTCAATGTGTCATTAAGTGTCATTTGTCATTAAGCATTTCCGATGCCAGACGACCCCGAGCGTTACAGTTCGAAATTTGATAATTATGGAGGTCGATTCTACGGCCTCGACAATATTATCGCAGAAATGTGCATTTCGATATTTTTTTGTATTTTTGCACTGCATATTATATATATTAATAATCCATCAAAATGGACGGTATCAAAAACATAGAAATATCGAACTTCAGAGGTATTGAGCATCTGACAATAGATGATTTCTCCAGGGTGAATGTGTTTCTCGGTCAGAATAATTCAGGCAAAACAACAATGCTTGAGGCGATAGCAATGTTGATGAGTATGTCAAATCCAGATGTGCCTCAGTCTATCAACGCCGTGCGAGCTCGCAAACCATTCAGTAACTTTATAGATGTTCAGTATTTTTTCAACAATCTGGATGTCACGACACCACCAGAAGTAAAAGCAGAACTGTCGGATGGTAGTTCTCGGCATCTAGCTTTAGCCTTGTCATACGTGTTTGACGAGTTGGCCAATCCGAAGAATGAACCTCAGCAACAGATGGGTGCTGTAAAGTATGTCAATACGTTGGAGATGAATTTTGAAATCGCCAAGGGTACGACAAAACAAACCCATAAGAGTTGGCTGCGAGTAAATCCCCAAGGGTTGGTTGTCAATCGAAAAGTCGCCGACGGATACCTGGAGAATAAGAGGGCCTGGCTGACACCATCCGATTTGATGACGAACAATCTTGCCAACGATTTGGCAGAATTGTTTAAACGAAATCGGAAGGACACGATTTTGGCCATGCTGAAATTATTTGACGCCCGTATTAATAGCATAGAAATATTGACGGATGACATTTATATTGGGTATGAAGGTATGTCTCAGATGCTGTCGGTCAGCATGATGGGAGATGGCCTTCGCCGTTATCTGAGCATTGTGGCGAGTGCTGCCAATCCACTCATTGACATACTGCTTATTGACGAAATCGACAACGGGCTTCATTATTCCGTCTATAAAAAACTATGGCAAGCTTTGTTTGCGTTGGCAGAAGCAAGCAACAAGCAGATATTTGTCACCACCCACAGCAAGGAAACACTATTCAAGTTGAACGAAATGCTTGTGGAAAAGCCCGACTATCAAGACTCCTTGCGTTTGTACACACTTGAAAAGACTCTCAAGAAGGGGCTGCAAGCCTACAAGCTGACACATGAGGGTTTACGTGGAGCTTGCGAAAATGATATAGAAATAAGGAGCGTTGTGCTATGACAAATAGATTTCTCATCATAGTAGAAGGTGATGCCGACAAAAAGTTTTTGAAGGACTATTATCTTCATCTGTTTAAAGAAGCTGCTCCCCAAAACAGCATAATTCACACTGGTGAGCTAAAAAAGGAAACTGGCGGTTATCAAAAACTGACTGACGAAATCAATCTTCATCAGATGCGTATCAACACAGACCAAGGAGGAGTCAACTTGGTCATCTTTGATGCAGATGAAGACATAGCGGATCGTCGGGAAGAGTTGCTTTCTATCAAAGAGCAGTATGGCGTTGATTTTGAATTATTCCTGCTGCCGAACAATCACGATGCCGGCACTTTGGAAGACCTGCTGGAGCACATCATCAACCCCAACAACCGTCCCATTTTCGATTGTTGGGAACATTACGAGCAAGAACTGGTACAGATAGACATCCCTGGCCGTACGCCGCCACCGCTTACCACGCCAGCCAAGAAGACCAAGATATACGGTTACCTTGAAGCGCTGTTGTTCAATTCTAGCGAACAAAAGAAGTTGATAAAAGAGGCTAACCGTAACTACGAGAACCCCCAGCACTGGAATCTGGATTCGGAATACTTGGAGCCGCTAAAAGAATTCCTTACAGGAAACATAATAAAGACGACAGAATAACATGGCTACTAATGTCACAAAAAATAAGATAGCTAACTCAGCATATACGGTGATAGACCTCTTCGCCGGTGCTGGCGGTTTGTCCGAGGGCTTTGTGCAAGCTGGATTTGAACCTATTGCTCATATCGAAATGGACAAGGATGCCTGCGACACCTTGAAAACCCGATGCTGCTACCACTATCTGAAGTCTCACGGCCAACTTGATACATACTACAACTATCTGAAAGGTGAGTCGTCAAGAGAATCTTTATATGCCTCTGTTCCTCACGAAGTGACTGATTCTGTCCTCAATGTAGAAATTTCAGACGAAACTATCAAGCCCACTTTCACGAAAATTAGACAGTTACTGGGGAAAAGAAAGGTGGATTTGATTATTGGCGGTCCGCCTTGCCAGGCATACTCTTTATTAGGCCGTCACGATAAAAAAATGGAAGACGACCCCCGCACTTTACTCTATCTGCAATATGGTAAATTTCTCAAAGAGTTTCGACCAAAAGGGTTTGTTTTTGAAAATGTGCCAGGTCTGTTGAGTGCGAAGAAAGGTGAACATTTCAGAAATCTTCAAGAGTATTTCGATGAATTGGGATATAAAGTGCACTACAGGATGCTGGATGCCTCCGATTATGGTGTGCTTCAAGTCCGCCACCGATTGATTATTGTCGGATGGCAGAAAAAAAAGGATTTAGGGTATCCGAACATTCCTATAAAGAAAGCGTCCGCTGTTGTTAATGATATTTTGAGCGACCTTCCTGTACTCCGAGCCGGAGATGTTCAAAGTATAGCTCCGTATAGGCTGACCTCTAGCAGATATTTGATTGAAAGTGGTATCCGTCCCATCGAAGAACCATTCGTGACGCAGAATATCACGCGACCACTCAACAATAACGATGCCGCCATCTATTCTTACGCCATAAAAAAATGGAATAAAAACCGCATCCGCCTCAAATATACAGACCTGCCAACAGAGCTAAAGACACACAAGAATGAGAAATCATTTTTAGACAGGTTCAAGGTTGTTGACGGGGAAGGATACTCTCATACGCTGGTTGCTCATTTAGCCAAGGACGGTCACTACTTTATACACCCAAATATTAAGTATTGTCGTTCAATTTCAGTCAGGGAAGCTGCTCGTTTACAGTCATTCCCTGACAATTTTTTCTTTGAGGGAAGCCGTTCTGCAAAATTCAAGCAAATAGGCAACGCCGTACCGCCGTTAATGGCCAAAACGATAGCTTCAACAATAATTCAAATGCTATGACTGATAATATGCTCATAACAGCAAATGATAACAATGAAGAGCAAGAAAGAATAGCGAAGTTCAAACCTCGTGCGAGATTGCTTCTACAATTAGGAGACCAGTTGATTAAAAATGAAAGCATTGCCTTGCTTGAACTGGCCAAAAATGCCTATGATGCAGATGCCTCAAAGGTAATAATAACCATGCATAATCCAGAATCGCTGAGTAATGGTGATATTGAAATAGAAGACGACGGATTTGGCATGACAGGAGATATTGTTGAAAATGTTTGGCTCGAACCCGGTAGTAATTTCAAGCAAGAGCAATACATTGAACGACGAGTAACACCAAAATTTAAACGACTCCCTATCGGGGAAAAAGGAATTGGACGATTTGGAGCACATAAACTTGGCAATATCATTGAAATGACAACTAAAAATGCTGAAGCCAAGGAGGTGTATGTGCGTATTGATTGGACTAGATTTGCAGAACACAAGTATTTGGATGAGGTACCAATAAAGATAGTTGAACGAAATACTCCACAATATTTTACAGACGGACGAACAGGTACAAAAATAGTTATTCGAGGTTTCCGTCATCCATGGGAAAGAGGTACTGCTCGTGAGGTAAAAAGGGCAATGACGTCAATAACTTCCCCATTTGAGACTATTGGGTCTTTCAAACCGAGTTTTGAGATAGAAGACAAACCGAAATGGTTTGATGGAATATTATCATGGGAAGGTGTTAGAGAATACTCTCTCTTCCAATTCGAAGCCATAATAGAGAATAATTCTATTTCGTATTTTTCTTATAAATTTACGCCATGGGCTACCATGACAAAATTGAAAGAAAGAGTAGTTGATGTTGAAGACCCTATTGTCAACAACTATTTAAGAATAAAAGACGAAAAAGGTGAGGATGTTAATCTAACCGACCATAAAATTGGCAAAATAAAATTTAAAGGCTTTGTTTTTGACCAAGATGCCTTCGTGTTAAAAATGGGGTTGTCTGATAAATCGGGATTTAAGGCTTATCTGAAATCAAATGGAGGTGTTCGCGTATTTAGGGATGGATTGAGAGTATATGATTATGGAGAACCTGAAAATGACTGGCTGGCTTTGGATTATAGAAGATTTCAGCAGCCGACAAAGGCTATCAGTAATAATCTGATTGTTGGTGCTGTTGAGCTAAATCGAGAAGAAAGCTCTGATTTGGAGGAAAAGACTAATCGTGAGGGATTTGTGGCAAATGATGCCTATGCCGCATTTAAGAATGCTGTTTTGCATGTCATTGAAATAGTTGAGATTCTTCGTCAAACAGACAAGAAAAAACTAAAAGAATTATACGGCCCGACACCAAAATCCGAACCCGTGATGAGTTTAATTGGTGAAGCGCAACGTTATGTAGAAGAAAAGGTCAAAGATAGTGAAGTAAAAACAGAAATAAAGAAATACCTCGTTAAAATCGAACGAGACTATAAGACTGTAACCGACAATCTTTTAAAGGCTGCTGGTGCTGGATTGAACATGTCAGTTGTTGTGCATGAAATAGAGAAAATCATATACGAGGTAACGAAAGTACTGAAAACAGAGAACGCATCAGAAAGAGCCCTTCATCTGGTAGAGCATCTATCTTCCTTAGTTGACGGATATGCCGATATAATTAGACGTTCTGACCAGACGACAGAGAGTGTTGTAAATATCGTAA
Organism: Bacteroidales bacterium; assembly: GCA_017618625.1. Next base: position 38,462 of record JAFZTV010000081.1, on the reverse strand, counting down.
ATCAGGCATTGTTCAATACAGAATACCGACTTGAAGCACACAATATTGTTTTAACAAGGAAATATAATGATAATGGCCAAGTAAGGGGGTTGCGATGCAAAATGGCTCGCAACTTGATGATTAGTACGGTCATGAATTTAATTGACAATTCAATCTATTGGCTTGACCAGAAATATTTCAAGAAAAAAGAAAAAAAAGAATCTTTTGTAAAAAAAATCTATATTGATATCATCCCGGAAGATGACTTTATCAATATTATTGTTGCCGACAATGGTACTGGGATATTATTACCAACAGAGGAAATTACTGAACCTTTTGTAACAGGAAAGAAAAACGGAGCTGGCATGGGTTTAGGACTACATATTGCTAGTGAAGTATTAGCTGCACAAGGAGGGAAAATTAGTTTTCCAGACAATGGAGACTATGCTATCCCAGAAGAATTCCAAGATGGAGCAATTATTGTTTTATCCTTAAAAAAATAATACAATATGGAGAACACAATACCTATAACCGGAAGAATTGCAATCGTTGACGATGTCGCCAATCAAGCATTACCCTTAATGCAGGTTCTTTCAAAAAACAACATTCCTTATACATTTTATGATGGCAATGATAGCGAAAGTTTTCCGGAGAAACCTGAAAACGATATAAGAATTCTTTTTCTTGATTTAAATCTTTTAGGGAATAAGGTTCAAAATCCCAAAGAGATACGCTCATCATTAATAAACACTTTAAGACATCTGCTTTCTCCAGAAAACTATCCTTATGTTCTAATTCTATGGAGTCGTCAAGAGCATGAATATAAATATGTGGTGGAAGATATTTTCAAGAACGAGTTAAAAGACCGTGCACCAATTAGTATAATGCCTTATGTCAAATCCGATTTTTTCCCGAATTTTGCTGATGAAATTGACAATACTATAGACAAACAGCGTATTCTAGATGAATTGAAAAAAATCCTTGCCGAGGTTCCTGCTTATAGTTATTTATTACAATGGGAAAATCATATTCATAATTCTGCAGATGCTAGCATTCGAGAAATATTTCATAGTTGTCAAGCACAAGATAATTGGTCTGATAACGCAAATTATATCTTAGAGTCATTTGCTCATTCTTATTTAGAGCAACATTATAAAGAAGCATCTCTAGAGGAACGAGCAAAAGCATCATTGTTGTTTCTTAATGATGTTTTTTATGACACTTTAGAAGCAAATGTTGTAAATAGTACAATTGAAAATGTAACAGAATTGCAAATCATAAATCCCGAAAATAAGAGTGATGTTCGAACTAAAATCAATTATTCTCTTCTTATGTCCAAAGTGAATACCTCGATAAATCAGCCTGGGTGTGTGTTTACAAGTACGGATAGTAATGTCGAATGTATAAAATGTTCAAATACATTACTAAATGACTGCCTTAAGACAGAAGACATACGGGATCAAGTAAAAGAACAATTCCAAGATATATCGAAAAAAGAAGCAAAGCAATATTATGGAACATTACTGCAAGAGCGGAGATCTGCAATAAAAACAACAATGCTACCTTGTGGTGTAGTTGTTACACCAGCATGCGACTATGCTCAAAATAAAGCAAAGTATGATCGTGTTGTACAGGGAGTAATAATCGATTCGCACTATGAACAATTCATTGATAAAAAATCTGAAGCCATTTATGTCTCGCCCTCTTTTAACGATGGTTCTCAAGAAAGAATCTTAGTATTGAATTACCGATATTTTATCACACAATTATTAGATAAAGAATCAAATTTAAATCCATTATTCAGATTGCGCAATTCTATTTTATCAGAAATTCAATCAAAGCTTGCTCGACATATTAACAGGCAAGGAATAATGAATCTATAACAAACATGCACAAATTACCAAAACATAAGACCATAAGAGTTTTTGAAGGATTTGCCGGATATGGAGGTGCGACTTTTGGACTGAAACGTTCCGGGATTTACCATCGTGTGGTTGGATATTCAGAAGTTGACGAGGATGCTATTGATTTATATCACTATAATTTCCCCAATGTTCGCAACTTAGGTGACATTACCCAAATTGACCCCAATAGTCGACGTTGTCCGGATTTTGATTTGTTCACTGGAGGATTCCCCTGCCAACCATTTTCAACCGTTGGGAAAAGACAGGGGCAAGATGACGAAAGAGGTCGTGGCACCCTTTTTGGAGATATTATTAGAATTTGTGAAGTCAAACAGCCTCAATACATCCTTCTGGAAAATGTGAAGGGTTTGTTGACTGGGAAAATGAGAGCCACATTTGATATCATCTTGGAGGAATTACATAGAATTGGGTATGATACTAGATATGCTGTGCTTAACTCAAAAGATTATGGCATTCCTCAAACAAGAGAGCGCCTATGGATATTTGGATATTTGGGGCAATTACCAGCAAAATTCAATTTAGTTCCACCAGAAGAACCCTTACAAGGTTATTTGGCAGATTTTCTTGACCCGAATCCTTCTCCAGAATTATATAAAACACAAAAACAGATTGCTCGAATACACGAGATTCATCACAATGAAAAATTCAATGTTGAAGAACCTCTTTGCTATGATATTTATAATCGAAAGATTCGATATGATAGAATATGTATGACGGTTACTCCTCCGGAACATAATGTAATTCGCATCATTGAACCAATGAGGAATGGTGAGGAACGATTCAGGAAGCTGTCATTAGATGAGCATTTTCGCCTAATGGGTTTCCATATGGACGGAATTGATAATGAAATAAAGTTTCCCCCAACACAGAATTATACAAAACTTGGACGAAGAGCAGGAAATGGTTGGGATGTTAATCTCGTCGGCATTTTGTTAAACCACATTTTTTATCAATTGCTATGAAAGTAGACATTACATCAATGTTCTTCAACTCAAAGATTGAAGGGAAAACAGCAACACCTGCTTGGGGTACATCTATTGGGCAAAACGAATCAAGAGATTGTCGTATTGATGACTTTAAACCCGAAATAGTTGATATGGTCATTGGTATGACCTATAAGAGTGTGACCGATACATCAAAACTTGACGTGTCAAAAGGCAGTAACGACAGAGAAATATTGTTGTGTTCTGTTTTTGATGACATATACATTAATGGAGTTTCCATTAAAGATGCGCAATATACATTATTGCTAGTTCGGGAACACTCAAAAAGTCACGATAGACGTTTGATTATAAGTTACGCACCTTACATATCTTTCAATGGAATCCCTAATCAAGTTTGTATTGATAGGATGCAAGATGCCATTGGCTGTAAACAAGAAGGCTGCTGGTTCGTTTATGAAATATCTATACGAAATCAATCGGAACTACACTTCAAAGCAGTGGTTGTAAACGCCGACAAGCCAATGGTCTATAGCGGCAGTACCACAAGTAAACAGCGTTCTGATGAGTGGAAATCCCTAATACCCGAAGGGGAACTGCATGAAGTATCATCCACTGAAATAACAGAAAGCATTATTCCATATCTTACCGCTCTGCGGACGAAGCCGTTTATGTTGCTGGCGGGGATTTCGGGAACGGGCAAGAGCCGTATTGTGAGGGAGATGGCGAAGGCTTGCTGGAAAGAGGGGGATGAGGAGTACGGGAAGAACAACCCGCGGAACTTCTGCATGGTGCAGGTGAAGCCCAACTGGCACGACTCCACAGAGCTGATGGGTTACGTGACCCGCATCAGCGGCACGCCGGAATACATCCCGGGACCGTTCCTGCGCTTCCTGGCAGCGACCATCAAAGAGCCCTCGGTGCCCTACTTTCTTTGCCTTGACGAGATGAACCTCGCGCCTGTGGAGCAATACTTCGCTGAATACCTCTCCGTCATCGAGAGTCGCAAGCTTAATTCCGACGGCACCATCACCACCGACCCCATCATCAAGCCAGAGGACACGCAGGAGTACCACGACCTGATAGGAAAGCTGCTCGGCGACGAGGAACGCCTAAAAGGCACCACACTCACCATTCCACAGAACTTCTTCGTGGTGGGTACGGTGAATATGGACGAGACAACGTTTTCGTTCAGTCGCAAGGTGCTGGACCGCGCCATGACCATCGAGATGAACGAGGTGGACCTGCACGGCGGCCTCGCCAAGATGGACGGCAACGAGATAGGCTATATCGGCAACAGCATCATCGGCACCGCCGCCGAAGGCTGCGACATCTACGAGGACAACCGCGAGTTGTGCGACCAAGTGCTGGCCTACCTCGAGGAGGTGAACAAGGTGCTGGAGGGCACCCCCTTCAAGATTGCCTACCGCACCCGCAACGAGTTTCTGATGTACGCTGTAAATCGTCAGCAGTTGGCCCCCGAAAGCCAGCTGTGGCAGACACTCGACGAGATGACCAGCATGAAGATACTCTCTCGCATCGAAGGTGACAGCGACCGCACCGAGAAACCCCTGACCGAGCTGAAGAAACTCGTGGACGAGCATATCGTCAACGCCATCCCCACGCCCGAAGACGGCAGTCCCAAACCCACCAGCATCACCGCTACCAAGATAGACGAGATGCTAAAAAAATTGGATTCAGGCTTCACCAGCTACTGGACGTGATAAAAAGCATATACGATGGAGGATACTGCAAATACGAAGGAGTTGGCTGCAATTCCAACAGCTTTTCTGCAAAATGACGATTCAGAATATGCGAGACTTGTCTCACTTATTTCTGACGTGTGGGAGAATGCAAGAGGTAATGCTGCGCTTGCTGTAAACACAGAGTTGCTTCATGCCAATTGGCAAACAGGTAGATACATTGTGGAATATGAGCAACACGGTAATGTCAAAGCAGAGTACGGGAAACAACTGTTGACAAACTTGTCGAAGGATCTTACCAGACTTAAAGGGAAAGGTTACTCTCGGTCCAATTTATTCAACATGAGACTGTTCTATGTGCGGTTCCCAAAAATCCAAACAGTGTCTGGACAATTGACATGGAGCCACTACCTAGAGTTGCTCAAGTGCGACGATCCGTTGGAGATGCAGTTCTACATGAAAGAGTGTATCAACGAAGGATGGAAGGTGCGAGAGCTTAAACGTCAAATCAGCTCAGCGCTATTTCAGCGTCTTGCAATGAGTACAGACAAAGAGGGTGTCTTGGCGCTTGCGAATGAGGGACATCAGGTGATGTCTCCTACAGACATCATTCGTGACCCATTCGTGCTTGAGTTTGCAGGTCTTCCACCGCAGAAACGTTATAAGGAGAAAGAACTGGAAGATGCGTTAAAGGCCAATATGGAGAAGTTTCTGCTTGAATTGGGCAGAGGCTTTGCGTTCGTCGGTCGTCAATATATCATACCCATAGGTTCAAGGCGATTCAAGGTTGACTTGGTCTTCTATCACGCAATTCTGAAATGCTACGTCTTGATTGACTTGAAACGTGCCGAGATTAAGCATGGCGATATTGGACAGATGAATCTGTACCTTAACTATTTTAAGAATGAGATTTGCCAACCTGATGACAATCCGCCCGTAGGTATTGTTTTGGGCGCGAGGAAAGACGAACTCCTGATGGAATATGCTCTCCAGGGCATCGACAACAAACTTTTTGCTGCACGTTACCAACTTTATCTGCCTAATCGCGACGAACTGCAGGCCCAATTAGACCTGCTGCTCAATAATTCCAAGGAGTAATATTATTCGCAAAGGGAAATATTAGAATGGAGCTCCTCCGCATAGACCATACCGACTTCACGTTGACCGTTGAGAGCACACGGTTTGATGCTATGTGGCAGAAGGGGGTGGGAAATCTCGGGAAGGAGAAGCTGACATCCACCTATCGTTGGGGAGACAGCGTGACGCGGGTGGTGCTGACTAGGGAAAGCGGCGAGGAGGTTGAAATCACGCCGGATGTGAAATCGGAGCCTGCCGTGTTCTTCGAGCAGACGGATTACAGTGTGTGGGTGGACTTCCATAGTAACAATGTGACTGAGGCAAGTTTCGACAGCCAACGCAGGGATGTCAACGAGCGCTTCTCGTGGAAGAAGGATAAACAACTGCTGGCGGGCTTCCTAAACTATGGTAATGAGATTGGCCGCGCCGACATGCCGATAAGATATATCGTCGACGGTGTGCAGAAACGGTTCGTGTTCTCCTACGATGTCATCTCGGCCAAGTTGGACTACCATAACGACTGGGAGATTATCGTCAAAGACATCGAGGAGGAGTACAGGATGCTTTCGCTCGACTATCTGCGGCGCACCTATCACGGCATACAAGAAGGGGCAGGCGAGACCTTTGACCTTATATGGTGGAACATATTCCATAGCCTACAGGAGCAGTTTGTCAAAGCTTGCCACAACATCATCGACCGTCCACGCCACCGTTTGAGAAGCATCGAGGACTACAAACGTGCCGACCAGATACGACATTTCAACCCAATGCTGGAACAGCAGATTGCGGAACACCGCAGCGAGGAGATGCGACTATACCGTGTGGAGGAGCAGCAGAACACCTATAATACGCCGGAGAACCGATTTCTGAAACATGCGCTCGGCACCATACAGAAACGCTATTCGACATTGGCGGACAGGATTCTAAGACAGAACAGAGAGATGGCGGAAACAGAGCGAATCCGCATAAGCGAAACGGCACAGCACCTGACACGTTTGACGAAGAACCCGTTCTTCCGCACAGTGGGCAACTATGAGGGTATGAAGCAAGAATCTTTGGTGCTGCAGCGGGACGTAAACTACTCAAAGATATACCGCACGTTTTCCATTCTGAAAAAGTCGTTTAGCCTTAACGACGGCCTCTACCGTATGGAGACAAAGGACATCGCCACGCTGTATGAAATATGGTGTTTCATACAGGTGGAGAAAGTGGTCAAGGAACTGACTCATGCAGATGTTGAACAGGAAAGCCGTCAGGAGCTCAACGGGCTTTTCACCTACAGCCTTGGCAAAGGCGAGCACTCAAAGATTATCTTCAAGAAAGACGACGTGACGTTGGCGGAGCTGATATACAATCCGCGCCACAATGAGAAGACCGACGATGTCAAGGGTATCGGAAATCTGGAATCGAAGACCGTTCCGCAGAAGCCGGACATTGTGCTACAGCTGACCAAAGACGACCTACAGGAAGGCATGAAACTGACGTACCTCTTCGATGCCAAATACCGGCTAGAAAAAGACGGAGCCAACGACGTGCCGCCCGATGACGCCATCAACCAGATGCACCGTTACCGTGACGCCATCTATTTCAATGCCAAGCATGACAATGAGCAACTGAAGAAAGAGGTCATCGGCGGCTACATACTTTTTCCAGGCAAGATGGACGAGCTTTCGCGGTTCCGTCACAGTATTGATGAGGTGAACATCGGAGCCTTCCCTATGCGCCCCGACCAAAAGCAGCACCAACTGCTGACAGACTTTATAGCCGACTTGATTCGCAAGAGGGCTGTTGATGTGGTGGAACAGGTGATACCGCAGAAAGGATTGAGGTATGAACCTGGCGATGCAATCTATTTCATTATAAGTGGGACGAAGAAGGAAAATCCAGATGATTGGGATAAGATAAAAGATGGCGAAGATTGCAGGTTCTGCTGCGGTTTCAAAGGTCCGAGAGAAGATGTGGACTTACAAAAAGTAAAATATTTGGCACCAATCGTAGGGCATACATTCTATGGATATTATAAGGTAAAGGCCGTTAGAACTAAGACTCTAGAAGATGAACAATACCCTGTAAGAGTCGAGTTTGAGCTGCAGGGGTACAAGAAATTGGAAACTCCCGTGAAATACGGGTTAGCCGACGCCCCAAGAGGAAAAGCTTTTTCTCATCATGAGTTTTTAGATTATTGCAAAACTCACCCTGACTCAATAGCCTAGAGTAAGGGTGATAATCCCTTGTCTATTCTATCCGTGAAGATTCGTGCCATCCGTGTTCGGCAAAATCCCTTCCGCGATTTTCTATTCCCTGCTGATATACCCCTACTCCCGCAAAATAAGTTTGGTAAAAATTATTAAAAATATATGACCGACACGATGACTCCTGAACAGCGGCACCGATGTACATATTGTGAAAATGTTATAAAAGAGCAAGATAACTACAGATAAATAATAAAAGCCCTGGGAAAACGTTATTGAAAAAAAAACAGCAGTTATTGGATATTAGAATAAACATAGTTGCATCATCATGAATGCTTACAATATACCGACGTTGCCTTTGCCCTACGACCTTGAAACCAAAACGATTTTCAGGCAATTGAATTCCGCAAACAAGCGGCTGGCAGAGCTCAAAGGGATAGCTCAAACTATACCGAACGAACAGATTTTGATCAGTAGTCTGACTCTTCAGGAGGCAAAAGACAGTTCGGAGGTGGAAAATATTGTGACCACACAAGATGACCTATACCGGGCAGATTTGAATTTGGAACATGCCATTATCAATGCTTCAGCCAAAGAGGTGTTGAACTATAGGCAGGCTATGCAAAGGGGGTTTGACTTGGCAAGAAGAACAAAACTGCTCACGCTGAATGATATCAAGAAAATTCAGGAAGAACTTGAATTCAATAATGCAGGATTCCGTTCTGCCCCCGGCACAGCATTACAGAACAACAAAGGTGAGGTGGTGTATACTCCTCCCCAAAGCGCGCTTGATGTTGAAAGATTGATGCACAACCTTGAGCAATATATCAATGACCCATTGATGCATGATGTGGACCCCCTTATCAAAATGGCCATCATACACCATCAATTTGAAAGTATTCATCCTTTTTATGACGGTAACGGCCGCACGGGACGTATCATTTCCATATTATACTTGGTCATCAATGATCTATTGGATTTGCCTATTTTGTACTTAAGCCGATACATTACTCATAATAAGGCGGAATACTACAGGTTAATCCAAGCAGTGAGGGACGCGGGTAATGATAATTCATACGAGTGGGAACAGTGGATACTATTTATGTTGAAAGGTGTGGAGGAAACAGCTATAGAGACAATACGTTTAGTAAAAGGTATTTCTGTCCTCATGGGCGAATACAAGAACAGGCTACGTCCACTATTTAAACGACTGTACAAGCATGAACTTCTCAACAATCTATTCTATCACCCTTACACTAAGATAGAATTCATTGAGAAAGATATGATGGTGCAGAGAAAGACTGCGACAAAATATCTTGATATGATTGTGAAAGAGGGATTATTGGAAAAGGTGAAGATTGGTCGCACAAACTATTACATGAATAATAGGTTAATTGATTTGTTCATGAATCATAAGGATAGTGTATCAGCAAACGTTGACATTGTGGAATCGGTTTATGAATAAGATAGATTGTGTACCCATTTCTATAAAAAAGGGTGTATGTGACGGCCAATATGCACCCAAAAAGTCAAATTCGGGCTCATTTCCCCTCAAACGTGTACCCGAAAACTCATTTTTGGGTACATATTCCCCTCTTGTGTTAAGAAATTTCTTTTTTTAACACGTTCTCGCCGTCAAGTTAAGTTTTTTTTAAAAGTTAACATGAGAATGTACGGGCAATACGCTTCCGTCTGAAATATAAGTTTTTATGACCGACACGATGACTCCTGAACAGCGGCACCGATGTATGTCGCATATTTGCTCTAAGGCTACCAAGCCGGAGATGAAGGTGCGGCGGTGGCTTTGGGCGCATGGGTATCGCTATCGGCTCAACGTCAAAAGCGTGCCGGGCAAGCCGGACATCGTCATGCGGCCTTACCGCACGGCGATATTCGTGAACGGGTGCTTCTGGCACGGGCACAATGTGCAAATTGAAAATTCAAAATTGAAAATTGAAAATTCGGCGTGCTGCAATATTCCGAAGTCGAACCGCGTGTTCTGGGTGGGGAAGATTCGTCGCAATCAGGAACGCGACCAGGAGAACTACCGCGTGCTGCAGGAGAACGGCTGGCAGGTTATCGTCGTATGGGAGTGCCAGCTGACGGCCAAACGGCTGGAACACACGATGCGCGAAGTGGAGCTGCTGCTGAACGAGAACATGCTTTTGCTATACAAGAAACACGAAGCCGTACCCTACTCATTCGAGGAGGAGCAGTTGCCGATGGCCGCCGAGGACACCACCGAATGGAAATAATCATGGAACAAATAGAACGCATCAAACACATGGAGCTCCAGCTGGAGCGGGCGACACGGACGATAAAAGCGCTGTCGGCGGCAATGGACGAGTACGGTTCGGTACAGGATGCGATAAACGAGTTGGAAGCCTACTATGGCAGCGAGGAATGGAAAAAGGACTTCACGGACGACGAACAAGGGCGGTTGCCCAATGACCTGAAACGCGGGGTGCTGTCGGAAGACGCTATATGGAACCTGCTGGAGGAGTACCGCACCTTGAAAGAAAGGTTGTAGGCGTCCTCGGGAACGGTTGTGTGGTCAGATGATGCCGATAATCTCGTTGATGTCGGCTATCTTGTGGCGTCGGCAGTAGGCCTCGAGGCCTTCGACTATCTTCACGGTGACCTGCGGGTCGAGGAAGTTGGCGGTGCCCACTTCGACGGCTCTGGCGCCGGCCATAAGGAACTCGAGCGCGTCTTCGGCTGTGCGGATGCCGCCCAATCCGATGACGGGTACTTTCACCGCGTGGGCCACCTGCCACACGCAGCGTACGGCCACAGGCTTCACACACGGGCCGCTCAAGCCGCCGGTCACGGTGCTCAGCATGGGACGGCGACGCTCGACATCGACCGCCATACCCAGCAGCGTGTTTATGAGCGAGAGGCTGTCGGCTCCCGCTCCTTCGACGCTCTTGGCTATCTCCACCACGCTGGTCACATTGGGCGTGAGCTTCACGATAAGTGTCTTGTTATAGACTTTGCGCACCGCGGCGACCACCTGTGCCGCCATCTCGGGGTTGGTGCCGAAGCCCATGCCGCCCTTCTTCACGTTGGGGCAGCTGATGTTGAGCTCTATAGCCGGAATCTTCTCCAGCTCGTTTATCATCTCGGCCACATGGCAGTACTCTTCGATGGAGCTGCCGCTGACGTTGACTATGATGTTGGTGTCGAAATGTTTTATGCGGGGATAGACCTCTTTGCAGAAGGTTTCGACGCCCACGTTCTGAAGCCCTACGGCGTTGAGCATGCCTGCGGGCGTTTCGGCCATGCGGGGATAGGGATTGCCCTGACGGCGTTCGCCGGTGGTGCCTTTCACCACGATGCCGCCCAGCCGCGCCAGGTCGATGAAGTCGGTGAACTCCTCACCGTAACCAAACGTTCCCGACGCCGTCGTCACGGGGTTGCGCAGCGTCAATCGGTCTATTTTTACCTCTAAACTGATATCTGACATAACTCGGTTTCTTAGATACTATACAGGTCAATCATGACTTGAAACTTAGGATTTTCTCGCTGTTGAAGACGGGGCCGTCCTTGCAGACGCACTTGTGGCCGTCGTCGGTGTCGGTGACGCAGCAGAGGCAGGCGCCCACGCCGCACGCCATCATGTTTTCGAGCGACACCTCACATTCGATGCCTCGCTCGCTCGCGCTCTTCGCCACCGCTTTCATCATCGGCGTGGGGCCGCAGGTGGCTATGTGGTCGTAGGCTTGGGCGAACAGCGGATGTTGCGTCACGAGGCCTTTCTCGCCGAGTGAGCCGTCCTCGGTGGCGAACGCCAGAGTGCCGTAGCCTTCGAACGCCTCGCGTGCCGGGATGAGCTGTTCGGTGCGTCCGCCGAGCAGTATGGTGGGGTTCACGCCCTGGGCTTTATAGGCTTTGGCCAAACCCAGCAGGGGCGCTATGCCGGCTCCGCCGCCCACGAGCAGCGGATTCTTACCGCTCACCGCGAAACCGTTGCCGAGCGGATAGATGACGTTCACCGTGTCGCCTTCTTTCAGGGAGGCGAGCTTGCGGGTTCCCTGCCGACAATCTGTATGAGCAGCGAGAGGGTGCCGGCCTGAAGGTCGAAGTCGTGGATGGAGATGGGGCGGCGCAGCATCACGTCGCTGCAGTCGCGCACTTCGACTTCGACAAACTGTCCCGCTTTTATAGGTTCAAGTGGTTCAGGCGATTTCAGCGTCCAGCCGAAGTAATGCTCCCCGAACTGACGCCTCGCCACAATGGTAAAATCGACAATCTTTTTCATAGTGCAAAAATACGAAAAAGATTTGAGTTGTACGATTATGATTTATCCCCTCGCGGTTGCCTCTTTCAATGCTGATTCAACCCAGATGCCGCATTCTGTGCTAATCACCTCGGCTGTCGAATATAGGCTGGCAATCATTTCTTGCGATCTCTGTAATATCGTTGGCAGAACGATACAACTCGGGCAATCAGGTATGAAGCACAAAGCGAAAAGATAAATGAAAATACAAGGCTGCTGATAGGGAACCCTTTCACAAAGAAGATGCTGATAGAGAATATGATACCCATGATGAGGGTAATAATTCCGCATCCTGTTAACGATTTGTTGTCTTGTTTTTTCTCCATATTATCGCTTGTTTTGTTAGCATTTGTGCTGTAGGTGCTTCGCTTGCTGGTAGCTGATTCCGTCCTCCGACACCTCTATCTGGTTTTCGTCTATCACACGGATATCCCGATATATACAGCCGCTGAACCCCAATGCGAATTGTTTGCAGTAGCCATATTTTCTATCGAGTGTGATGATATGGAAGCCAGGCTTGTGAATGGCTTCGTATTTATCCCGTGGCTGGAATTTCCCTAATATCTCGCCCCTGCGTCCCACGAAATATTCCCCTGCGTTCTTCCCTTTATATATCATTGCGTAGGCATAATTACCATCCTCGAACTTCTTATAGAAAAAGTCATACATAAAGGGTATTATCGTCTCCCCGTCGCGCCCCACATAGCCGTATTTACTCCCCTTCTTGGCCAATGCCATCCCTTCGTTGTCAAATGGTTCGATAGACTTGTATGCGTATGGTATCACTACATTTTCCCCTCTGTCAATCATCCCCCACAGTTTCCCGATGCAGGCGGGCGCATACCCGTTCCCGTCGAAACGCCCTAACCCGTTGTATCTGTTTCCAAGCAGCGGCTTACCCGTTACGTCAATACACCAGCATTGCGGCAGTGGGGCGTTTGGAAACAGTGGGGCGTAGAACTCATCAACCTCATCGCCCACCATCACATATATCCTCCCCTCGTCGTCGCACCCCGTTATGCGGTATTCCTCCATGTCGGCCGACAGCAGCAGCTCCCTCATGTCTATCGAGTACACATAGCTGTTGTTCACTATGATGAAGTGGTCGAAACTGACCTGTATATCCTTTACCAGGTTTTTGTTGAGATACTCGTTTCCGTAGCGGTCTACGATGTTCGCATAGCGTTCCTTGCCGTTCCAGACGTGAAACATCCTCTCCTCGCTGTCCACCGGGCTCACCGTGTAGTACAGCTCTTTCAATTCTTCTATGCTATATTGGTGCTCTCGTGCAAACTCCGACGTCGGCAGCAGCAGGGTGTCCTCCTTCCTCGGCTCATACACACAGCCCAAGTATGGCTCTGGGTCGTCCACCTTGTACAGGCTGCCTTTCAGGTCGTAGAACAACTTGTTGCCTATGGCCACGTCAACATACGGCACACTGCAATAGCCGTCCTCATCATAGTAGAACTGCCTGTCAATCTCCTTCGCTGTCGTAGGAATGTGAATCAGCCGCACGTCCCCAAACGCGCATAGCCCTATCTCCTCGACGCCTTCCGGCAGCCACACATCGCTTGCGCAGTGCTCAAAGGCGTGAGCGCCTATCCTCTTCACCGTGGGCGGTATACTTATTTTCGTTGTCATACACCAGGCAAAGCTCCCCTCCGCCACCGCCTCGATGCCGTTCGGTATGGTTATCTCTCCAAAGCCACATTCCTGAAACGCCCCTTTCCCGATACATCTCAGCGTATCGGGCAGTCTCTCGAAATAAAGGTCATAGCAGTGGGCAAACGCATAGTCATCAACAACCTTTATGTTCTTCGGCAGTACAACCTTCTCCAGCCCCTCTTTTTCGAAAAACACCGACTTCCCTATTACCTCAACCGTCTCGGGTACGATGACGCTCTTTGCAGGCTTCTGACATACCAATACCCTCAGGTCGCCCGACAGCAGCGAGTCGCCGCACCACACAAAATCGGTTGCATACTCGATGTTTAGCACCATCTGCAACATAACATCTATCTGACCGTCCCTCTCCGGCATCTCGTCCCAATCCTCGTCCGTACCGTAGCCATAGGCCGCCATACAGCAATCGTCGAATTCCTTTGCGTCCAAGTTGGAAATATCGATTGCCTCTATCCGCTTCTCGTACAGTGCCTTTTCAATCTCCACCAGCTCCCAGCAGTGCTTGTCCGCAACCAGTCTGCCCTCCAACTTTACCCCCCTGCATTCAGGATGTCCGTCAAGCCATTCCCTGAAACCGCCGTCTCCGATAGTGTAGATACCTGTTTCCATATACATCCTATGTCGATATATGCCAGCCGAAGTAATGCTCCCCAAACTGCCGCCTCGCCACAATGGTAAAATCGACAATCTTTTTCATAGTGCAAAGATACGAAATTCCCCAGACCTGCCCAGCATTGTTGAAAAAAATAGGCAAGTGTGCAAAAGCGAGAGCCGACAGTTGGGAAGTTCCAACAAAAAAAAGCGGCGGACCGAAATCCACCGCTTAAAATGTAGGAGCATACACGGCTGAGACAGCCGAAAGCGTTTGTATCTCGCTGCGGTTCCGGCTTATCGACGTCCGTTCTATTTGCTTGACACCGAACTGGCAAGTCTTTCGACGAAACGGTTGCCGGCCTGTTTCATCTTGTTGAAGTCGCTGCCGAGCGAAGTAGTGCAGTCAAGCACAAGCATAATCAATGCGCTGTTTCGGTCTTCCGTAACCTGCGGTTTGTCCTGCTGGTCAAACTCGGAGTCCTTTGACCAGCTGCCATCAGAAGTTTTATCCCACAGTTTTACGCGGTTGATGTCGGTTTGGGAAATGGTGTTGCCGTTGGCGTAAAGCAGATTGGAGAATACAAAATGCCATTTGACGCCGTCTTTAGTACCGGAAATCGAAGAAGCGCCCGGAGTGAATCCGTAATAGGTGATGTTTTCGAGAGTTCGCGGATCCGAACGCCTGAAGGTTGCTTCGATGTATAGGTTGGAGTTTTCCGCAGCCGTCACGCCATCGAAGGTAAAGCGTATGACTTGGCCGTCGTCGCGTCCGCCGTTGATTTGAATGTCAACGTTCACGGATGTCGAAGTCGAGTTGAGGTTGTCTGCAATTTCGGAGAAACGGCTCAAGACTTCTGTCATATTTTGTACTAAAAAGACGTTGTCAGCGCTGCTGGCCAAGTTGTTCATGTTGCTGTTGAACATGGCATCGTCGGTGGAGCGGACATCGTTGCCTTTCAGTCCGATGGTGTAGGCTTGCACGTTGAGGCCGTGGATTTTCTCATTCATTATCTTGCTGTGGAGGCCGCTGCTGTAGGCGTCGCGGCTTTCGTAACCGGGATTGTCGAGTTCGAGCGATGCGTTGTCAAGGCCGTCGGTGAATGTGACCAGAACCACGTTTTTCAACTTTGGCGGCTGGGTGTATTTCTGCATCATCTGCAGGGCGGAATAGTCGGCATAGTACAATGCCGTTGCATCGGAGGCGGTAAGGTCGTCGATAAAATCGGTGAAGTCGCCCTTGCTGTCGGATGTAAGCTTTCTGATGTCGAAGCTTGTCAATTTGTCGTTGAAGCCGATAACTCCGAGATATACACCTTCGCCGTCGGGTTCGAATTTGTTCTTTTTGCAGGCGGTGAATGCTACCAGCATCAGGGCTGCGAGAATTGCTATTTTTTTCATTGTTTTCTAAATTTATTCTAATGTAATGGTTTTTGATTTGGTGCTTGTATAACCGTCGGAATTTTCCGCAGTTAAAGTGATAGTGTATGTTCCGGCTGAATTATATTGATGTGTTGGGTGCGTATGACCGTCATATTTTCCATCGCCCCATTCCCATTGGTAAGAATCAGCGTTTTCTGATGTATTTTTAATGCCGATGTACAAAGGACAATCTCTTGATTGGATTGATCTTCCATTGTACTCAACATACTCATAGTCCCAGCCACTACCGTAATAGTAATAACCAATTTTTATTTCAAAATTTGCTATTGGTTCATTCTTTTGTTCTTGTTGTTCTTCCTTTTTGCAGGCGGTGAAGGCCACGAGCATTGCCGCCATGATAATTGCAAGTTTTTTCATTTCCATAAATTTATAAGATTGTTACTGTTTTTGATTTGCAATCGGTCTCTCCGTCGCCGTTCGCAACGGTAAGGGTGATGGTGTAGATTCCTGGCTCGGCATATTCATGCTGGTTAATGCGGAATACACCGTCATATTCATCGTGAAGGTCTAAGAGTCGATTAGATATTCCGTGGCTTGTTTCTCCATCCCCCCATTCCCATAGATAAGAATCCGCATTTTTTGACAAATCGTAAACAACAACGCATAATTGGTTCTGAACTGATTCCGCGAAAAGGACGTACTCTCCTTCATAACTAATCCCAGAGTCATGTATGTTTATAGAATATCCGACTTTTACACTAAAGTCTGCGGTAAGTTTATCTTCCTCCTCATCCTTTTTGCAGGCGGTGAATGCCACGAGCAGCAGTGCTGCTACAATTGCTAATTTTTTCATGTTCGTCTTTTTTTAGGTTTGTAAATATTTTGTTTTGTGTTAAGATATCCGTTCGGACTTGTTCTAAATCAGGCACAAATAAAAAAGCATGGATTCTTCGTTTTCGGTTCCACTCCTTTAGAGGCTTGCCCTGCCCAGTTTGAATGAAACTCCTAACCTTATCCATGCTCGCAAAATGTAAAGCATTACATAAATGACGAACACAAGCGATTGGTATTAGAGTCCTCAAACTACGTGAAATTGGGCAATTTCTAAAGGAAGACCCATACAAATGCTTTTTGCATTTTCGACAAAACTCTCGTCGATTTCGAATGCAAAATTACGAAAAAAGTTTTGATTAGAAATTTAATGGGTATGTTTTGTGTTTCCGTGAACTCAGCGGTAACGGCATAGGAGGGAATGCGGTGGAATTTTTGATTTCGTCCCAAACCTCCAAACCACAGTAGGCGCAGAATAGGCTTAGGGTAGGGTTTGTATTGGGTTTGTATAAGGTCGGTGTAAAAGAAATGTGGGTGAAAAGTAAAAGAAAACTAAAACAAAACTAAAACAAAAGTAGGAGAAAGGTAAAAGAAAAGTAAAAGAAAGGTAAAAGAAAAGCGAATGAAATCCGGAACAAGGTTGGGCTGGATGGGGCTTCTGATTGCGGCCTGGATTTCTCCTACCGTTGTAGTACTTTTCTCTTAGTTGTGTACTACTTTTTTCCTACATGGCTCCTACATTCGTCTTATTGTAGCACTTGTTATGCACTTTTGTAGGAGGTAGAGAGCAGGTAGAGAGCACTTGGGGCTTAGTTTTGAGATTGTTTTTGAGTAATTCAAGATTTTGGTGTAAATTTGCAACGTAAAATCCAAAAGAGACTGTATGAACATATTGCTATTAGGTTCGGGCGGAAGAGAGCATGCAATCGCCTACAAACTGTCACAAAGTAAGAAATGCACGCAGCTGTTTATAGCCCCCGGGAACGCCGGGACGAGCGGGTGCGGAAAGAACGTAAGCCTAGACATACTGGACTTCGAGGCCGTAGGAAAGTTTGTCGTGGAGAACGATGTGAAGATGGTGGTGGTGGGGCCGGAGGCTCCGCTGGTGGCCGGCATAGCCGACTACTTTGCCGAAGAGCAGAGCCTGAAAGGTGTAACGGTGATTGGGCCGTCGCGCCAGGGGGCGATGCTGGAAGGGAGCAAGGACTACGCCAAGGAGTTTATGATGCGCCACTCGATACCGACGGCGCGCTACAGGTCGTTTGACAAGAGCTCGCTGAAGGAGGGTATCAAGTTCCTGCACGAGCTGAAGGCGCCCTACGTGCTGAAAGCCGACGGATTGGCGGCGGGCAAGGGCGTGGTCATACTGCCGACGATAGAGGAGGCGGAGAAGGAGCTGAAAGAGATGCTGGAGGGTGCGAAATTCGGTGACGCGTCGGCGAAGGTGGTGATAGAGGAGTTTTTGTCGGGCATAGAGCTGTCGGTGTTTGTGCTGACCGACGGAAAGCACTACAAGCTGTTGCCGTCGGCGAAAGACTACAAGCGCATAGGCGACGGCGACACGGGTTTGAACACCGGCGGAATGGGCTCGGTGAGTCCTGTGCCGTTTGCCGACAAGGAGTTCATGTCGAAGGTGGAGAGCCGTATTGTGCAGCCGACAGTGAAGGGTCTTATAGAGGAAAACATCGACTACAAGGGATTTATATTCGTCGGCTTGATGAACTGCGGCGGCGACCCGTATGTGATAGAATATAACGTGAGGATGGGCGACCCGGAGACGCAGAGCGTCTTTCCGAGAATAAAGAGCGACGTGGTGGAGCTGTTTGAAGCTGTGGGTCAGGGAACGCTCAACAAGGTTGCGCTGGACATAAACCCGCGGACGGCGGCCAGCGTGGTGCTTGTGGCGGGCGGATACCCGGAGAAATACCACAAGGGCGACGCGATTGAGGGCATAGAGGAGGTGAAGGACGCCATAGTGTTTCACGCCGGAACGGCGAAGAAGGAAGGCAAGACGGTGACAGCCGGAGGACGAGTGCTGGCCGTAACGGCGATAGACGAGACGCTGCCGAGCGCGCTGCTGAAAGCGTATCAGGAGGCCTCGAAAATCACGTTCGACGGGAAATACAACAGGAAAGACATAGGGCAGGACCTTTTGCAATTTTGAATTGTGAATCGTGAATTGACAATACTGACCGCTATTTTGAATTGTGAACTTTGAAATAATTCTGACTTGAAGAAGCTGGTTTATCTTGCGGGATGGTTTATCGGTGCGCGTTTTCTGGGGCGGAAACGCCCGCTGCAGACGGTGCTGTTCATCACCGACGCCTGCAGCTTGTCGTGCCGCCACTGCGCGATATACAACCATCGGAATCCGGTGATGAAGTCGTACAGGCAGATTGAGGACGAGCTGTGCTACAGCTACGAGCAGGGGAGCAGGTTTGTGGATTTCGAGGGAGGCGAGCCGATG
This sequence comes from Bacteroidales bacterium, assembly GCA_017618625.1. The sequence continues at coordinate 19,411 of JAFZTV010000081.1, read as the reverse complement.
CTGTGGAGAGAGGGCGGGATGGATATCAACTCGCTGGTGGATTTGGCCAAGTCGATGGGTTTCTACTCATGCACCGTGACCACGAACGCGCAGCAGCCGATGAAAGGGCTGAAAGCCGACAGCGTGTGGGTGAGTCTGGACGGCGTGGGAGCTGTGCACGACGACATTAGAGGCGAAGGTGCGTTTGCAAAACTGGAGAAAACCATAGCCGAAAGCGGCCACAAGGCGATAAGCGTCAATATGACCATCAACAACCGCAACTACCAGCATGTGGAGGAGGTGGTGGAATATGTGAAGAAGAATCCGTACATAAAGCTTGTGTCGTTCAGTTTCCACACGCCATACGCGGGGACAGAGTCGCTTTTCCTCGACTGGCCGCTGCGGGCGAAGGTTGTTGACCGGCTGATTGAGCTGAAGAGCAAGGGTGCGCCGATAATGAACAGCGTATCGGGATTGAAGAAGCTGCGCGACAACAACTTCAAGAAACATTGCTGGGTGTCGAACTTCATACTGCACGACGGCACCCGCTTTACGGAGTGTACGGGAAAGACGGCCGGGGTGTGCGACCAGTGCGGTTTCGGCATGGCGGGCGAGATGAGCAGCGTGTTTGAGTTCAAACCCGACACCCTTATGGCGGGGATGAAACTGAGGGTGGTTTGATTGAGATATTGCGGAATTGCGTTAATTTTTGATTTTCAAATAATGTTTGGCTGGATAAAAAGACTTTTTGGAACCAACACTATTGTTGAGACAGAGGAGGAAAGAGCTATGAAATACATGATTGTGGGACTTGGGAACGTGGGGATGGAATACGAGGGGACACGCCACAACAGCGGCTTTATGGTTGTGGATGCCATTGCCAAAGATGCCGATGTGAAATGGACTTTGGCACGCCTTGCGATGACCGCCGAGATGAAGCTGAGGGGGAAACAGGTGCTGCTTGTGAAGCCGACCACATTCATGAACCTGAGCGGCAAAGCCGTGCGCTACTGGATGAACGAAACCAAGACACCGCTCGAGAACGTGCTGGTGGTGGTGGACGACATAGCTCTGCCAGTGGGCGAGCTGCGCATGAAAAAACAGGGCGGCGGTGGCGGCCACAACGGTTTGGCGGACATAGAGCAGGTGCTGGGCACCAACGCCTACTGCCGACTGCGGGTGGGCATAGGCGACAGTTTTTCGAGAGGACGGCAGATAGATTATGTGCTCGGGCAGTTCTCGGCTGACGAGCTGGCCATTCTGGAACCCAAGCTGCAAGAAGCGGTGGAGATGGTCAAGACTTTCGTGCTTCAAGGTCCCGACAGGGCGATGAATATGTTTAACCATAGGAAAGGTGCTGGCGGGCAGTAACCAGTGATTAGATAAGCGATGAGGAGTTTAGCAATAGATGTCGGAAACACGAGGGCAAAGGTGGCTTTGTTTGAGGATGGGCGGATGGTTTCGTGCTCGGTGTGCTCAGACGGGATGTTGCCCGCTGCCGACCGCTATATTGCGTCGCTTACGGGAGCAAGGCCCGAATGGTTGCCAGCGGATTGCATGGAAGTAAGTTATAAACTGAAACTGCCCATCAGGTTGGATTATGCCACCCCCGAGACGCTGGGCAGCGACAGGATAGCTGCAGCATGTGCCGCATGGGGATTATACAACGGGCGTCCTATCATGGTGGTGGACGCCGGCACATGCGTCACTGTGGATTACGTCGCAAAGGACGGCGTCTATCACGGAGGGGCAATACTGCCGGGTATTGAAATGAAATTTCGTGCACTAAATACTTTTACCGCACGATTGCCGTTATTAAATATTAGCGATGCAGCAACCGCCTGCGACCCTGTTGGCGACAGCACCTGTAATTCAATCGTTTCGGGTGTGGTGTGTGCCTTGAGGTACTCGCTGGAGGGTTATGCGAGTGAGTTGTCGCGCCGTGCGGGAGAGGAGGTACAGGTGGTGGTGACCGGCGGCGACGCGACACACCTTGCGGCCGAATGGCCAATAGAGCCGCACCTGGTTATGCGCGGCATGAATGAAATACTAATGATGAACCTGTAAAAGCGTTATAATGAATAGACTCCTGACCGTACTTACAATTTGCACACTGCTGTGTGTATCGACGGCAAAAGCACAAAACGGCTTGAACTCGCCCTATTCGCAGTTCGGCATCGGAGTTAGCGAGTGGCCTTACAACTCGCCCTACGCCATAGGGCGTGGCGCTTTTCTCGCTGCCGGAGCACCCAATATGGTCAACGTCTATAATCCAGCAACCTACGGATATGTGACAAGCCGCAGTTTTGTGTTTGATGTGGGTCTCGGAGTGCAGATGAACTGGCTGAGCGACTCGAAAACCAAGGAGTTTGACGCCGACGGTTATTTGTCGCACATCTCCATTGCCTTCCCGTTCTGCAAGTGGTGGAAAACATCCTTTACGGTGCAGCCTTTCTCGAACGTGGAGTACGATTTCTCGATACCGTCGGTTGACACCACCACGTATGGCAAGATGAACACCGAATACAGCGGTGAGGGCGGAGCCAACCGATTCACCTGGGGCCATGCGTTCAATATCGGAGAACGTTTCGCACTCGGTTTCAACGTACACCTGCTTTACGGCAACATGACGCGTTATATCACATACGACTTCCTAGCCAACGACACTTCGTACTATATTGACAACCAGAGGCAGAAGAACACACGAATACTGAACTTCGGCACCGACTTCGGATTCCACTACAACCAACCGATAGCTGAGAAATATAACCTTGCGATAGGCCTCACGATGCGCCCGTCGATACGTCAGTCGGTGAAAGAGAGCGCATACAAGTACAACATGGTCAGCGACGACCCCCGCGAGGTGATATATCCCGCCGACGGTGACGACGCCGAATACAAAAGCCATGTGTCGGAAGGATGGAGTGCCGGCATCGGTTTTGCGTTTACGCGCAACGACCGTTGGCAGATAGCTTTCGACTGGTCATGGGCGCAGTGGAACGGTCTTAAGTACGAGGACGGTGCGGATACCCGCATTGTAGGAGAGAGCGATATCGACTACAAACCATACAACCGTTTTGCGCTGGGTTTTGCATGGATAGGCAATTCGCAAGGCACCTACTATTGGCAGCGAGTGGGCTACAGCCTCGGGCTGCATTATGAAATCAACAAATTCAACACTGCCATCGCGGGTATCGACGAGTACGGTTTGGGCATCGGCGTCACGCTGCCTATGCGCAAAGGGCGCTCTGCCATACACCTTGCGGCTGGCTACAGCCGATTCGGCCAATCGAACCTTCTGGTGCGCGACTGTATGACTGTCGGAATATCGTTCGGCAGTTGCGAGAACTGGTTTGTGAAACGGAAATACAACTAGGCTCCACAATCTAAAAAAGCAATTTTCATCAAAAACAAAATACTAAATCATAAAATAATCAAAACACCTACTACCATGAAAACGCCAAGACTTATATTGACAGCGATCCTGGTATCGGCCTTCGGAATTAGCGCAAACGCTCAGAACTGGGGTTGTGACGACGAAGTGCGCGAATCGATACTCGAAGACGTCTCGGTTTATCAGTCAAGTATGAAATACTTCAAGGAGTCGAAAGACACTCGTTACCTTGAAGAGGCATACCCGCATTGGAAAGTCGTTGTGGAGAAATGCCCGAGACAGAGCAAGAACCTCTACGTCAACGGCGATAAAATCATCAACGGCCTGCTTGCCAAAACCACAGACGAGGCCAAGAGAGAAGAGTATTACAACGCTTTGATGACGATGCACGACAAACGCATCGAGGCCTATCCCAACGACAAAGCCGAAATTCTGGCCAAGAAAGCCAAAGATATCGACGTGCTGAAAAAAGAGGCTGGATTGAAAGAGAGTTTCGAGACATATACCGAGGCAGTTCGCCTGGGTGGAGAGAAACTCGACGCTTTCTATATCTACCAGTATTTTATGGTGACGGTGAAATATGTGCGCGCCGGATATGCAGAGCCCACGCTGGTCGTCGATAACTATGACATAGCCAGCGACCTGCTTGAGAAAGAGGTGCAGGAGTGCTACAAAGACACAGTAAACCCCGACACAGTGAGAGCTAACCAAATTCGCGAAAGTATAGGTAATGTCGAGGGTGTGTTCTCGCCGTACGCAACCTGCGAACAGCTGGTGGAAATATACAAACAGAAGTTCGAAGCTACTCCCGACAATGTCGATTTGCTGAAGAAAATCACCAACATCATGATGAAGAAGGGTTGCACCGAAGACCCGCTCTTCTTCGACGCAACTGAAAGACTCTACACTCTGGAACCTTCGCCTGTGACGGCTATGCGCATGGGACAGATGAGCATCTCGAAGAAGAAATACAGCGATGCAGTGAAATATCTGAACGATGCAGTGAAAGGATTGTCCGAAAAGAAAGACATCTATAAAGCATACCTCCTGCTCGGACTTGCAAACAGCGGTATGGGCTCGATGGGAGCTGCCCGCAGTGCCTTTAACGATGCTGCCCGCACCGATCCGTCAAAGGGTGAACCCTATCTCCGCATAGCGCAGCTGTATATGAAATTCCACAATGTCGCCAGCGGTGACGGCATTGGAGGACGCAGCGCCTACTGGGCAGCAGCCGATATGGCCGCCAAAGCCAAAAACGTCGATAGCACTCCCGATGTGGTGGCCGAAGCCAACCGCATCATCGGACAGTGCGCTTCGGGATATCCGAAGAAAGCCGACGCCTTCATGGTGGACCTCATCGACGGACACTCCTTCACCGTGCCGGGCATAGGCGTTGTAACGACAGTGCGTACGAGATAAGCCTTTGTCAGGATGCCCTTGCGCAACCAAAAGCAATCACACTCCGGAAGCAAGAGTCATGCACTCTTGCTTTCGGTTTTATTTTGCGTGTCCCTATCGGCTTGCTCCAACGACATAGAGAAAATACGTTTCTTTGACCAGAAAAACCTTCCGTCGCAAACGGTTAAGGATGCAACGGTGCGCCGAAGCACATCCGGGAATGTGCAGATGGTTATGACCACGCCGTTAGTGCAGAAGTTCACCACACCAGACAACCGCACACTTTACCCAGAAGGTCTTCAGGTCGAGTTTCTCAATACTGACGGCAGCAAGAGGGCATATCTCTGGGCGCTTCGGGCGGAGGAACTTACCGACAATAACCTGGTTCGGGCACACGACAGCGTTGTAATCATTGACTACGAGAACGGCGACACCGTTTATCTGAAGAACCTTACATGGAATAGGGAAGAGGGCCGGATGTTCTCAAACGACCTGATACGCTCCGTAAATGGCAAACGGCTGACTTACGGAGACGGTTTCGAGAGCGACGAGCAGTTTACCAACCCACAGATATTCCATCAACGAGGAACCATAGAGTGGAACGAGAACCAGAATGAAGAACAAGACTGAACAACGAGGGTTTCTGTGGCTGAGCATAGTGCTGCTTGCAGTACTGCTCGTTCTCATGTTCGTTCCGCACAAGAGTAAGACCATACCCATTGACGAGGCTACGTCGGAGGCGTTTGAGAGCGTCGAGCTGCAGGATAGTGTCTATCGCCACGAACGCCATCGGCACTACTCTTACAACCGCCACAAGCGCTACGGCAACCGCTATGAGCCACGCGAGGGCGGACAATCGGAGCCGATGTCGCCACCGGATTTTACACGCAACCGCGAAGAACGTCGTGCTATTACAGTCGAGCTAAATAGTGCCGACACCCTTGAGTTGCAGGATTTGTATGGCATCGGGCCTTACTTTGCGCAAGCCATAGTCAAATACCGCAACCGCCTTGGCGGATATGTGCGCAAAGAGCAGCTGTTGGAGGTTTACGGCATGAACGCCGACCGCTACCAAGCCATCGTACAACATATCACCGTTGATTCTGCCAGCATACAGAAAATAAACATCAACACAGCCGACTACGCGACACTTAAGCGCCACCCGTACATAGACAACTATCAGGCTCGGGCGATTATAAAGCTACGTTCGTCGGGGGTACATTTCTCAACGCCAAAAGACCTGCTCAAGGTCAGCATCATAGACATCGAGACAGTAAACAAACTCACTCCATATATTTCCTTCGAAGATGACACAATTCACCGCGGGCCGGATGGCCCAAATGCTTAAGGCGAGCATTGAAGGCGACGAAAACGCCATAATCGTACGTCCAAGCAAAATAGAAGAGGCCGGCGAAGGCTCGATAACCTTCCTTGCCAACCCCAAATACGAACAGTATTTCTACGAAAATCAACCTACGGCGGTTATAGTTGACCGCAAGTTCCAGCCTTCACACCCAGTTACCTCAACACTTCTGCGGGTTGACAACCCATATCTAGCTGTTGCGAAGGTGCTGCATATATTCAACACCGCCAACGCACCCAAGAAAGGTATATCATGCCACAGCCGCCGCGGCCGCCACTGCAAGATAGGCAAAGGCTGCTATGTGGGTCATTACGCTGTGCTTGGCAATCGTGTCGTGATAGGAAACAACGTGAAGATATACCCCAACGTCTATGTCGGCGACAATGTGACCATCGGCGACAACACCATTCTCTACTCCGGCGTGAAGCTCTATCCTGATGTGCAGGTCGGGAAGAACTGCATCATACATTCAGGAGCCGTCGTAGGTGCCGACGGCTTCGGCTTTGTGCCTTCCGATGACGGAATATATTCAAAGATTGACCAGATTGGCAACGTGATTATCGAGGACGATGTCGAGATAGGCGCAAACAGCTGTATCGACCGCGCCACGATGGGTTCGACAATTATACATAAAGGCGTCAAGATTGACAACCTGTGCCAAGTGGGGCACAACGTACAGGTGGGTGAAAACACGGTAATGTGCTCGCAAAGCGGAATAGCCGGCAGTTCAAAGGTGGGAGCCCGTTGCCTGCTTACCGGCCAGGTGGGCATCGTAGGACATGTGGAAGTGGGCGACGACGTGAAGATAGGAGCCCAGAGCGGAGTTACGAAGAATGTGCCGTCGGGAGCCACAATCGTGGGTTCTCCTGCCACCGAGGCGTCGCGCCAGAAGCGCAACTTCGCCATTATGCGCAATATGGAGGCCCTGCTCAACCGCATTGTCGCACTCGAAAAACGTATCTCTGAAAAATAGCGCAACTCCCGACAGGTGAAGGCTTTCCTGAACAGACTCTCCCCATCGCTCATTGTAGCCCTCACGCTACTGCTATGGTGGCTGCTCAACCTAGTATTGGCCGGCACCGTTGAACTTGCCAACGACGAGGCTTACTATTGGTGGTGGGCCACGAGGAATGGGTTAGATTGGGGCTATTTTGACCATCCGCCTGCGGTGGCTTGGCTCATCTGGCTCACCCAATGGATTTCTGGAGAGTTTGGGGTTAGGCTTGCGACAACGCTTTTGCAGCCGCTTTACCTGTTGCTTTTGTGGCATACTTGGCAGTCGTTCAACCCAAAACCGACTAGAACAACGGCGTTGGTCTTTGTCGCAATCGCCTTTTCTGTGCCGCTTCTTCAACTGTACGGTCTTCTTGCTCTGCCCGACGCTCCGCTCCTTTTCTCGGCCACACTTTTCATTTGGGCTTTGTTTCGCCTTTGGCGCACACCGTCGGCAATTAATGCTGTGATTGTGGGCGTTGCCACCGCCATGATAGGCTACAGCAAGTACCAAGGTGTAATACTGGTGGCGACAGCTTTCGTGCTCTATCTGATTTATTCCATGCGTAACAGCACGCCTGAAGCGCGTCGCAAAGTGATTCTTTATATTGTAATATGGCTTGCTACAGCTTTGCTGCTTTATATGCCGCATATACTTTGGCTGTACAAGCATGACTGGACTCCTCTGCGCTATCATCTTCAGGAGCGCAGCACGCTCCCCTACAAGCCTTCGTTCACGCTAGAATACCTGATAAATCTTGTAGTTGTATTCAATCCGCTGCTGCTAGGGTTCCTCTATAAAGCCGTAAGGCACAACCAAAGAAATCGCGAATTTCAGGGTGCGCTTATGCTATGGACGGTCGCGGTTTACATGATTTTCTTCTTTGTTGCCAGCTTCAAGGGACGCACACAGCCTCAGTGGACTTTGGTTGCGGCGCTTCCGCTTGTGTGGCTGCTTCTCGACGGCTATAACAATATGTTTTCCGCCCGCATAGGCAGGGCTTTCCGCATAGTGCTATACATTTCTGTCGGCGTGCTGCTATGCGCCCGCATACTTTTGCTGTTCAACCCGCTGCACCTCAAAGGAGAGCTGTGGAACAACCGCACAAACTGCGAAGCCATTGCCGAGATGGCGCAAGACCGCCCAGTCGTAGTGCTGCACAACTACACACTACCCTGCAAGTACATCTTCTACACCAATAGAGAGGCGTGCTGCATCCCTGTTTACTATGAGCGTGACAGCCAGTGGCGCTATACTTCGGGCGACAGCGCCTATGCCTTCAAGCCTGCTGTGGTCATCGTGCCGGATTGGGTCTCCGATAAGGTGGTGCCCAACACCCCGTTCCACTGTGTCGAAACCGACAGCTATTTGCCGCTCAGCCGCGTCCGCATCGAGCCTCTTGCCGCCACCGTTGACGACTCGACGCTTACGGCAACGGTGCGTATAATCAACCCATATCCTTACGACATTTCCCATTCTGCCGACAATTCGCTCCAACTGCGCCTCTCCACCATGATTACATCACGCGACGAGGCGAACACTTCATCTACGCTGTCCGACACCATTCCCGCAAAATCCACAAAGACTGTCACATGCCGTTTTCAGTTGGGCAGTATGGCCGAATCTGTCCATTCTAAACCACTTAGGTTCTGCATACAGGCCAACGGACTTATACCTTCGCATAATGGACGGCCTGTGTATCTTGATAAAATAGTCAAAAAATAAGACTTTGATGCGCGCACTCAAAATATTCCTTTTCATTATGGCAGCCATAGCGTTGCTTGCGTTGGTATGCCTCTTCTTCCCTGCCGACGGTGTGAAGCTGCTCGGCACCACGCTTCGCTTCCCCACACTTGAGAAGATGATGACCCGCGAGGAGAAATTTGACGTCGAAGGATTCCTATCCGACGAGCAAAGGCGTCAGGACAGTATAGCGCAGGTGCTGTCCGACTCAACCGACTACTACATGGTGCTGCTCAACGACAGCGCCACACGGTTCTATCTCCCCAACGACGACTACACCTTCTTCGACGCCATGTTCGCCACAATGGACAGCGCGCAAGGACAACAGCGCACGGTGCGCGTGCTGCACTATGGCGACTCGCAGATAGAGATGGACCATATCACCGGCCGACTCCGCACCGCGTTGCAGACGCAGTTCGGCGGCGGCGGGCCGGGATTGCTGCCCCTCAGCGGCTTCACACCGGTTTACGCCGCGCAAGTATGGGCGCAGGGCAGCTACGAGAAACTCTCCAGCTTTGGCGACAGCACCGTCTCGCGCTCATCGGGCAATTACGGTCCCATGATGCAGTGCCACCGCATCAACGGTTCTGTCTCGGCGGGCATAAAACCCTCGGCGCAAAATACCGCCGACTCGTTGGTCAAGCTCTTCGACCACGTCCGCGTACTGTTCAATAACCGCGGAGGCTCGTTCGACGCTTCGCTCGCGGTTCCCTCCATGCATTACAACGAGAGTCACCACACCGACGCTGAAGGCGTGCAGCATTTCGACTGGCAGCTTGACAGCTGCGCCGACAAGATAAGCCTGCACTACAGCGGATCTGCGGACTTTTACGGTATCATGGTTGACTATGGATATGGCGTCGCCGTTGACAACATACCCATGCGCGGCTGCTCCGGCCACCAGTTCAAGGGGGTGAAGGCCGAGCTGCTTACGGCGGCATACGAGCAGATGGACGTTGCGCTCATCATACTCCAGTTCGGTGGCAACTCGGTGCCGTACATCAGAGGTGAGAAAGCTTTGGAACGTTATTGTAATGAGTTGGGCGAGCAGATTGAGCACCTCCGCGCATGCTGCCCCAATGCCACAATACTCTTCATCGGACCCTCAGACATGACTTCCACCGGCGAAGGCTCGTGGCAGACATATTCGTTCCTGCCGCGCTTTGTCGAAGGCCTGAGGCAGATGGCTAATCGGCACGGCGCAGCGTATTGGAGCATATATGACGCCATGGGCGGCTGGAACTCTATGAAGGCGTGGGTCTCAAACGGCTATGCCGGCAAAGACTATATGCACTTCACCCAAAAAGGCGCCGACATCATGGGCGACCGCCTCGCCGCCGCGTTGATGCTGCAGTACGAATACTACAAGTTTCGGCAGAGGCACTAATCCCTGTGGTTTGTGGGGTTAGGTAGGTTTTTGGGGATGTTGTTTTAGGGAAATATTTTTGAAAAAAATGGTGTTTTCGCTGTTTTTTTGAGGAAAAGTGTTGTAACTTTGCAGGGAAGCGATGATGAATATGTCAATTTGCAAGAATATAAATATCAGTGGTTTGGGATATAATAACGAAATAAGCCTAACAACGGAGGTGCAAAATTGGCCGCTGCAGGATATTGACGCACAGGGATAAAGTGTGCTTACCTCCGTATCAACTCCGTATTACCTCCGTATCAACACCGTATCAAGTCCGTATCATCTCCAGGGGTCATCCTAGGTTCATCTAGGGTTCCTTTGGGTTTTGTGTGACTTGTTACCTGTTACTATTTACCTGTTACTAGTGGCCTGTGACCTGAGATGGGTTGGTTTATTGGGGTGGTTTGTTGTTGGGTGATTGGGGGAGGGGATATTTGGAGCTTAAAAGTGGTTATCAAAACTTTTTTGTATATTTGCACAATCAATCGAACGCTCGACAGTTGAGGATACAAATCCTAGCGAAATGAGTGTAACGGATTGTAAGTAATGAAAAAAACAGAAGCGCATAGCGATTATGAAAAAGTTATATCTATTTCTTACAGTCCTATTTGCCATAACAGCGCAGTTGTGGGCATACGATTTTTCGGACGTAGCCCCAAGCGGTCAAACGTTGTATTACAACATCGTTAACGGTGAGGCGCAGGTGGCCGAAGACAATCACGTCACTGGGGAACTGACAATTCCTTCGACGGTGACGTACAATGAAACAACGTACACAGTCACCTCTATCGGCGCCAACGCTTTCTTTGGATGTTCTGGACTCGCGTCGGTCACCATTCCCAACTCCGTCACCTCGATTGGCTATGGGGCCTTCTATGGAAGCAGCGTCAACTCCGTAACCATTTCCAACTCCGTCACCACGATAGGCGACTACGCGTTTTGTGACTGCATGCGTCTCAACACTGTTCCTATTGGCAACACTGTTACCTCCATCGGAGAATACGCCTTCTATAACTGTAGCGGATTCACAGGTTCACTCACCATACCAAGCTCTGTCACAAACATCGGTGGCGGGGCCTTCGGTCATTGCACCGGCCTCACATCCCTCACCATCCCCAATTCAGTCACTTCCATCCCTTACAGTGCTTTCTCTGAGTGCAGCGGACTCACATCTGTCACTATCCCCAACAGCGTCACCTTTATCGGCACCGATGCCTTCTATTACTGCAGCAACCTCACATCTGTATATTATACAGGAGACATTGCAGATTGGTGCAATATAGAATTCGGTGGTGTTCTCAGCAACCCTTTACGTTATGCACACAACTTATATGTCGATAATAGCCTTGTTTCTTCTTTGGTTATACCCGAAGGAGTTACGGCCATAGGCGATTATGCATTTTAAATGCATCTTGCCTCACTGCAGTAACCCTCGGCAGTTCCGTGACCTCCATCGGGGAAGAGTCATTCTGTGGTTGTAGCGGGCTCACAGCTGTCACCCTCGGCAGCTCAGTCACCACCATTGGTGACGGGGCTTTCAGTGGCTGTGACGGGATGATATCTGTATATTATGCAGGAGATATTGCGGGTTAGTGCAATATTGAATTCGGCAACGGTGCCAGCAATCCTTTGTATTATGCACACAACTTATATGTTAATAATAACCTTGTTACAGGTTTGAATATACCCGAAGGTGTTACAGCAATACATGATTACGCATTCATAAATGCTTCGGGTTTAACCTCTGTCACCATTGGCAACGCCGTTACATCCATCGGTGACTACGCCTTCTCAGGCTGCAGCGGCCTCGTATACCTCACCATTGGCAACGCTGTTACATCCATTGGCGACTACGCCTTTTCTAACTGCAGAGGCATCAATGTCATCACCATTCCCAATACCGTCACCTCGGTAGGCGACTACGCGTTCTGGGCCTGCTCGGTTCTCGCCACGGTCACCATTGGCAATGCTGTCGCATCCATCGGCGACGGGGCATTCTATGGCTGCTGCGGATTGAGTGAAATACACTCACTTAACACTGTGCCGCCAACGGTGGGGATAAATGCATTCAATGGTGTCCCGGACAGCATACAGGTTTATGTACTATGTGGACGAGTAGGGGAATATGCTGATGCCGACGGCTGGTCGCAGTTTACCAATTTCGTTGAGGGGTCGGCATACGCCTTCACGGCAGTATCAAACAATAATTCCATGGGCACCGTGCAAATCTTAACCATGCCGACATGCACCAATTCGCAGGCGGTCGTAAGCGCCGTTGCCAACAGTGGATACCGATTCGACCACTGGAGCGACGGGGCGACGACCAATCCATACTCGCTCAACGTTACCGGGGATATGACACTCACAGCATACTTTGTTTCAGTCGGTGGCGGCACGGAGGGTATCGATGAGGTTGATTCCGACAAGGTGAAGGTGTATGCTAGAGGAAGGGAGATTGTGATTGAGGGTGTTGAGAGCGGCGACGCGTTGGTTTATGATGTTATGGGTCGAATTGTCCATAAGGGTCTCATAGATGGTTTTATACATGTGAACGCTGCGGGGATTTATATGGTGAAGGTGGGAGAGAGGGAGGCTCGGAAGGTGGTGGTGAGATAGGGAGTTCTTTGTTTTGTATGAGTGGGGGTGCACATTGGGTGTGCGCCCTTTTTTTTGTTTTAGGACAGGGTGGGATTTGATTGGGGGATTTGTTGATAACTTTCGGTTGATAAGTTTTAGAAAATGGGGAATTTTAACAAAAAAGTGTTATCGGTAAGTTGTGTTCAAACAATATGTTATAAGAATTTTAAGGAAATTTAACATTAGGTGAAATGAAAAGGTTTATAGTTAATAAAAAAATTGTTGTACTTTTGCAATCCGTTTTGTGGGGTGGATTATGCCCCGAAGAAAAGCAAAAATCAGTAAAAATTAATAACATAAGTAAAGAAATGCCAACAATTCAGCAATTAGTTCGCAAAGGACGTCAGCAGATGGAGTACAAGAGCAAATCGCCCGCACTGGACAGCTGCCCGCAGCGTCGCGGTGTTTGTACTCGTGTGTACACAACAACCCCTAAGAAACCTAACTCGGCAATGAGAAAGGTGGCTCGTGTTCGTTTGACCAACCAGAAAGAGGTGAACGCCTACATCCCTGGTGAGGGCCACAACCTGCAGGAGCACAGCATAGTGATGATCCGCGGCGGTCGTGTGAAGGACCTTCCCGGTGTGCGTTATCACATCATCCGCGGTGCGTTGGATACCAGCGGAGTTGACGGTCGTCGTCAGCGTCGTTCGAAATACGGTGCCAAACGTCCGAAAGCAGCTGCTAAGTAAGTTTTAAAGTTTAGAGTTAAAAGTTTAAAGTTTTTTGCAAAATGAGAAAAGCTAAACCTAAGAAAAGAATCATCCTCCCGGATCCTAAATATAATGATGTGATGGTGACCAAGTTCGTCAACAACCTGATGCTTGGCGGCAAGAAGACCATCGCCTACAAGATTTTCTACGATGCAATCGACGTGGTGAGCGACCGCACGAAGGAAGACGGCCTCGAGGTTTGGAAGAAGGCTCTGGCCAACATCACCCCTTCGGTTGAGGTGAAGAGCAAACGTATCGGCGGTGCTACCTTCCAGGTTCCCACCGAGATCCGTCCGGAGCGCAAACAGTCGATCGGCATGAAGAACCTCATCCTTTTCTCGCGCAAACGCGGTGAGAAGACGATGGCTCTCAAACTGGCTGCCGAAATACAGGCCGCTTACAAGGAGGAAGGTGCCGCCTTCAAACGTAAGGAGGACATCCACCGTATGGCCGACGCTAACAAGGCGTTCTCGCACTTCAGATTCTAAGTCTCCCTACAATATATAATATATAGGAATAACGATGTCGGACCTCAAATATACTCGCAACATAGGCATTATGGCCCACATAGACGCCGGTAAGACGACGACTACGGAGCGCATATTGTTCTATACCGGCAAGAACTACAAGCTGGGCGAGACCCATGAGGGTTCGGCAACGATGGACTGGATGGTGCAGGAGCAGGAGAGGGGGATAACCATCACCTCCGCCGCCACCACCGTCTACTGGGATTGGCACGAAAACCACTACAAGTACAACATCATCGACACTCCGGGTCACGTGGACTTCACGGTCGAGGTGGAGCGTTCGCTGCGTGTGCTGGACGGCGCTATCGCCATCTTCTGCGCCGTAGGCGGCGTCGAGCCTCAGTCGGAGACGGTGTGGCGTCAGGCAGACAAGTACAATGTGCCCCGCATCGCTTTCATCAACAAGATGGACCGCGCGGGCGCCAACTTCTTCGCGGTGGTTGACCAGATAAAGGACAAGCTGGGCGCCAACCCCATACCCATCGAAATTCCTATCGGACAGGAAGACCTGTATAAAGGTGTGGTGGATCTTATCTCTAACAAGGCCCTCATCTGGGACGAGGAGTCGAACGGAACGCAGTTCTACGAGATTCCGATGCCGGAGGACTTGAAAGACATAGCCGCCGAATACCGTCAGAAACTGGTCGAAGGTGTGGCCGAGGAAAACGAGGAGCTTATGATGAAGTTCTTCGACGACCCCGACTCGATCACCCCCGACGACATAATATCCGAAATACGCAAGGCCACGCTGGCGAGGAAGATCGTCCCCGTCATGTGTGGTTCGGCATTTAAGAACAAAGGTGTTCAGACACTGCTCGACGCGGTGGCGGCCTTCCTGCCCAGCCCTCTCGACGTGGAGGATGTGGAAGGCGTGAACCCCAAGAACGAGAAACCCGAGAGCCGTCCGATCGACCCGAAGGCTCCTTTCTCGGCTTTGGCGTTCAAGATAGCCACCGACCCGTATGTGGGCCGTCTCTGCTTCTTCAGAGTGTATAGCGGCACGCTCGAATCGGGCTCATACGTCTATAACGCCAACACGGGCAAGAAAGAGCGCATCTCGCGCATCATGCAGATGCACTCGAACAAGCAGAACCCGCTCGACCGCATCGAGGCCGGCGACATCGGAGCTGCGGTGGGATTCAAAGAGATCAAGACCGGTCACACGCTGTGTGACGAGCAGCACCCGATAGTGCTGGAGTCTATGATCTTCCCCGACCCGGTGATAAGCATAGCCGTAGAACCTCTCACCCAGGGCGAGATGGACAAGCTGACCAACGCTTTGGCCAAACTGGTTGAAGAGGATCCGACTTTCCGCACCAAGACCGACGAGGTGTCGGGTCAGATCATCATCAGCGGTATGGGCGAGCTGCATCTGGACATCATCGTTGACCGTCTGCGCAGGGAATTCGGCGTGGAGGTGAACCAAGGCCGTCCGGAGGTGGCTTACAAAGAGGCTATCACCACGACGGTGCGCCACCACGAGATATACAAGAAGCAGACGGGCGGCAAGGGTAAATTTGCCGACATACTATTCGAGATCGGCCCCGCCGACGACGGTGTGGTCGGACTTCAGTTTATCAACGAGGTGAAGGGCGGCAACATTCCGAAGGAATACATCCCCGCGATAGAGAAAGGTTTCAAGGATGCGATGCTCAACGGTGTGTTGGCCGGCTATCCGATGGACAGCATGAAGGTGCGCGTCATCGACGGCTCGTTCCACCCGGTGGACTCCGACCAGCTCTCGTTTGAGGTGTGTGCCAAGATCGGATACAAGGAGGCTTGCCGCAAGGCCAGCCCGGTGCTGCTCGAACCTATCATGAAGCTCGAAGTGCTGACCCCCGACGCATACGTGGGCGATGTGACGAGCGACCTGAACCGCAGACGCGGAGTGTTGGAGAACGTCACCGCAAAGGTGGGAGTGCAGGCCGTTCACGCCAAAGTGCCGCTGGAGCAGATGTTCGGATATGTGACAGCGCTGCGCACGATCACATCGGGACGCGCCAACTCGACGATGGAGTTCTCGCACTATGCCGAGGTGTCGAAGGAACAGCAAGAATCAATATTGAAATACAAATACTAAACTTATAAATTAATTAATCTCTTAAAACCGTGAGTCAAAGAATTAGAATTAAACTCAAATCTTACGATCACAACTTGGTGGACAAATCCGCTGAGAAAATCGTGAAGACCGTAAAGATGACCGGCGCAGTGGTGAATGGCCCCATTCCTCTGCCGACCAACAAGAAAATCTTCACAGTCAACCGTTCGACCTTCGTGAACAAGAAATCACGTGAGCAGTTCGAACTCAGCTCGTACAAACGTCTTATGGACATCGAGATCAACGACCGCGCGAAGACCATCGACGCATTGATGAAACTCGAGCTGCCCAGCGGCGTGGAAGTCGAAATCAAAGTGTGACGTAAATCAGCCAATGTTGTCGGCGCCGGGACGGTGTCGCGCAAGCTGAAAACAAAATCTATTAACAAAACAAAAATCCAAACTCAAAAATGTCAGGATTATTAGGTAAAAAAATCGGAATGACTAGCCTTTTCGATGCCAATGGTAAGCAGATACCATGCACAGTTATTGAGGCCGGTCCTTGTGTCGTGACACAAGTGAAAACAATCGAGAAGGATGGCTACGAGGCTATCCAGCTGGCTTTCGGCGAGAAGAAAGAAAGCCGCACAAACAAACCCATGAAAGGACACTTCGCAAAGGCAAACACCACACCGAAGTATCACCTTGCCGAGTTCACCCGCTTTGAGGAAGGCCACAAGAAAAAATATGGCGAAGTCCTCACAGTGGACGTGTTCCAGGAAGGCGAGTTTGTCGATGTCGTAGGAACCTCCAAGGGTAAAGGATTCCAGGGCGTTGTGAAGAGACACGGCTTTGGTGGTGTTGGAGACCTCACTCACGGACAACACGACCGTCTGCGTGCTCCCGGTTCAATCGGTGCATCCTCCTATCCCTCGCGTATCTTCAAGGGAATGCGTATGGCTGGACAGACCGGCAACCACCGCGTGAAAATCCAAAACCTCGAGGTGATCAAGATCATCGCCGAGAAAAATCTCATTTTAGTCAAAGGTTCTGTACCGGGACCCAAAGGTTCAATTTTAAAACTGGAAAGATGGAGTTAAAAGTTTATAACATCAAAGGAAGCGAAACCGGTAGAACCGTCAACGTCGAGGATTCTATCTTCGCAATCGAGCCCAACGAGCACGCTGTCTATCTGGATTGCAAACAGTATCTGGCCGACCAGCGTCAGGGTACTCACAAAGCCAAAGAACGTAGCGAGAACGCACACAGCACTCGCAAACTGAAACGTCAGAAGGGCACCGGCGGCGCTCGCTCGGGCGACTACAAGAGCCCCGTGTTCGTGGGTGGCGGTACCATCTTCGGACCCAAACCTCGCGACTATCGTTTCAAACTGAACATCAAGGTGAAGCGTCTTGCCCGTCGTTCGGCTCTCAGCATGAAGGTCGCCGACAGCGCTATGACCATCGTCGAGAATTTCTCATTCGACGCACCGAAGACAAAGCAGATGGTTGAGGTTCTCAATAACCTGAAGATTAACGACAAAAAATCGCTCATAGTTATTGAAAATCAAAATAATTTCGTATCTTTGTCAGCTCGCAACCTCCAAAACGTGAAGGTTGTAACGGTGTCAACGTTAAACACTTACGATATTATGAACGCCAGCAATGTCGTCATATCGGAAGGTTCGTTGCAGGAGATTAACCGTGTTTTGGCTGCGAAATAAACAGAGTTACAGTAATCGTTAAGAATTTTTAACAAATGAACATCATAGTAAAACCCCTCATTAGCGAGAAGATGACCCGCATCAGCGAGGTTGCCGCTTCTCCGAAGCTTACCTACATTCAGCGTAAGAAAGGTAAGCCCGAACCGGTGGCTCACAACCGCTACGGTTTCGTTGTCGACAAGAGAGCCAACAAGATTGAGATAAAGAAGGCTGTCGAGTCGTTCTACAACGTCAAGGTCATCGATGTCAACACGATGAACTACTCGGGCAAAGTGAAGTCGCGCTACACCAAATCAGGTTTCCTCACGGGCCGCACGAACGCTTTCAAGAAAGCTATCGTGACCTTGGCTGAAGGCGATGTAATCGATTTCTACGCTGCTATCTAAAAAATGAAGAATACGCCGAGAGGCGTCAAAAACAATTGTTTAATAGTAAGACCCACTGATAAGAGGTCGCAAAAAAGAAAGAAATGGCTTTAAAAAAGATTAAACCCACAACCCCCGGTCAGCGTCACAAACTCGTTGTGACCAACGACGACATCACCGCCACAAAGCCCGAAAAGAGCTTGGTATTTGGCTTTGGCAAATCAGGCGGACGCAACAACACGGGTAAGATGACCATGCGCTACATCGGCGGTGGCCACAAGAAACTCTATCGCATGATAGACTTCAAACGCAACAAGGATGGTATTCCCGCTGTTGTGAAGACTATCGAGTATGACCCGAACCGCAGCTCGCGCATCGCGCTGGTGTGCTATGCCGACGGCGAGAAGCGCTACATCATCGCCCCCCAGGGCCTGACCGTTGGCCAGACCGTTATGTCGGGCAAAGGCGTCGCTCCCGAAATCGGAAACACCCTGACACTCGCCGAGATTCCTTTCGGTACGCTTATCCACAACATCGAGCTCCGTCCCGGACAGGGCGCCAAGATGGTGCGTTCGGCCGGTGCCTATGCACAGCTGATGTCGCGTGACGACAAATATGCTATCATCAAGATGCCGAGCGGTGAAATGCGCATGATCCTTCAGGCTTGCCGCGCTACCGTAGGTATCGTTTCCAACCCCGAGCACAACCTCGAGGTCGGTGGTAAGGCCGGTCGCAGCCGTTGGCTCGGTCGCCGTCCGCGCAACCGCGGTGTTGTGATGAACCCAGTTGACCACCCGATGGGCGGTGGTGAAGGCCGTCAGACCGGCGGACACCCGCGTTCACGCAAGGGTATCCCAGCTAAGGGTTACAAGACACGCGCTCCGAAGAAACAGTCGAGCAAGTATATAGTTGAAAGAAGAAAGAAGTAACAACTAAAAAGAAGAAACAATGAGTCGTTCATTAAAGAAGGGTCCGTATATCTTCCACAAACTGGAGAAACGAGTAATCGAGGCGCAGCAGTCGAACAAGAAGGTCACCATCAAGACCTGGTCGAGAGCTTCCATGATATCGCCTGATTTCGTAGGACAGACCATAGCAGTCCACAACGGCAACAAGTTCATCCCCGT
>JAFZTV010000080.1 GCA_017618625.1 Bacteroidales bacterium | reverse complement strand
CTTGAGGGGCTCTTCGATTTCGGGGAAGATACCTGCCGACGTGAGGGCTCCGAGGAACTCGAGACTGTCAGTCTGGAAGTCAGTAAGCTGTTTAATGACGAAGGGATAGAGCGAGTAGTAAAAGCGGTCGCGGTCGTATACCCCATTGAAGATGAACGGCCGGTCGTAGTAGACATAGCTTGGCTTGACGCTGTTGAAGATGGGATAGTCCTTGTTCTTCTTCAGGCCGCAGTGGTTATCAGGTTTATCAATCTGTATGTCGCCCACCAGTTTATAGAGCGGCGTGCGTACCATCATCTGCTTCTGCGGGTCGGTGAAACTGGTGACGGAGAAGCGCATGGAGTCAATCTGTGGCAGGTCGAAGCGGAAAGCATCGTAGAAGAAAGTAGCGTCGGTGACGTTCATTTCAAAGCGCCCCACATTGATGTAGCCGGAAAAGACAATGTCACGGTTGCGTTTCACGACAATATCTCCTTCGTAGGGTTTTACGACCACCAACTGACTATCGCTCACCACAAACTTCTTGATGCCATGCACACGGAGGTCAAGAGATGAGAGGTCCAGCTCGGCATTGTTCGCCTTGGTGTCGGACTGCAGGGTAAGAGCATCGTAATCGTGTCCCTCCTGCTTGACGATAGCCTTGTAGAAACCAATCAGCTTGTCGTGCACATGGATGCGGTTGCGTGCCTCATCAAACGAGACAAGACCGTGACGTGTGAGACCGTGAATCATCAGCTTTGTCTGCCCCTCGTCCATGCGGATGAAGTTCTGGAACGCCACAAGGGGGAAGTCCTGCTTCATGTCGTGCGCCTTCATGTAGCGGTAGACACGCACCACAGGGCTGGTCTGGTCGATGCCCTGCACCTCGCGGTCCTTGCTCTCGGAGTAGTAGCGGTTAGACTCAAACGTCACAAAAGTCTGGGTATTGCTCTGTGCCACCATATTGAACTCCACGATGTCCTTATCAATAAGCCAATTGATGTTCTCGCAGTAGATGTCCAATTGGTGATAGCTGTCGGTGTAGGGACTATAATAATTGCGCTTAGGATTGTTAAACAGGTTGACTCGATTGTCCTTAGTGGTATAGCGGATGAGTACACCTGCGTTGCTGATGGAGTCGTCACCGATATACATCTTCACCGTGGCACGCTCGGAGGTGAGCATGTGTGGCAGGATGGTGAACTTGGTGGAATTGGCTACCAAGAAACGCTTGCCTTGACGGTAGAATATCATGGAGGCAGGGTGCTTCTCATCGTTGGTCACAAAACGGGGACCGTACATCATGAAGTTGCCCTCAAAATCCACACCCGGCAGCACGTCCTTCAACTGGAAATCCTTCTGATAGGAACGGAACTTGGGGAAGTTATACTTGTCCGGTTCAGTCTTGGTCGAAAGTGCCTCCTCCACCATACCCTTAATGGGGGTCTTGAAGTAGTTGGTATTGATAAAGGTCACCGAATCAGCTGTGAACTTGGGGAACTTGACAATGGCCGAGTAGTCCTCCAAATCAGCATAACAGGCGTTCTTAGCCATGCCACAACGTTCCCAGGTCAGCCGTCCGCCTTTGCCCTCGAAAGTGTTGGTCAAGAAATAATAAGTGCCCGTGGTGCCATAGATGGTCGACTCATCGGAGTTGTTACCCGTGCCAGACGAGTAGGTCAAGTCAACCGAGCCTGAAAAAACCGTCTTGATGTCGTTGCGGATAGGTACAAACGAAAACACTGCACCGGGCTGTGTACGCCATATCGACGTGCGCGACTTGTAGAGTGTGCGGTCCTCCACCATCATGGCCGTGTAATCTATAAACTCCTGCATCTCCTTCTTCTTGTTAGTAATAGTAAAGATAGCCGACACCGCAGCGACCCACTCGTCAAATATTGTAGCCGACACCTTGGCATTCGCGTATGCCACCAAAGCCTGCGTCAGGCTGACATAATCGGGCTGAGCCTCCAACTTCGTCTTGCGGGCGGCGTTGTACATATCCACCACCTGCTGCTTGCGCTTGCTGTCAAGAGAGGCATACACCCCTTTGAACTGCTCCACAACCTGCGCGTTGGCAGCCAGTTTCTCCTCGGCTTTCATGTTGCCGTTAAGATATATCAGCAACTGTTGTGGCATCGAATCCACTTCGAAAACCACCTTCACCTTCGTCGGACGTGTCTGGGCACCCGCTTCGGGGCTCAGCATCAGCACCATCGCCAATGCAAACAGGGACAACACTAAACGTTTCATATTGCAAGAGTTTTAATTCATACTAAAATCAAAATGCAAAGATAGTATATTTTACCGACATAAATAACGCAGAAACACGCTTTTTATTCAAGCCCGAATGTTAATAATAGTGAACAGCCGCGGCAACAGAACACAAGAGCATCACAAGTCCGCCACATATCGTTGCATCTGGGAATATACTTTCACTACCGGGCAATAAATCAATGAGTGTGCCGTTATTCCGACAAACTCTATTAACAAACAATAGACTCTCATCATGCGACTGTTCCTAACCGATGACTGCACAGGCACCTACGCCACCCTGCTCCCCGACGAATCGCACCATTGCACCCGAGTGCTCCGCATGGGCGTGGGCGATGAACTATGGGTCACCTCCGGCGACGGCACCATGTGCCGCGCACGCGTTGCCAACCCCGACCCCTCGGCCTGCGAAGTAGAGATAGTGGAACGAATAGCCGACTACGGCCAGCGCCCGTTCCACCTCCACATTGCCATCGCACCGCCCAAGAACAACGCCCGCACAGAATGGTTCGTCGAAAAAGCCGTGGAGATAGGCATCGACCGCATCACACCCATCATCTGTGACCATTCCGAGCGCGGCACCCTCAAGACCGACCGTCTGGAACGCATCGCCCTCAGCGCCATGAAACAGTCGCTCAAAGCCCGTCGCCCCCTTATCGACCCGCCCATAAAGCTTCTCGATTTTGTGCAAAATCTCGATTCACACATTCAGAAACTGGTCTGCTACTGCTCTGGAGACGAACGCCACACCCTCAACCAACTATACACTCCCGGCACTGACGCCCTCGTCCTCATAGGCCCTGAAGGGGACTTCAGCCCAAAGGAGATAACCGAAGTCCTGTCTCAAGGATTCCAGCCCGTCACCCTCGGCGACAGCCGCCTACGGACTGAAACCGCTGCACTCTATGCTGTCACCGCACTCAACTTTTTAAACTAAAAACTAAAAGGTTAAAACTAAAATAATGCGGCAGAAGTTTACACAACATCTTAGTATAGAATATCATCACATGAAAAAAATCCACCTCTTTTTAGTTTTTAGTTTTTACCTTTTAGTTTCAAACGCCCAAACACAGATAGCCCTGCTCAAATACGGCGGAGGAGGCGACTGGTATGCCAACCCCACCTCTCTCACCAACCTCATAGCCTATTGCAACGCCGATGCACAGATGAACCTCGCCACCGACTACGCCGTCGTCGACGTAGGCAGCAGCGAGCTCTTCAACTACCCTTTCCTCCACATGACCGGCCACGGCAACGTGGTCTTCAACAGCCAGGAAGCACAGAACCTCCGCAACTACCTCATCGGAGGCGGTTTCCTCCACATCGACGACAACTACGGACTCAAAGACTTCATCGTTCCACAGATGAAACAGGTGTTTCCAGAACTCGACTTTGTCGAACTGCCCTTCTCCCACCCCATCTACCATCAAAAATACCACTTCCCCAACGGACTGCCCAAAATCCACGAACACGACAACCTGCCACCGCGCGGCTACGGCCTTATTTGGCAGGGACGCTTAGTCTGCTTCTTCACATGGGAGTGCGACCTCGGCGACGGATGGGAAGACCCCGACGTGCACAACGACAGCCAAGCCACCCGTCAGAAGGCCTTCCAGATGGGCGAAAACATCCTGCAGTACGTCTTCACAAACTGACAAGCAGAAGAAATCCGCCAGCCCTGCTGCCGCCCTGCCACCGTCCCATCCACCCTTGTTCTTCCTCATTTCTTCCTCAGTTCTT
>JAFZTV010000006.1 GCA_017618625.1 Bacteroidales bacterium | reverse complement strand
GGCCATTGTTCTGAGGTCTGTCCCGCCGACGCCATCAAGATGGTGGCAAGTCCATCCTCGGGATACATGGTTCCGACGGTTGACGAGAACCGCTGTCTCGGATGTGGCAAATGCGAGTACCTCTGTCCGTCGCGACCACTGTCGGCTATATACGTGGAAGGCCGCGAGCAACATATAAATATGTAAAATCCAATTTATTATAACTGTGGATAGAAGAAAATTTTTGAAAGTGATGGGAGGCGGCACGGTTGCTACAGCGGCTGTGCTTGCGGGTTGCAAACAGGCGCCGGAGACAACGGCAGAGGGCTTCACCCCGGGCGAAGTGCCTACCGACAAGATGACCTATCGCACCGGCCATCACGGCGAGAAGGTCTCGTTGCTGGGTTACGGATGCATGCGAATGCCCACCATCGAGGGCGACAGCGGCAGGGAAAACAACCAGGAGCTCGACCAGGAGCAGATAAACCGTCTCACCGACTACGCGATAGAGCATGGTGTGAACCTTTTCGACACGGCTCCTCCTTATTGCAAAGGGCGCTCGGAGCACGCTATGGGCATCGCCCTCAGTCGTCATCCGAGAGATAAATACTACCTGAGCAGCAAGATGTCTAACTTCCCGCCCAACACTTGGAGCCGCGAAGCGTCGATAAACATCTACCGCAATACCTTCAAAGAGCTGAAAATCGACTATATCGACTTCATGATGCTGCACGCCATCGGTGGCACAAGCAAGGACCTGAGTGGTCGCGAGCTGAGCCCGATGGAGGTCTTCGAGGCTCGCTTCATCAACAATGGCATCCTCGACTTCCTGATGGAAGAGCGTGAGAAAGGTCGAATCCGCAACCTGGGTTTCTCCTACCACGGCGACGTGAAGGTTTTCGACCGTGCCGTCGATATGGACGACACCGTCCATTGGAACCATGTGCTCATTCAGCACAACTATGTCGATTGGCACCACGAGGCCGTTGAACAGGGTGGCGATGCCGACTCGGAGTATATGTACAACCGTTTGGCAGAGAAAGACATCCCGATTTTCGTGATGGAGCCGCTGCTCGGCGGCACTTTGGCGAAGCTTAACGATGCCGCGACGGCGCAGCTCAAACAGCACGACCCGCAGGCGTCTATAGCCTCGTGGGCGTTCCGTTTCGCTGGCTCGCAGCCGCGCATTCTTACGGTGCTCAGCGGTATGACCTACATGGAACACTTGCAGGACAACATCCGCACCTATTCGCCGCTGAAACCTCTGACCGACGACGAATACGCCATGCTTGAAGGCATTGCCCACCAACTGTCTAACTTTCCTACTGTCCCCTGCACCGGCTGCCAGTACTGCATGCCTTGTTTCTACGGTATCGACATCCCCGGCGTATTCGCTCATTACAACAAGTGCGTTAACGAGGGCAATGTGGCGCTGGCCGACGACTCCGACGCCGACAAGAAAGCCTACCGGCATGCTCGTCGTGCCTTTTTGGTCGGCTACGACCGCTCGGTACCGTGTCTTCGTCAGGCGGACCACTGCATCAGCTGCGGCGCATGCGTCCACAAATGTCCGCAGAAGATAGATATCCCCGCCCAGATGAAGCGCATCGACGGGTATGTCGAGAAACTGAAAGTCGACGCAGAATAGTACGACCTCTTACAATCATGAACTTTAAATAAAACTGCTATGAATCTTTTGCTTTTTGGAAATATCGGGATATGGGAGATTCTCCTTATCGTGCTAATAGTTCTTCTGCTTTTCGGCGCCAAGCGCATCCCTGAGCTTATGCGCAGTATGGGCAAGGGCGTGAAAAGTTTCAAGGACGGAGTCAACGGCAAGGATGAGAACAACTCCGATAAACCCGCCGAACCTGAGAAGAAGGAGGAGTAATAATATCTTCTCCCGCTATCGCGTTACTGATTTAACTCGACTCCATTGACTTTCTGGGAGCATCTCGACGAGTTGCGCGGCTGTTTGGTGCGTATTGTCGTCGCCGCACTTGTGGCGGCGGTGGTTGCTTTCTTTTTCAAGGATTTCCTGTTCTCGCTCGTCCTTGCCCCGAAGGAATCCTATTTCATCACCTATCGTCTTTTCAGCCGCATCACAGGTCATGTCTCGCAATTTCGGGTTGATTTGATTAATGTCGAGATAGCGCAGCAGTTCCTCACCCACATGAAAGTGGCTCTATGGGCAGGACTGCTGGTTGTGTCGCCTTACGTGATTTACGTGCTTTTCGGCTTCGTCTCCCCGGCGCTCTATAAAAGCGAGAAACGCTATGCGGTCAGGGCGGTCGGTGGAGGCTACGTGATGTTTCTGCTCGGTGTGGCACTCAACTATTTAATCATCTTCCCTCTCACGTTCCGTTTCCTCGGCACATATCAGGTCAGCAACGATGTCGTCAACATGATTTCGCTGACCTCCTACATCTCCATGTTTATCACCATGAGCCTCATCATGGGTGCTGTTTTCGAACTGCCCATACTCTCCTGGCTGCTGGCCAAGATGGGTCTTCTGAAGCCCGAACCCATGAAACGTTATCGCCGCCACGCCGTTGTGGCGATTCTCGTCATCTCCGCCGTCATAACCCCAACGGGCGACATATTCACCCTTAGTATTGTGGCTCTTCCTATATATCTCCTCTACGAGTTGAGTGTTATTATAGTGAGCCGCACCTGTTCGAAATAAAAGATACCCAGTTCCACAACTTCCGCCGAATCAACTGTGAGCATATTCGAATCGATACTTCTGGCACTTGCACTTTGTGTTGACACCCTCGCGGTTTCTACCGCTTGTGGGTTGAAATACGAGATGCGTCTGCGTCGGTGGCTGCTGCTCTCTTTGACGTTGGGCCTCTCTCAAGGGCTGTTCCCGCTTGCCGGCGCAATCTTGGGCACGGCTTGTGAGCGTTTTATCGAGGCGATAGACCATTGGATAGCCTTTGTGTTGTTGCTCGCCATCGGGGTTAAGATGATTGTTGACGCTTTCCGCAAGAAAAACGACTCCGACCTCAAGTCAAACACGCTCAACTTCGGTGCGATGTGTGTCCTGGGTGTCGCCACCAGCATCGACGCGTTTGCCGTGGGTATCGGATTCGGGCTCGACAGCACCGTTGCCGAAAGCATAGTCACCTGTGCTATTATCGCCGCCGTCACATTTGCGGTGTCCTGCCTAGGTGTGCTGCTCGGTCGTGGCGGGCGCAGCATCTCCACCCTATGGTCGGGAATCCTCGCCGGCTTGGTGCTTATAGGTATCGGGGTCAAGATTCTGCTCGAGCACCTCTCCGCCTAAAAAAATGAGAGCAAGGTGCGTCGCACCTTGCTCTCTGCATTTACATTAACTTCTGTCGGACTTATTCGGCCACAACTTCGAGTTTCAGTTCAGCTTTGATTTCGCGGTGGATATTCACCATGGCGGTGTACTCTCCAACAGCTTTAATCTTGTCGCCGTCAACCACGATGTTCTTGCGGTCCACGTCGTAGTTGTGCTGCTCTTTCAGAGCTTCGGCAACCTGCTGGTTGGTGATCGAGCCGAAAAGCTGGCCGTTCTCACCCACCTTGGCGATGAGCTTCACGCTCTTGCCGTTGAGGGCCGACTGAAGTGCTTCGGCGTCCTTGCGAATCTTCTCCTCTTTGAAAGCACGCTGCTTGAGGTTCTCTGCGAGGATTTTCTTGTTCGACGGGGTGGCGATGATAGCCATTCCCTGCGGAAGAAGGTAGTTGTTGGCGTATCCGTTCTTCACTTTAACGATATCGTCCTTGTAGCCGAGGTTGGCCACATCCTGTTTCAGTATGATTTCCATTCTTGCTTCCTCCTATTTTTATTTGAGACAATCGGCCACGTAAGGCATGAGGGCGATATGACGGGCGCGCTTCACAGCCTGTGACACTTTTTTCTGATACTTGTTCGACGTACCGGTTATACGACGGGGAAGGATTTTGCCCTGCTCGTTGACGAATTTCAGAAGGAAATCCGCATCCTTATAGTCGATGTATTTGATGCCGAGTTTTTTGAAGCGGCAATATTTTTTGCGCTGCGTCTCGACGGCTATCGGGGTCAAATATTTTATTTCGGTTTCGTTTGCCATTTTGCTATTGTGTTATTGTTTGACTGTTTGATTGTGTAATCGAAGAAAACGTCTGGTTATGCTTCGGCGGTCTCGGTGGCGGGAGCTTCTGCGGCGGCCTTCTTGGCGTTACGCTTTTTCTCGTTGTATGCCACAGCGTGCTTGTCGAGGGCCACGGTGAGGAAGCGCAGCAGGCGCTCGTCACGTTTGTAGGCAATCTCGAGGTCGGCAATCAGGCTACCTTCGGCTTTGAACTCGATAAGGTAGTAGTAGCCAGTGGTTTTCTTTTTAATCGGATAGGCGAGCTTGCGCATGCCCCAGTTGTTGGTGTAGATAATCTCTGCACCGCGCTCTTTCAAGAAGTTGGTGTACTTCTCGACCGTTTCCTTCATCTGTTCGTCAGACAAAACGGGAGTTACAATGAAAACGGTTTCGTACTGTTTTACCATGTTTTGAATTAATTTAATGTGTTATTTATTAATTTGTTTTGCATAAAAAAAAGACAGGACTCACGCCCTGTCTCTGAATTTTGGAGCCACTTTGCGGACTCGAACCGCAGACCTACGCATTACGAATGCGTTGCTCTACCAACTGAGCTAAAGTGGCAAGACCGATGTCTGCGGACGACCCTTCGGTGCATCCTTGCGGATGTCGGGGTGAGAAGACTCGAACTTCCGGCCTCCACGTCCCGAACGTGGCGCGCTAGCCAACTGCGCTACACCCCGCTGAAAAGTGTCCTGGCAGGGACTCGAACCCTGGACCCATTGATTAAGAGTCAATTGCTCTACCAACTGAGCTACCAAGACATCTAATTCATCATCTTTTTGTTGTCATGACCGGGCCTCGATACTGTAACATATTAATGTGTATCTCGGCGTCTGTTAGGACGTGGACGGGTCATAACCCTTATCTCAAAGAACTCTTTTTCATCGTAGGTTTTCCCTACTTTTTTAGTACTCCGGGTGGGACTTGAACCCACACGACCTTGCGGTCAAGGGATTTTAAGTCCCTCGTGTCTACCATTCCACCACCAGAGCCCATATCGCATAAGCCTGACAGCACTTGGCCCTGAGGACTATCTGAGCGGAAAACGAGACTCGAACTCGCGACCCCGACCTTGGCAAGGTCGTGCTCTACCAACTGAGCTATTTCCGCAGGTTTTCCAGAATTCGCCGCTAAAACCCAAACAAATATCAATCATGAAAATAAAACACGGCGAAATCGGAAAAAAGTTTTTTCAAAGAACTGGAGCGGAAAACGAGACTCGAACTCGCGACCCCGACCTTGGCAAGGTCGTGCTCTACCAACTGAGCTATTTCCGCGCGGCTTTTTTTCTCTAAAAGCTACTGAAAAAGTACAAACTTTTTCTTAATCAAAAAGTTTTTTTCACTTTTTCTTCACTATTTTTTTTATCTCGTTGAGTTTCATCAACGCTTCTATCGGTGTAAGTGTATCAATGTCAATATCTAAAAGTCTGTCGCGGATGTCGAGCAGCGTCGGGTCGTCAAGTTGTATAAAACTCAGCTGATACCCTCCCGAATCGGCCTGATGTTGTTTTTCAGGCACGTTTTTTTCTTTTTTCGGCACACCTATGCTGCTGTTGTTTTTTGCTTCAAGCACATCGAGCATCGCGTTGGCTCTTTTCAGCACCATCGCCGGCATTCCCGCCATGCGCGCCACATGTATTCCGAAGCTGTGCTCGCTGCCTCCGGCCTCAAGTTTGCGCAGGAATATAACCTTGTTGCCTATCTCTTTGACCGAGATGTGGTAGTTCTTGATTCGCTCGTAGCGGTCGGCCATCTCTATCAGCTCGTGGTAGTGGGTGGCGAAAAGCACCTTGGGTCTAATCTTCTTCTGTTCGTGCAGATATTCGGTTATGGCCCACGCAATCGATATTCCGTCGTAGGTGCTTGTGCCGCGCCCTATCTCGTCGAGCAGCACAAGGCTCTTGTCCGACACATTGTTCAATATGCTGGCCGTCTCGTTCATCTCCACCATAAATGTCGATTCTCCCGATGAGATGTTGTCCGACGCGCCCACGCGGGTGAACACCTTGTCCACCACCCCTATGCTGGCTTCCTTGGCCGGACAGTAGCACCCCATCTGCGCCATCAGCACTATCAGCGCCGTCTGGCGCAGCAATGCCGACTTACCCGACATGTTCGGCCCTGTGATGATTATTATCTGCTGGTTTTCTCTGTCAAGGCGCACGCTGTTGGCCACATACTGCTCGCCCAGCGGCAGCTGTGTCTCTATCACAGGGTGGCGTCCGTCGGTGATGTCTATCGTGTCGCCCTCGTTCAGGCGGGGCCTGCAATATCCGTTCGACAGCGACACCGCCGCAAACGACTGCAGGCAGTCGAGCCTGGCCACCAGGTGTGCGTCTGTCTGTATCGGTACTATATATTCGCCCAGCGCCGCCATAAGCTTGCCGTAAAGCTGGGTCTCCAGCGCCAGTATCCTGTCTTCGGCGCCGAGAATTTTCTCCTCGTATTGCTTCAGTTCTGGTGTTATGTATCGCTCTGCGTTGGTGAGCGTCTGTTTGCGTATCCACTTCTCCGGCACCTTGTTCTTGTGTGCGTTGGTGACCTCCAGATAATATCCGAACACGTTGTTGAACCCCACCTTCAGCGACGGTATTCCCGTGCGCTCGCTCTCCTCCTGCTGCATCCGTGCCAGATACTCCTTCCCGCTGCCCGCCATGTCGCGCAGCTCGTCCAGCTCCTCACACACTCCGCGCGCTATCACCCCTCCTTTGTCAATCTTCACGGGCGCCTCCTCGTTCAGCTCTTTCTGCAGCCGCTCATACATCGTGTGGCACGGGTTCAGCTGCTCTCCGAAGAACACCAGCGACTTGTCGTCGGTGCTGTCGCACAGCGTCTTCAACTCTCTAATCCCCTCCAGCGAGCGTTTCACCTGCAGCATCTCCCTCGGGTTGATTCTTCCCACCGAGGCCTTCGACGCCAGTCGTTCCAAATCGCCTATTCCGCGCACCGTCTGCTGCAGCTTTGTCATGAAGTCCCTGCTGCGCACCAGATAGTCCACCACCGCCAGGCGGTCTTCTATCAGGCTCACCTCTTTCAGCGGCATGAGCATCCACCGCCGCAGCAACCTCGACCCCATGGGCGTCAGCGTCTGGTCCATCACCGAAAGCAGCGTCTTGGCGTTCTCGTGCGGCGAGTGCACCAGCTCCAGGTTGCGTGCCGTGAACTTGTCCAGCCACACATATCGGTCCTCGTCTATGCGGCTTATCTTGGTTATATGCTGTGTGCGGTCGTGCTGCGTGTCCTGCAGGTAGTACAGCGCCGCTCCGGCGGCAATCACTCCCTCCGACAGCTCCTCCACTCCGAAGCCCTTCAGCGACGTGGTGCCGAACTGCTTGAGCAGCAGCTCCTCCGCAAAGTCCGACGTGAACACCCAGTCGTCGAATGTGTTGGTATAGTAACGCTCCGAGAAGTTCTCCTTGAACCAGTGCAGCTTCTTGCGTTGCAGCACTATCTCCGACGGCCCGAAGCTTTGCAGCAGCTTGTCTATGTATTCGTTGTTGCCCTGTGCTACATAGAACTCGCCGGTTGACACATCCAGAAAGCTGATGCCGTGAATCTTGTCGGTGATATGCAATCCGCATAGGAAGTTGTTCTCCTTCACCTCCAGCACGTTGTCGTTATACGACACGCCCGGCGTCACCAGCTCGGTGATGCCGCGTTTCACCAGCCCTTTCGCCGCCTTCGGGTCCTCCAGCTGCTCGCAGATCGCCACCCTCAGCCCCGACCTCACCAGTTTGGGCAGGTATTGGTCTATTGCGTGGTATGGTATTCCGGCCAGGTCGCAGTATTCGCCTCCCCCGCACGCCTTGCGTGTCAGGGTGATGCCCAGTATGCCCGAAGCTTTACGCGCGTCCTCGCCGAAAGTCTCGTAGAAGTCGCCAACGCGAAACAGCAGCATCGCGTCGGGAAACTTACGTTTCATCTCGGCATGCTGCCGCATCAAGGGTGACTCGTTGGCCGCGCTCTTGCCCATCTCGCCTACCGCCTGTTGTTGTAAACCATTATGTAGTAGAACAATGTCGCCAGCGATGTCAACGCAGCCATGATGTATGTATATGCTGCCGCACGCAATGCGCTTTCTGCATAGCGGTGCGTGTCTGGCGACGTGATGTTGTGCGAGTTCAGCCACACCAGCGCCCTCTTCGACGCGTTGATTTCAACCGGCAGGGTTACTATCGTAAACAAAGTTGTCAGCGCATAAAGCCCTATGCCCACCAGCAGCAGCGTGGTGCCGAGCTTGTTCACCAGCAGTAGGCCCGCCAACAGCACCCACATCACAAACTTGTTCGAAAAGCTCACCGTCGGCACAAGCGTCGAGCGCATCTGCAGCCACAT
The DNA here is from genome assembly GCA_017618625.1 of Bacteroidales bacterium. The sequence continues at coordinate 11,756 of JAFZTV010000006.1, read as the reverse complement.
GTAGCCCGTGGCGTGCTGCACCGCGTGGCCGCACTCGTGCGCCGCCACCGCCGCTGCCGCCACACTCGTCCCGTGATACACGTCGTGGCTCAGGTTCAGCGTCTTGTTCGTAGGGTTGTAGTGGTCTGTCAGCGTGCCGTTCACCTCCTGCACCGTCACATCGTGTATGTCGTTGTCGTAGAGCATCTTCTCCGCTACCTCGCGCCCCGTCATACCGTAGTTCATCGCTATCTTCGAGTAGCTCTTGAACTTCCGCTCCACACTCTTGCTCACTATAAAGCTCACAATCGAGAGCACAATGAAAGCCAGCCACATAAGGGTGGTGCTCGAACCACCTCCCGTCATCACTGCCATTATCGTATTCAACATATTCTGTCCCGTTTTTAAGGTTATATTTATCTGTTACCGCTATAAAAAACGCACCGCCCGCCCTATTATTGCCCCGCCAACGAAAAATCCCCCGTCCCCTCCCCGCAAAAAACAAGGCCGCCCACCCCGACCGCCCCTATCTCGCTAATAAAAAAAACGCTCTATCCTTTTGTTGTTACGTATTTTTTGTTGTTACATATTCGCAATACGCACCCCATATCTTTGTTGTTGCGTACTCGCAACCGTAACCCATATCCTTGGGATTTGCAATCCTCACCCCAACCATCCCAATCCACCCCGTTGGCCCGTGTCGGTCATCCATCGGCTCTCCGTTGGCCCGCGGTTGGCCTTAACACGGCTTTACCCAAAACGTGAGCAGAAGGTGAGCAGAAGGTGAGCAAAACCTGTAAATACAACAAGCTATATTTCAATGCCTTATAACCCCTTTTTTGCCCGTTTTCTGCAACGGTAAAAATGCTTAGTTGCAAGATTGTTAAACACTTAACTTTCGCATTTTAACGCACGAAAATCAAAAAAAACGGGGCGTAAGCCGACCCCAACAGTCAACCTACACCCCGCATTTATTTCGCCTTCACAATTTGATTATCGCGACCCGACTGGACGAATGTTGAGTCCATAGCATCGTTCCATACGGTCAAGGCTTGCTCCATCCTCGCTGAAATTAAAACTTTTTGCATGGCAAGAACCGTTAGAGCCAAGAGATGACGACCAATAGCTGCCTTTCGTCCCAATATATCTCGAACCAGAAACACTACTGGAAGCATTTTGGCTGGCCGTAGAACATGTTATATGTAAAATACAGTTACTTTTCCCTGCCCACACTGACTTATGTCAGGCGGGTGGGGTGTACGTTGTGGGGCTGTGAATAATCTACGTCGCTTATTTTATTCCTCTGGCGCGGCAGATGGTCTCGTACGCTTCGTTGATTTTTTTGAACTGCTCCTCGGCGTTGCGCTTTATGGCGTCGCCCATGGTCTCCACTCGGTCGGGGTGGTACTTCATCGCTAGGCGGCGGTAGGCTTTCTTGACCTCCATGTCGGTAGCGCTGCTGTCGATGCCGAGAATCTTGTATGGGTCGTTTCCGATGGTGTTGGACTCTGTCTGACGGCCGCCGGCAGAGCGCTTCTGTCCAGAACCAGAGTATGAGCCGCCTGAATACGAACCGCCCGAATATGAGCCGCTTGAGTATGACCTTCTTGAAGCGGTCGAGTGGCGGGCATAGATTGAGGCGAAGTCAGCTGCGTTGATGCCCAAGCCGACCACGATGGTGCGTATGATACTATGCTCCTTGATGTCGAAGTCGCCGTCGGCACCAGCCAGGCCGCAGAGGAAATCGACCATGTGGTAGCGGGTGGTGTAGTCGGTGTTTACCTTAATCTGCTGGCACACGTCGTGGACGGGTATGTTGCGTTTCACGATGTCGCGCAGCATCAGCAGCATCTCGCGCGCTTTCATGGAGTCGTAGTTCTTGCTGAGGAATCGCTTGACATAGTCCAGTTCGCTACGTTTGACCTCCCCGTCGGCTTTCATCACGGCTGCTATGAGGACCAGCAGTGCTGCGTGTACGTCGGCGCTGGTGCCCGTGTTGCGGTAGGGGCCGCGATGATTGCTTGTGCGGTTGTATGTTTCGTCGCTTGAGGTGTCGATACGCGGCGCATCATCGTCTTTCTTGAACGACGACGATATGGAATAACCGATGAAGTATCCTATAATCCCCCCGATAGGTCCGCCAACTGCCCATCCGAGTCCTGCTAATATCCATTTTGCTAAGGCCATGTGCTTGATTGTGTAAATGTGTGATTATGTAAACGCGTTGGTGGCTGCCCACTTAAAACTTACAGCTTAAAACTCAAAATTATCTCATCGACTTATATATCAAGCTCTGTATGTCGGTGCGGATGTTCATCTTGGCCAGTTTGTTGGTGGTGGCGTTGGGATAGACGCGGTTGGAGAGGAAGATATATACGAGGTCGTATTGCGGGTCAACCCACACCATAGTGCCTGTGAATCCCGTGTGTCCGAAGCTTTCCTGCGACACCTCGACGGCTGTCTGACCCGATTTGGTCGGAGTGAACATTGGTTTGTCGAATCCCAGGGCGCGTCGGTTGCCGCGGTCGGCAAAGTGGCGTTGGTTGAAAAGTTTTATGACGTCAGAGCTGAGGTAGCGTTTGCCGTTGTACTCGCCTTGGTTGAGGAGCATCTGCATGAGCGGGAAGAGTTCGGTGGCGGAAGAGAATACTCCAGCGTGTCCGGCCACCCCGTGCATGACGTCGGCATTCTGGTCGTGCACTGTGCCGTGTACGAGCCGATGGCGATAGTCGTTGTCCTGCTCGGTGGGTGCTATGAGTGAGATGTCAACGCCGTGCTCGAGCGGGCAGTAGGTGGTGTGTGTCAGCCCCATGGGTTGGTAGAAGTATTTCGCCACGTAGTGGTCGATGGTCTGCCCGCTGACGATACGCACCATATCGCCCAGCAGGATGAATCCTAGGTCGCTATAGACATATTTCTTCTCTTTGTTGAGCGGGCTCTTCGCAATCTGCTTCAGTACAGACATGTATGGGTCCTCCTCTTCGCGGGCCTCTTTCCAGTAGGCGTCGTAGTCTTTCAGCCCTGCGATGTGGCTGAGCGCTTCCTTGATGGTGATGTTTTTCTTGTTGGTGTGTTTCAGGTAGGGGAGATAGCGTGATAGTTTGTCGTTGATGCTGATTTTGCCGTTGTCCACGAGCCGCATGACAGCCAGCGTGGTGGCGGTCACTTTGGTTAGGGAGGCGAGGTCGTAAACGGTGTTGGTATCGACAGCCGGCGAGGCGGGGTCGTAGGTCTGGCGTCCGTAGGCGCGGTTATAGACTATTTTGCCTTTCTTCGCCACCAGAATCTGGCAACCCGGGTAGGCCTGTTTGTCTATTCCGTAGAGGGCTATGCTGTCTATTGCTATGAAACATTTGGGGTCCATGCCTGCGGCCACTACGCGGTCGTAGGGGGTGGAGAGGTCAACCTGTAGGCCGTGTCCGATACGGTAGCGGTCGGCGCTTACTGGCAGGTGTCCTACGAATTGTGCTTTGCCGTGTAGCAGGTCGTCAACGGCCTGCCGCGTGGCTGGGGTGTCTTGATAGGCCAAAACAACCACCTGGGCAGAATCGACGGCCCCGAACCGTTTCATCATCTTGTACGGAGATTCGTAAATGACCAGTATTTTTGTGCTGTCTATAGGTGCGTCTTTCTTGAGGGGTAGGAGTGAACCCCCGTTCTTGATAAGGGTTACGGAGCGCAGCGCCATCTGGTAGGCTATGCTGTCGCAGCGTTCCCAACGCTCGCGGGGATTGAAACTCTTCGGCGCAGCGTTGTCGGCCAGACCTGATTTGTATTTTGAGATAAGAATCCTGCGGCAGTGGCTTTCGACCATGTCTCTCACCGATTTGTTGTCTTTGGCGGCATGGGTGACTGTTTCGATGGCTTTCTCTATGTCGGGCGGGAGGAGTAGGATGTCGTTGCCTGCTTTGAGTGCCTGCAGCTCGCCCTGTCCGTCGGTGTAGTATTTCGTCACGCCTTTCATGTCAAGGCCGTCGGTGATAATCAGCCCGTTGAAGCCCATGCGGTCACGCAGTATCGATTGCACCAGTTTTTCGGAGAGCGAAGATGGACGGTTTTTGGTAGCGTCGTAGGCGTTGACTTGCAGATGGGCGGTCATAACGCCTTTGACTCCGGCTTTGATAAGCGCCTCGAAAGGGTAGAGGTCAACGGTGTCGATATATTCTTTGGTGTGGTTTATCACGGGTAGGTCGAAATGGCTGTCTGACTGTGTGTCGCCGTGACCGGGGAAATGTTTGGCTACGCCCATGACGTGCTGACGCTGCATACCTTTTATATAGGCGGCAGCTTTGCGTGCAACGGCGGCTCGGTCCTCGCCGAAGGAACGCATTCCGATGACGGGGTTCTTGGGGTTGGAGTTGAGGTCAACCACAGGTGCGAAGTTGATGTGCACCCCGAGGTCGCGGCACTGGCGTCCAATCTCTTCGCCCATAGCCTCGATGAGGTGGTCGCAAGAGTCGGGCATGGCGCCCATGAGCATCTGCTTCGGGAATGAGTAGCAGTCTTTGAGCCTCATGCCGAGTCCGTTTTCGGCGTCGGTGGCGACGAAGAGCGGTATGTGTGATTCCTTCTGGTATTGTTGTGTGAGCCGAAGCTGTGCGTCGGAAGTGCCGGCGAAGAAGCATACACCGCCGACATGGTTGGAAACGAGCAGGTCGAGGAACTTTGACTCGGCTTTCTTGGTCATGTTGATTGGCACGCGAATCATCATGAGCTGTCCGACTTTCTCTTCGATGGACATCTTGTCCATCAGCGAGTCGGCCCACCGCTCCGCGGGTGTCGCAGTCATGACAGTCTCCGTCGATACTTTCTTGTGGTTCTTGCCTCGTTTGTGTTTCTGTGCGTAGGCTCCGCTCACGGTGAGCGTTGCGGCAATGGTGAGGAGTAACAGTTTCTTTATCATGGTGCTTACTTGTTTCTATTGTCAATGACCAGTTGTCAGTTGATTCAGGATGGTTTTTATTTGTCGGGGACGAGGGTTGCCCTCGTAGTTCAGTATGACGAAGTCGGCGCGCATGGCTTTCTCCTCGTCGGGCATCTGGTTGCGCATACGGGCTTCGATGGCTTCTACCGAACAACGGTCGCGCTCGACAAGCCGGCGTATGCGTTCTTCGCGCTCGAGATAGACCGCAACCACAGCGTCCATGGCCTTGTCCAATCCGGCTTCATACAGAATGGCGCTTTCGAAGAACACCAGTTGACTGCCATCCTGTTGCAGGCACCACCGCTCGAAGTCGTCCATCACGCGGGGGTGGATGATGGCGTTGAGGGCTGCGAGTTTCGATTTGTCGGAAAAGACGGCTGCGGCGACAGCCTTGCGGTTGACTCGGCCGTCGGGGGCAAGGATTGATTTGTCGAACAGCTGTAGGATTGACTTTACGAAGGCGGGGTCGTCGTAATAGGCACGCGCCACCTCGTCGGCCACGAAGCAAGCCACTCCCTGCCGTCGCAATTCGGCCACCACGGTGCTCTTGCCGCTTCCGATGCCTCCTGTCAGTCCTATCCGTTTCAAGATTGGCAGTTTGGTTACTTGATGATTACATATTGTACTTTGTCGGGCTCCACGGACTTGATTCGCAGTATGGATGGGAAGTCGGTAACGGTCACCTTGAGGTCGTGTGAGGCAGAGGCTCCGTCCATGCATACAACGGCTTGACATCCGTTGGCGGATATCTTTCCGTAGGAACTCTGCGGCACCCAGAATGAGACGGTGACTTCGTCTGGATAGAGTTTCACTCGTCTGACGGAGTCGGCTCCTGCGATGCGTACCTTGAGAGGTTGGGTGATTTCGACATACGGTTCGACAGGGACAGTCAGGACAATGGATTCTTGGGAAGGCCTGACGTCGGAGAATTTACGCCATTCGGGTTCCAGTTTGAGCTGGAAGTGTCCGCCGTTTTTGCCGACAGAGATTTTGGCCGGCTGGGTGTGGAGGGCGGTTATCTTGGCGAGAGACTCTTCGCTACCGTACAGGTAAACGGAGTCGGGCGTCACGGAAGCCTGCCCGTACAAGCCGTAGCCGTCGGGGAAAGAGAACGAAATGTCCTTCAGCTGGGGTTTGTAGGCTTTGCGGCAACGCTCGTCGAGCAAGACGGATAAAGAGTCTTGCTGTAGTTCGATTTCGCAACCGCCTATCGGTGAAAAGCGCCGTTGCAGCTCGTCCTTGTATCTGTCGGTGGCGACGGAGAGACGGGATTTGCCGTTGGGGGAGACTTTTCGTGCGAGAGCGGCGAGATCAACGGAAAGCGGACGCTGTCTCCAATAGAGATGGTAATGCAGCGCTGAAAAACCGTCGGTGGTGACTGAAACAGGCAGTTCGTCATCGACGGCAGATAAGACATAGTGCGCCGTATCGATTCCCGCATAGCTGATTTTGACGGAGGTCTGATAGGTGCGTGGCGACAACATGTCAACCACAAACCATACCACGGTCATAATAATCAGTATGACAAAGAAGACATGGTATTGATGAGACTCGCGGCGCACAGGTGCTGACTATTTCTTTTTCTCTTCCTGTTGTGGTTTCTCTTCGGGTGCGGCCTGAATCATGGCTTTCTCGACGGTCATCACAACGCCGTTGGACACCTCGACGTCGACGGTGTGCTCGTCAACGGAGTGTACTTTGCCGTAGATGCCGCCGCTGAATACTACGCGGTCGCCTTTCTTGAGGCCTTCTCTGAATTTCTGCTCTTCCTTGGCTTTTTTGCGCTGCGGACGCATCATGACAATCCACAAGAGAACTACCATGCCAATCATTAACCACAAAGACATACCCATGCCTTTGCCTTGGTTTGCTGTCGCTTGAAGCAATACGAATAAGAGGTTCATAGTGTTTTAGTTATTAGTTTCAATTTTTATGTTTATGGTGCTACCTTACTTCGGCCATGATGCGGAGTTTGACTTGGGCGGGGTCGCCGTTGGTTAGGACCGTCACCTCCTTGACCTGTCTGCCGTTCATGCCTGCCGACTTGAAAGACACCTTGACATAGCCGTCGGCACCAGGGGCGATGCGCTCACGCGGGTAGTCGGCCACGGTGCAGCCGCAGGTGGCGGAGCAGCCGCCAATCAGGAGGTCGGCTTTGCCTACGTTGGTGAAATGGAAGCTGTAGGAGACATTCTCGTTGGCGGTGAGGCGTCCGAAGTCGTGCATGTCGCGGTCGAACTTGATGGAGGGCATCTTCTCGCCATTACCTTTGCCGTCGATGGTTTGGGTGTTGTGGATGAGGTCGAGGCCCACATCGTTCTTCTTTCCACCGCAGGCGGCAAGAAGAAAAGCCAGAAGGATTATGGGGAACAGCCTGCTACGCATCGGAGCCCTCCTCTTTGTCGAAATCGGAACGGTAAAGTCCGCGGCCAGTCTTGACAATCTTGCCGGCGGAACGGAGCTCGAGGATAAGGCGATCGAGCAAGCCGTTGATGAAGAGGCGGCTGCGGTCGGTGCTGAACTCCTTGGAGAGCTCGATATATTCGTCCACGGTGACGCGCTCTGGGATGGATGGACATTTTTGCAGCTCGGCAAGAGCCATGTCGAGCAGGTAGATATCCATCTGTGCGATACGCTCAAACTCCCATCCCTGCAGGTGGTTTTTGATAATCTGGTTGTTCTCCTCGGCGTTAAGCAGGGTTTCGCGCAAAAGGGTTTTGGCGAACTCGACGGCGTCTTTTTCAGTCGTGTCGCGTTCGTCATAAACGCGCGGCCATGGCATAGCCTCGTTGAGCGTTTTGTTGTCGAGTGACTTCAGCATCATGAATTCATACTGCGCCACTTGGTCGAAGTCGTCCTCCCAGAGGAGGCTGCGCTCGACGATGGTGGAGCGTAGGCCTTCGTCGTTCATGAGGAAGCGGAACAGTTTGATGAAGACGTCCTTGTCGGCCTCGAAGCCCGAACGGCCGGACATGTAGTCCTTGTATTGCTGGGTTTCCTTGAAGGCGATGAATGCCTTGCGGAAACGCGACTGCTCGCCAGACCACAGTCCTACGGTGCTTTCGGATTGTTTGCGGAAGTCGTAGTTGTCGGCGATGCGGCGTGCAAACTGGTTGTCGAGCAGTTTGCGGTCGGGGTTGCGGTCGGCGTCGGTGGCGATGAATTTCTGCGTGGCCTCCTCGGTGACGCGCTCGGCTTCGACGAAGAACTGCAGGGTCATGGCTATCTGGGTGGTGCCGAGGTCGTTGAGACGTGTGATATTGTGCATCAGCGAATCCTCGGAAGCCCTAATGCTCGGCTTCTCGTTGCAGTAGTAGGCATAGACCTCCTGCAATACTTTCGCCCGTAAGAAATGTCTGCTTAACATTGGTGATTAGTGAATGGTGATTAGTGAATAGACAATGGATAGTTGCTTTAGTGAATTGGATAGTGGTGGGTTAGATTACGATGTTGATTATCTTCTTCGGCACGAAGATTACTTTCTTGGGTTCTTTGCCGTCGAGCCATTTCTGTCCCACGTTGTGGGCTTTGACGGCGGCGAGGGCCTCGTCCTGCGTGGCGTTGGCCGGTAGGTCGATGGTGAAACGCATCTTGCCGTTGAAGGAGACGGGATAGGTGAAGGAGTCCTCGACCAGCAGGCTTTCGTCGCATGTGGGCCATTCGGCGGCGCATACGGTGGTTTCGTGGCCGAGACGGTGCCACAGCTCTTCGGCGATATGGGGCGCGAATGGTGCGATAAGAACCGTCAGGGGCTCCAGCACGTCGCGGCTGGCACACTTGGAGGCGGTCAGCTCGTTGACGGTAATCATGAAGGTCGAGACGGAGGTGTTGAACGAGAAACGCTCGATGTCGTCGGTGACTTTCTTGATGGCCTGATGGACGGTCTTGAGGTCTTTCTTGTCGGCAGGCTGGTCGGAGACGATGCAGTTGTCGGAGTCGTCAACATAGAGTTTCCATAGCTTGCGAATGAAACGGAAGACGCCTTCGATGCCGTTGGTGTCCCAGGGTTTGGCCTGCTCGACGGGGCCGAGGAACATCTCGTAGAGACGCAGGGTGTCGGCGCCGTAGCGTTCGACCAGGTCGTCGGGGTTCTGGACGTTGTACATCGACTTGGACATCTTCTCGATTTCCCATCCGCAGACGTATTTTCCGTTCTCGAGCTCAAAGCGGGCGTCGGCGAATTCGGGGCGCCACTGGCGGAACTTTTCGATGTCGAGAATGTCGTTGTCAACGATGTTTATATCGACGTGGATGGGGACGGTATTCTGCTCGCGACCTTCGATATTCTTGGATATGAAGAGATTGTTGTCGGTCTTGCTGCGATATACGAAGTTGGAACGTCCCTGTATCATGCCCTGGTTGATGAGCTTACAGAAGGGTTCGTCCTTGACGGCGTATCCGATGTCGAAGAGGAACTTGTTCCAGAAGCGTGCGTACATCATGTGTCCGGTGCCGTGCTCGGAGCCGCCGACGTAGAGGTCTACGTTCTGCCAGTAGGCGACGGCCTGCTGGGAGAAGTAACGCTCGTCGTTGTGGGGGTCCATATAGCGCAGATAGTATCCGCTGCTGCCCGCAAAACCCGGCATGGTGCTGAGCTCGAGCGGGAATATGGTCTTGTTATCGATTCTGGAGGTCTCCACTACGGTGCGGTTCGCCTCGTCCCAAGCCCATTGGGTGGCGTGGCCCAGAGGCGGTTCGCCTGTGCTGGTGGGCTTGAACTCCTTGATGTCGGGGAGGCAGAGCGGCAGGCACTCTTCGGGCAGGGTGTAGGGCATGCCGTCCTTGTAGTAAATCGGGAAGGGCTCGCCCCAGTAGCGCTGACGGCTGAAGGTGGCGTCGCGGAGACGGTAGTTTATGGTCTTATGTCCGATGCCCATCTCGTCGACTTTGTCGATGACGGCTTTCATGGCGTCCTTGACTTTGAGTCCGGTAATGAAGCCGCTGTTGACGCTCACGCCGCTTTTTGCGTCCATGCTTTCTGTCCATGTCTCGGGGTCGGAGGTCTCTTCTATTGAGGGGGCCACCACTTGGCGTATCGGGAGGTGGAAGTGCTTGGCGAAGGCGAAGTCGCGGCTGTCGTGTGCGGGCACCGCCATGATGGCTCCGGTGCCGTAGCCGGCCAGGACGTAGTCGCTGACCCAGATGGGTATTTTCTCTTCGGTAAGCGGATTGACGGCGTAGGCGCCGGTGAAGACGCCGCTGACCTTCTTGACTTCGGCTTGACGTTCGCGCTCGCTGCGGTTCTTGGCCCAAGTGACGTACGCCATCACCTCGTCGCGCTGCTCGGGTGTGGTTATCTGCTCAATCAGTTCGTGTTCGGGGCAGAGCACCATGAAGGTGACGCCGAAGATGGTGTCGGGACGAGTGGTGAAAATCTCGAAGCTGGGCACGGGCTGCGGGTCGAACTGCTGCATATAGACCTGTGCACCGGGCAGGACGTTGGCGTTGCTCTTCACGTCGAGCGGGAACCAGACGGCGGCACCCTCCGAACGACCTATCCAGTTGCGCTGAATCTCTTTCAGCGAGTCGCTGTATTCCACCTCGTTCAGGCCGTCGACGAGACGCTGGTCGTAGGCGGTGATGCGGAGGCTCCACTGGCGCATGAGTTTGCGCTCGACGGGATAGCCGCCGCGGACGCTGAGGCCGTTGACCACCTCGTCGTTGGCGAGGACGGTGCCGAGTTCGGGGCACCAGTTCACGGCTATGTCGGCCAGATAGGCCAGACGGTAGTTCATCAGCACCTGCTGACGGCGGGTTTCATCCCAGGATTTCCACTCGTCGGCGGAGAAGTCGAGAGGTTCGGTGCAGGCGGCGTCGAGACCCTCGGTGCCCTGTTTGGCGAACGCCTCGCAGAGTTCGCTGACGGGACGCGCTTTCTGAGCCTTGTTGTCGAAGAAGTGGTTGAAGAGCTGTATGAAGGTCCACTGTGTCCACTTGTAGTACTTCGGGTCGCAGGTGCGCACCTCGCGCTCCCAGTCGAAGGAGAAGCCAATTTTGTCGAGCTGTTCGCGGTAGCGTGCGATGTTTTTCTCGGTGGTGATGGCTGGGTGCTGGCCGGTTTGGATGGCGTACTGCTCGGCCGGGAGGCCGTAGGCGTCGTAGCCCATGGGGTGCAGCACGTTGAAGCCGTTAAGCCGCTTGTAGCGGGCGTAGATGTCGCTGGCGATGTATCCCAGCGGGTGTCCGACGTGCAAGCCCGCCCCGGAAGGGTAGGGGAACATGTCGAGCACATAATAGTGAGGCTTAGCCTCGTCGTTCAAAACACGATAAACCCGCTGCTCACGCCACCAGCGCTGCCATTTGGGTTCTATTTCCCTGTAGTTGTAATCCATCTTTGTTACGACTAATGTATTTGGTAGTTGATTGTGTTACAATTTTTTATAGGCTGCAATGGGCTGTGTGAGCACTATTGCAGCCAAATGACAAAGGTACTATTTATTTTTATATATGCAGGATTTGGGGTAAATTTTTTTTTCTCGCTTTTGAGAAAAAAGCCTATATATTTGTAGAGCGAAAGTGATGGTTATGACTTTTTGCAAGAGCGTAAATATCAGTTGTTTGGGTGGTATTTCGTTAACACGACCGAATATTGTGGCACAAAATGCACGACTTCAACTGCTTGAAGAACAGCGGTAAAAGTCCTTCGCCTCTATATCAACGCCGTATCAACACCGTATCAACGCCGTATTAACTCCGTACCTTTTCCTATGTCCATCTAGGGTTCATCCAGGGTTTCTTTGGGGGTTGTAGAGGGTTGCTTTGTGTTTTGATATGGTTGCTTTGGGGTTTGATAGGGCTGGTGGTGTTTTGGTTTGTGGGTGGTGGTGTTTGGTTTTTTGGGGGGGGATAGGGC
>JAFZTV010000005.1 GCA_017618625.1 Bacteroidales bacterium | reverse complement strand
TAGTTCGCTATAATGCAGATGGTTGTGATTGAAAATATTTTTTGATGCAAGAGTGGAAACGATGAAAATCGGGGGTCTGGGATTGTTGAAAAGGGTGATTTTGGAGGAAATTTTCGCTGTGTTTTGCATAAATTGTGTTGATAAGTCGGTATACCACTAAAAATGTGCCAATTAAGCCATAATTTTGATGGTATGTCGAAGTCGATTGCAACTGCTTGAAAAAACACCGAAATGGAATTATGAGTTTTGACCACATCATATTGTTCAGGCTTGCTACAACGGCAGCAATAAAAACATATTGCCATAATACAACAAAAAGTAATTGGCAACAAAAATGGAACAACCTAGTAAAGATATAACTAGTGGGTAATGTATAACACTGCAAGGAAAATGAAGAGCGCGAGTAGGAATATGTAGAAGGCTATGCTGCAGCCTTGGGGTGGCAACGGGCGGTCTTTGCGGCGAAGTATGTGTCCCCAGTCGATGGGCTCGCGCTTGTTGTTTTCACTCATGGCGAAACTTCCTTTTAAGTATTATCTTGACAACGAAATATACGCATACCAAGGCCACAATGGCGAGGATGGCGATAGAGAGTTGATGACTGTATTTCTCAATCACCGAGGGGTCGGCGGCGCGGTAAGCGAGGTAGCCGATTAGGGCGAGGATTGAGTTCCAGATGCCGGCGCCAACAAAAGTGAAGATGGAAAAGGATAGGATGTTCATGCGAGCGAGACCTGCGGGTATAGAGATTAGCTGACGCACCACAGGGATGAGTCGGCCAACGAGGGTGGAAATGTTTCCGTGGTCGTTGAAGTACTTCTCGGCTCTCTCGAGCTTTTCGCGGTTGAGGAGCAGGAGGTGCCCCAAACGGCTGTCGATGAGTTTGTAGATGATCGGGCGGCCGAGCCATCGCGAGAGGAAATAGTTGATGTAGGCCCCCAACATGGCTCCCAGCGTTCCGATAAGGACTATGAGCCACACTTTCATCCCGCCACGGCTTTCAGGATTGCTAGCGACATAGACGGCGGGAGGGATGACCACCTCTGACGGGAAGGGGATGAAGGAACTCTCGACGGTCATGAGTATACCTACCGCGGCATAGTTCATATTGGCATCATACCACCGCAGGGCTGAAGCGACGAAACCGTGGGACGAGCTGTCGTCGCCGTGGACAGATTCGGCAAGCGAGGAAGAGACGGCCGAAAGGGTGTCACACTGCTGCGCGGAAACGCCAAAAGAAAGGAGCAGGAACAGGCCTGCAAGAAGGGTATTTTTCATTTGTAAACGGTGTTGCATGTAATTTGTCAATGGCAATCGAGCATCGAGACAACCTCATAGTCGGTGGCTATTTCGGGGCAGAAGGATATGAGGTCCTGCGGATGGAACTGCGGGTCGGAGGTGCAAGCGCGGACGGCGTTAAAAAGGAAGTTGCGTCGACCTGTCTTGAAATAGCAGACAACAAGGCGGATGTTGAACTCTATTTGGTCGAGCGAGGCGATAACGCCTTTGTCGAGGATGTTGACGGCGTCGTCGAAACGGTCATGGCGCATGAGATAGTCGGCATAACGCAACCAGCACTCATCGGAAACCTCGTCGAGATGGACGGCACACTGATAGAGGTTGTCGGCTTTCTCAATGTCGCCGATACGCTCATGAAGCCATGCAAGCTGTAGCATATAGGAGGAGGACTGGGGATTGATGGAGAGGGCACGCTCGGACATCTCGATGGCGGTGTAGAGGTCGTTCTCGTCGGCATAGCACTGCCCAAGAACCTGCCATGCGTCGCCAAAGTAGGGGTCCTCGCGTACGGTTTTGCGGAAATAAGGAATGGCCGAGGCATTATTGCCATTTTCCATGTATATCATGCCCATGGAATAGTAAACCCAGGATTTGTCCTCGGCGTAGTCGAGACATTCGTGCAGAACAGAGACGGCCTTGCCGTAATTGCCTGCCCTGCGATAGGCGTCACAGAGGCAGAAATAGGCCTGCACGTTGGTCTTATCAACCACAATGGCATATTCGTAGGCTTCGATGGCTTGCTGCCAAAGCTCCAAATTCATGCATGCGCGCCCATAGGCAATCCACGCACAAAAGGAATAGGGATGCTCGCTTGTCTGGGCGCGGAAGAAGGCTTCGGCCTCAGCGTGACGCCCTTCGTCCTCATAGATGCAGGAGAGGTTGTACATAGAGCGCTCCTCGTCAGGGTTTTTGGCTATGGACTTCTTGTAATAAGACATCGCCTTGTCGTAACGCTCCATCTTGTAGTACTCGTCGCCGATGTTGCCATAGATGAGACCAAGCTCCACGCCGTCGGCAGAGGCCAACTGGTAGTATTGGATGGCCTTCTGCGGCTGGTCGAGCATGCCATATACTAGGCCCATAGCGTACTGTGCATCGGTGTTGCCAGGTTCGGCTCGCAGTATCTCTTTAAGAATGGCCAAAGCACCCTGGGGATTGCCCTGAATGCTGTACATGTGGGCACGGCGGAGCTTCAGCTCATTGGCGTTGGGGAAAATCTTCTCACCGTATCGCAAGGCCAACTGCACGGAGTCGACGTCGTTGGTTTCAAGGTAGAAATCGAGGACGACCTCTAGCTGATCCATATCAATATACTGCACACCACCCTTACGGCTCAATTTCTCAAAGTTGAGCACGGCATCGCGGGTGTCCTTGTCGCAGTTTTTAAATCTATCTAGTTCCATCTGATTGCGTGAATTCTTGATTGTTTGATTCGTTAGAAAGAGAACCTGACCGTAAGTCCTCCTTTGGTTGTGGAGTTGGGATAGGCATTTGAGATGTACGGGGTGTTGATGTTGGTTTGGAAGAAAGCACGTAAAGTGAGCGTTGTGGAGAGCGCATATTCAGCGGAAATCTCCGCCATCCAAACCTTGCTGCCCGAAGAAATCTGGCTTACGTTCTGGTTTATCTTTCGTATTTCGGTTTTGTTGCTATTGTAGGTAAGGTTGAATTGTAGGACGATGTCGCTCTTTATGTCGTGACGGAGGCGTCCCATCTTGAGGTGAAGCTCTACGTCCTTGAAACGGTAACCAGCACCGACAGTGATGCCGTCACGCGACGACTCGGTGAGCTGGTTGTTGGCAAAACTCAGCGCGAGGGTACGATTGCGTTGTAGGGAGAAGTTGACCTGGAAACTGTTGACCATGCTCAAAGCCACCTTGATGAGGGGATTGAACTGCTCGGTAATCTGTATGCCCTCCATACTCAGCGGCGGCACGTAGTCGCCCGTGGCGTTGAGCATCGTCTCCGCTCCATAGTCATAGCCGTTAATTCCCGAGATGGCAGCGTCGGTGTAGAAGTTGCCCACACTGTAGGTGGACATATACTTGTGCGAAAGCGAGATGTTAGTGAACCACTTTTTCAGGAACTCTATCTTGCCCAACCCCGTGTATGTGATGCTCCAGTTCGGCAGCGGCATCTTAAGGAACGGTGAGAAACCTTGAGTGGAGATGTCCTTACCCATATAGGTTGCAAGGAAACTAGTGAGGAGGACCGTCTGCTGATTGGCGCTGTAACCCGCAGGATATTCTTCGCCGGTTACCGAATCGCGCACCATGCCTGAGCTGTATGGGTCGGGGTTGGCGGCTGCCAAGCGTGCAGCTACCGCCTCGCGGTTACTCAGAAATTCGGCATAGAGCTCATCCGAATTGCGGAACGAGGTGGCAAGCGCCAATGCAGTGGTGGTATAGCTTCCGGTCATCATGGGTGAGAGAGGGCCTTTGACCGCATCCTCGACGCTCAAATACTTGTAGTAGTACTCCTCGCGACGCGAATAGTTCTCGGTGGCGTTGATGTCTATCTTCATGTGACGGATAGGCTCAAACGACGCCTGAAGGGAGAATATACGGTTGCCGGTGTTCCAATGGGGTTGGTTCAACAGCGTATCGCTGCTAAGCAGGTCGTTCTTCAGGAGCTCCTCTGCAACATTTTCCGTCTTACCCACCACAAACCATCCGGGAGCACCGAAGTTGCGCGGGTCGATACCCAGGATAGTGGCCTCGCCCATGAAGCCGGGTATATGGCCACCACCCGACTGGCTGTATTGGATGTTGACCGTGCGCAAACCAGTTATGAAGCGCAATCCAAAATAGCCGACCTGGCGCCAACGCTCGGCCACCTCGGCCTTGTGCAGGGAGTCGGCCACAGCCTTCGATACAGAGTCGTTCTGATCCATACCGCGCTTCTTGTCGAGCTTGTTCTTGTTTTTGTCCTTGTCCTTGCTGTTGGTCTTGCTGTCTTTCTTCGGCTGTGGCGGCGCCCATGCTTTCTTTACAAGCTTGAACTTGTTGTATAACGTCTGCATGTTTGCCGAAGCGCCAGCCGTAAAGGTTGCCGAATTCTCTATAACACTTCCCATGGATTTCAACGCCTCGGTGGCACCCTGATAGTTGTAGCTGGTGCGGTAGGTCAACGGCAGGCGCAGAAAATCCATATATGGCAGCTTGCCTATGGGCACATCGTAGCTCACCTGCAGGTTGTGCTGGTAGTTCTGCATGGTGCCGCCATGAAGCATCGAGCGCCAGATAGAGTCGCTGGCGGAACGGGTTTCTATGCGACCGATGGGCTCGTCGATTCGTGCATTGGCATTGGCGTTATACTGGACCTTGAGGTTGGTCGATATGTCGTACTGCAAGCCATAGTCACGCCGCCAGGTGAACTGCTTGAAATAGGTGGGCTTCATAATGATGAGAGCCTCACTCTTGTTGCGCAGCATCGTCTCCTCAAAGTCCCTGTATATCTCGGTCGAGAACGACAGGTTCTTGGGTTGATAGATTAGGTTGAACTCTTTGAAAATCTTGAGATTCTTGTTATTGAATGCCTTCACCTTGGCGAACGGGCGGTACTGCTTCGGCTGCTGCACGGAGTAGTTGTAGCTGAAGCCGCCACGATGCTGGTCTTTCTTGTAGTGCTCTATGTCGTCGTCCGAACTGCGCTCGCCGCTGTATGCATAGCTGAAGCTGAAGTTTTCAAAGTCGTAGAAGTGTGGCTTCAGCGCAGCCTTGCCGACACGCTCCTTACGAATGTTTGTAAGCGTGAGGTTGGTTGTCTGCTTGCGCTGCTGAGTCATCTTCCTTATCGAATCGCGTTCGGCCGATGTCTGATATGTCTGGATGTCGGTCTTAAGTATAACGTCCTGATCCAACGGGTTGTATTCAGGACTTCCTATCTCGTTTGCCCAATCCACGTAGAGCGGTATGTGCATACCCCATTTCTCGGGCAGCATGCGACCAATTTCAAAGTCGAGGGTGGCTTGCAGATTCAGCCGGTTGATAAGCTCGGGGTCGGTGAGCTTGTCCTCGAGGTTACCAAAACCCGATGAGGTGTAAGCACCGTAGAGCGACAGGTTACCCACATCGGCCAAATTGGTGCGTGCCAACGCCATCGCCGACCAGCCGCCTTTGTTGGTATAGTCGCTCAAGCGCAGCTCGTTTACCCAAACAATCGCACTTCGCGGCACCATCTCCGTTTCGTTTTCGCCCTTCGGATTGCGCACGCCAATCATTATCACCTTCACTTTTCCGAGGTTGGGACGCCCTAGCACCGAATACTTCTTGCCGTCGACATACTCGCTGTAGAGCATGGTGGAGTTGTATAAATCCTCTCCGCTGCGGATGCTACGGTTGCGGTTGGTCTTTATCTCGGTCATCGCCTGCAGGTCAATCTCGATATTGTTCTCTGTCGGCCAGATCGCGTATGGGTCGTCGGCCGAGGTGCCCCATTCGGTGAGTTTGAGCGGAATCTCGTATTCGTAGTAGTTCTTGGTATAGTCACTTCCGAGTCGCACAAAGAGCACCAGGTCGTCGTCCTCAAGCATATCTGTGGCGAATTTCTTCTCGGCGTGGGCATACATCTTCAACTTGCCGTAGTAGCGAAGGTCGTACGAGGTGTTGCGGTATATGGCGCGGGCGTCGCCCGAAGCCAGGTCGGTGATGTCAAGGCTGACGGCCTGCTCGTTGAGTTGCGTGTATGACGAGCTGGTGCTGTACCACTCCTCGCGCTCAATTCCCGGAGGCAACACATACGGCACCGGGTCACGGCTGCCGTTCTCCTCAATGTTGACGGTTCCCAGATTAAGGCTCGTATTCTCGCCATAGCCAGTGGGGTAGTCGCCTGGCTGCAGGAGGTCTTCGGTATATTTGCGCCAAGTGCCATAGACAAGTTCGAGGGTCGCAAAACGAAGTATCACCGGCTCCTCGAAGTCCTTCATAAACATACGCATAAAACGTATCGACTGATAGCCGTTTATCTTACCCACTTTGCGCAACGGCTCCCTTATCGGTATGCGAAATTGGTACCAGCGGCAATTGGTAGTGGTTCCGTTTGCGAGCTCGATGTCGCGTGCATCCTGAATATCGACAATATAGTTCTCGCCGATATTCATGTGCTCTGGGTCGATTTCCACCATGTACTCGTAGTAGTTCTCGGCATCGCTGAGGGTATTGTCTTTGTTTATATCCTCGACGTTAGGCAGGTTGGTGGCGGCCGTCGAATAGCTTTCAGGGCTGTCCTCATCGACCGACGAGTTACCTTCGGGGTTGTTGTAGTATTTGTAGCGGTCGTTGATTTTCACATTGTTGTCGTCATACACAGAGGAACGATAATAGGTGAAATCATCGCTACTGGGGTCGGTCGCGGCATTGATATATGCCTGAGACGATGTGCCGAACAGCTCCCCTACCCTGCTGATATAACTGCCGAAGAACGACTGCTCGTCATTTATGTTATGGGTGCTAGACAATCCGTCGTATCCGATATCCTGATACTTCCTCGACGAGCCTTCGTTGTCGAATGCATTGACCACCGGCTGCGCTATCGGCACACGTCCCCAAATGGTTGTATCGACATTGGTGATGTTGGAACTCGTGGGCAATCCATTCTCAAACGACTTGCGTCCGTCTCGAAGTATGTCCTCGCTTATGTCGCCGAGGTTGATATAGAGTTTTCCGCCTTTGTGTTCGGGATTGTCAATGAAGGGGTCCATCATCCAGAACTCTATCGTCTGAATATTCTGCGTCTCGAAGTCGGTATAGTCAAGCTCTCGCATGATACCTCCCCAACGCGACTTGGGGTCTTCCAGCTTGCCCTCGGCGTTCATACCGGCGCTGTACTGCGTCGCGTCGGTCTCATAGTTGTACGGGCCTTTCTCGTCTGGATAGTACGCCAGGTTGAGTTCATACACCGTCGTGGGTTCGCCTGCGGCTAACTCTTTGTTAGGGAACACCTCCTGCTCGGTAATACGGCGGGCGTATGGCTGCGAACGGTCGTCGGCGTCGATGTTTCGCGGCGAGTTGCTGCTATAAAATAGGTTGTCAATTCTGTACCAAGCCAACCGTGCACGGTTGAATCCGTATGCCAATCCGCTTCCTAGTTCCGTCTCGCTGAACATCGGATTCTCCGAAGCGTAATCCTGAGGCGTACTCGCCAGATGCCAATAGTTTATGCCCTTCAAGTCAATCGAGCTCTCCGCACCCTCGAAATCGTCTATATACGACGTCTTGCCATCCTCGCTGCCGGTATTGGTCATGCCCGGTATGAAATGTGCAAATTCGGCGGTGAGGGTCAGGTTCGAAGGAGCCTTGGTGCTGATACCAGGCAGGAAGTCAACTATCTTGGTTACCCAAGGAACTTCGGTCTTCCAGTTGAAGTCGATGCCCCAGATGGTGTTGCTCGTCGGCTCTTCGCCGAAGTTGTTCTTCTGCGTCAGCGGCTTCTCGTATAGGTTCATTACCGTCGCGCCCAAATTCAGGTCGGGTTTGAACTCATAGTTCAGGTGCAAGCCCAGCATGCGCTTGGTCATCATCGAGAACGAGTTGTTCTCGCTCGACACGCTTATCGGCGTTCCGCTGCTCAATATGCTCTCGTTCACTATGCGCACCGTACCCATAGTGTAATCGACAGTGTAGTCGACATTCTCTATCAACGGCACACCTCCGGCCGTCACCGTCACACTTCCCGGCGCCACGCTGTAACCCAGTGATATTTCGCCGCTCACCTTCGACGTAAAGTAACCTTCAAGATAGAATTTGTTTTTGTCGGCATACTGCTGCGCAAGGGTTTTCGTCATAGTGTAAAGCGAGTCGTAGCAGTACTTGTCGGCATATTCGCCGTTGCCCAGCATCTCGCGCAGGTCCTTGCCGAACGGCTCCACCAGCGGGAAGAATATTCGTCCGCTCGACGACTGGATAACTCCGCCGTGGAATGCAGCCGAGTCAAACCAATCCATCACTCCGTCGGCATAGTAGTACTGCCTCGTGGCATCCATGCGGTCGAGGCCCAAGAGCTCAATCAGCGGGACTCCCTCCTTGGGGCCGTCAACAAAGAAGCCCGTCCCCACGCCGCCGTTGGTACCCTCGTATATGACATTCAGGCGGAAGTTGTCCCTGCTTATCTGCGTGCTTTTGAGGAAATAGACATTCTTCATCATCAACTGCCACATCGGGTTCTTGGTGTCTATGGCCGTTCCTTTCAGCAGTTTCACCACCAGCGTGTTCGGGTCGTTCACACCGTCGGTGGTCATCTCACCGACCTGATACACCGTGGTGTCGCCTATCACCTGATACTGGAACGCCACAGCAAGCACCTGGTCGTTGCTCAGCGGCTGGCTCAGCGAGATGAAACCCAAATCCTCGTTGAGGGTATATTCGCTGCTGTTCAGCAGTCGTGCACTCTCTATCTTCTCATAGTCAGCCGCAGCGGTCAAACCCACTCCCTGCATATAGTTCGACACATTGTTCACGCTTCTTATGGCCGAAAGGTTTATCAGCTGCATCAAGTTGTTGGAGCTGTTCCTGGGCAGCTGCGACTGCGGACGGTTGGGGTCGCTCCACTGTCCGCGGCCAACCACACCCGGAGCACTCGTATTTGATTCGCCCAGGTCGGTTATAGCCAACAGGTTGCGGTTCTGTGTCACCGCCGCACCTATGTTCGTGCGCCACACCTCAACCCTCAGTATCTTCACGGGCGAGTTGACCACCGGCAGCGTCTGCAGCGACTTGTTATACTGCTCATAGAAGTACTGCGACAGGAAATAGTGGCGGTTTTCCTCATATTCGTCGGCTCGAATCTCAAACTCCCTGCTGCTCGCACCGCCTTTGACCTGCATGTTCTCAGTGCTCGTCTCCTTCTCGCTCACTACGGCATCGACCGTCAGCTTGCCGAACTTCAACTTGGTGTGGAAACCGAACAACTGCTGGCTACCCTTGATGAGGGTTGTGTTCAGCGGAAACGATATGTCGGCGGCCTCCAACAGCTGTATGATGTCGTCCTCCTTGCCCTCGTACTTGAGCTTTATCTTGTTCTCGAAGTCGAAGGTTGCCTGCGTGTTCCAGTTGATGTCGAAGTTTATTAGGTCGCCAATCTTGGCGTTGAGGCTTATCTGTATGTTCTCGTCAAAGTCGAAAGTCGTGATGCTCCTTTTGTTGGCGTCCAGCTGCGGGTCTTTCCTGTAGTTGTTCACCAGTTGGAAGGTCAGCTCGGCGCTTCCGCTCGGCGTTATCTTTATTTCGGGCTTTCCAATCAAGCTCTCCAGCTTACGGCTTATCTCCTTGAATCCCGGTATCTTGCTCAGAAATCCACCCGACGATTCGTCATCTCCCGCCGACTTGTTCGTCTCCCTCCAATAGTTCTGCATCAGGCGGTCCATCTGCCAATCCTGATACTCCTCAAACGTCATATACTTTCTTCCCAGCACCACGTTTCCCGCCTTCCTCACCTGCACATAGTCGCCCGTCTCGGCATCATATTCGACCGTAGTCGTTATCGAGGTCGGCACATAGTCGCCACCCATCTGGTGCCACGACGTGCTGTCCGTCTGCGCATACACACTCCCCGTCGCAATCGTCACCATTGCAACCACAAATCCTGCTATATACCTCGCAATCCTCAAAAAACTGGGAATCTAATCATAAATCACAAACTAAAGCCTCTGCATCGCCATCTTCATCATCTGCTCCACACTAAGCGTGTTGTCGATATCGCGCAACACCTTCTCGACGGCAGGCTTCGGGAATCCGAGCATCACCAACGCCGCCTGTGCGTCGGCCTTGTTCTGGCTGAAAGCCGTCTGCTGGACGCCACTCGCCAACTGCTGCTCGCTGACCGCCGCCAGCTGTCCTCCCACCACCTTGTCTTTCAGCTCAAGGATTATTCTCTGCGCCGTCTTCGCGCCTATACCCTTCACACCCTGCACCACCTTCGTGTTCTGCGTCGAAATGGCCGCTGACAACTCCGACACCGTCAGCGACGAGAGCATGATTCTCGCCGTTGCGGCTCCCACTCCGTTGACCGACAGCAGCAGGCGGAACATCTCGCGCTCATCCTCGCTCGCAAATCCATACAGCAGGTATGCGTCTTCCCTCACCACCTCGTGCACCCACAGCCTCGCACTTTCCTGCTCCTTCACCGCAGCGTATGTGTTCAACGTCACCTCCAGCAGATATCCCACTCCGCCGCAATCTATCACCACCTGTGTTGCCGTAGCCGACGCTATCTTTCCTGAAATATATTCGTACATCGTTTAGTTGATATTTTAATACGTTGAATATTTACAATTTACCTTAACCTTTTCTCCCCTCCCGCCGGAAACCGATATCCCTTCCCCTCGGCCGGCGACTCCTCCTTCAGCTGATAGTCGTGCTCCTCAATGTCCTTGAACATCGGGTCCTCGTCCACACACTCCGTCGCCGTCGCATACCTCAATTGCTCCAGCCCTTTGACCAGACACCCAGCAAAATGCACATCAAACAGCGCCCCGTCTGCCTTGTCCTCCAGCACCTCGCCCCCGACATAGTTTCCATATATGATGCAGTTCTCGAACTCCACATGCCCCAAGTCTCTCAATATCTCCGCACCGTCCGAACTCATATACCAGTTGTTCAACACCAACTCCGGCATCTTCCGCGCCGAATACCGCCAGTAGTTCGCCAGCGTTGCGTTGCGGAAACTCCCCCTGCCGCCATACTGCATCGCCACCGCGGCGGTGCCGCAGTCGGCCACCAGCACGTTGTCCGCCTCCACCCAGGTGCCCTGCGCCACGATGCCAGCCGTCGCCTGGTGCATAATCACCGTGTTCGAGAGTCGCAGCGTCGGGTTGCTGTTCACGTTAGTGTCCACGATGATGCCTATCGTTCCGTTCTCGATATAGGCGTGGTCGATCTCGTTGTCCTGGCTTCCGGCGCTCAGCCATATCGCGTTCCACTGACCGGGAAGTCCGCGATACCACTCATCCTGCCTCAGCGAGGTGAACAATACCGGCTGTTCCTCCGTCCCCTGCACCTTCAGCGTCCCGCAGTTGTAAACCCACAGCGTCGCGTCGGGGGCAAAGTAGAGCTCGTCGCCGGCAGTGAGAGTCAGCGTCGTAGCCGAATCCACCACCGCCTGACCTATTATCACATGCGGCAGCTGATGGTTCCAGTTGTCGCAGTCGATCACAGAATAACTCCTGCCCGCCTGCGGGTTGTGATACACAGCGTTGCGGCCGTAAGCCGTGAGCACTATCGACTTTGAACCCACACCGCCCGTATGCTCATACTGCAGGTCGATAAAGTCCTGCACCAGGAACGGTTCCGTCTGCGAGTTGGGGTTCACGTTCACCCTCACGAAGATGAAGCAGCTGTCGCCTGCCGCGATCTCCAGGTTCTGCACCCGCATCGAAGTGTCGCCGTCGATATTCGTCCTGAAACGGCTCGAGTATCCACCGCGGAGACCTATTGCCTTGAGCCGCACCGTTTTCTTGCCGTGATTGTATATCTTCACCTGACGTGTGGTCGAGCCGAGAGTGGTGAACACCGTGTCGAAGGTCAGCGTGTCGCATGAGAACCGCAGCTGTATGTCACTCTCTTTCAGCAACTCATCCTCTCTGACACACGATACGCCGCCGACGGTAAACGAAAGTCCCGCAGCCAACAAAAAGAGTATGTATATTAGTCGTTTCACGCTTTGACATTACTATAGCCAAATAAAGTAACGCCAAACTCGGTTTCTTATTATATTTTATAATTATTATGGAATGTCTTCATCACACGGCAGGTTCGCGCCGGGGACAAAAGGCGGCGGCGTGTTGTCTTCGACCGGAAGAATGCCTCCGTTGGGGAATATCGGGTTGCCGTCGTTGTCAACCTGCAGCTCTCGGGCGGGGTTGTCAAAATCCGTGTTGGGGGTTAACTCCTTGTTCATCGCCAATTCGACAACAACATCGGCAAGCCGTACTTTGCGAGAAAATCCTGAGCGGGTAAACTCATTGGTCATCGCCGAATCAACGATGAGAGGTTCGGGCATCGGCGGATTCGAAAACTTCACATATCGCCCATCGAAACGCACATCGATATTGGCAATCTCGCCGGCTCGGTGTTTAAGTATTCTAAGCGTTGCCATACCTTTCGTGCTGTTGCCCATATCATCCTCCATAATGCCGCACTTCTCCAAACGGTGTATGGCGATGACTATATCGGCGTCCTGCTCTATTGAACCCGACTCGCGCAAGTCGGACAACAGCGGTATCTGCATCGGACGGTCGTCAACCCTGCGGTTGAACTGCGCCATCGCAAGCACGGGAATGTTCAATTCCTTGGACATCTCCTTCAGCTGCCTCGATATAACCGCCAGCTCCTGCTCGCGGTTCCTGGTCCTATTGCCGTCGTTCACCGAACCCATCAGCTGCAGATAGTCGAGAAACACCATCTGTATGCCGTATTTCTGTCTCATCCTCCTGCATTTGGCGCGCAATTCAAATATGCCGATACCCGGAGTGTCGTCTATATATATCGGCGCGCCGCGTAATTTCGTTATAGTGTCGCACAGATGCTCCCTCTCTTCCTCCGTCAGGTTGGCCGAACGCTTCAACTTCCTTGCCTCTATCATAGCTTCCGCCGACAGCAGACGCGCCATAAGCTCCACCGCAGTCATCTCCAACGAAAAGAACGCCACCGGCTTGTTATGATCCACAGCCATATTGCGAGCCATGTTGAGCGCACAAGCCGTCTTTCCCATACCCGGTCGTGCCGCCAATATTATCAGCGTGCCCGGCTGAAATCCGGACGTAAGCCTGTCAAGCTCCGTAAACCCCGACGGAATGCTGTATTTGTCCGGCTCCTCCGACAGCAGCGTCTCCTCCACCTCAAACATAATGGAATCCAACGACGAACCATCCTTCTTGAAACTCAACTCGCTGACCTCCATCAACTTCTTCTGCGACTTGTCTATCAGCTCCAACGCATCGCACGACTCGTCGTAAGCCTCCCGTATGCTCTCCGTCGAAGTGCGAATCACCTCGCGCTGTATATATTTCTCCGTGAGTATTCTGATATGGGCGTCGATATGAGCGGCCGACACCACGTTCGACGTCAGCTGCGCCACATAAAACGCACCTCCGACAGCATCCAGCGTACCCTCTCGCCGCAACTCCTCCACAACCGTTAGCAAATCCACATCCTTATAACTGCTCATCAACGTCCTGATAGCGACAAAAATAGCCTGATGCTCAGACTTATAGAACAGCCCTTCGTGCAACTTGTCAATAAAACCATACAGCGTGTTCTGGTCAAGCATCAACGCCCCGAGCACACTCTTTTCCAGTTCCACCGCCTGTGGCGGCAGCATCCCGTTCAACTCTCCCGCCTGCGCATAGCTCATACGTGTTTGTCTTCTTTGTACCGTGCTAGTCATTTTGTCCATAATGATAATGCGTTATATATGTTGTCCGCTTGTTGCTGGCTGCGGATCGCCATGTTTTCAAGTGCTTTGTAGAACTCCTGCGCAGGATCTTTGTCCATTCGGCCTATAGCCGCAACATAAGCCAGAAAAACCCTCTCCGCCGTCGATTCGAGAATACCCTTTTCGGGATAGCGCCTATAGTCAAACTCCGAGAAATTCTCAAAACCCCACCACTCGATAAATTCCGCCAGTCGCGGCCACAAACTCCCCAGCTGCACAAACGCCTTCAGCACAGCGGTGTACCCATCCGACGGCTTCTCCAGCGGCATCTCCCTTATGGCGGCAAAAATCCTGTCGCCAAGCGGCGGAGTGAACCACTGCATCCCGTAACTGTCGGTTATAATGTCGCGAATCGGCCACACCACCGCACCCCACAGCTTCGTCTCCTCCTTCGGGATGTCGAGTTTCCCGAACTCGTCCATCAGGTCGAAAAACCTGTCACGACCATACGCCTTCGCGCTGTCCTTCATCATCCTTATCAGAAGCCACGCAATCGTGTTCTTCGGCCACTTGAGGCTCGGTGTCGCACACCAATCCTCGCGGGCAATGCGGTAAGCCACCCGATAGTCACCCAGTTCCTGATAATATTTCACACGCTCGTACGACATCTACGTTTTAGTTTTTGTTTTCGTTAAGTTTTTCGTTTTCCCCTCTCTTGCGCCCTTTCGCTACAGCTTTGGCGCCCATCAAACATAGCAGCACTATTCCTGGATAGCAGCTGTTGACAAATGCAAAAACATAAAATGGAGGCCACCAAAACAAGTCGCAGTCAAACCCTTCAATTATCATGATACCCCAATGCAAAGCCAGAAAGACACCATACCAAATCCAAAAGTGCTTCCAAAATTTCTTGCTTCCATATCCATGACGCCTCAACAACACCAAGCCGACCACAGCGATAATCAGCGCCTCTATTATAATCATATAAGTCGTGGTTACCGAAAATACGAAATAAGATATACCACCATGAAGCCAGCGAGGACGAAGGAGTAGATGCGCCAACCCTTCGTAAAATAGAATAAATACAACCAAAGCTACAAACTGCATACCAATCCATGCAACGGCTTCAACAATTTTCTCTTTTTTCATATCAATTCCAGTTTTAAGATTATTATTAATTATTTTCTGACCGCTGACCACCAACCACTAATCCTGTTCTATTTCTTCTCTATATCTCTGTTTATTTCTATTCCATTACCATTACAACCCTAGTTATCAATTCGTTATCCATTTCGTAAACTCTCCTTTTCAATTCATCTCCGTCAGTTCGAGAGCCTTAAGCCACATCCCTCGTCCCGACTCCCGACTTGCAAAATTATGGGAGAAAAACGCCCACTTTTTCAACAACGCCCGAAAGTTATAAACTCCCCATATCTTGCAGTATTTCAATAATATACATTTTCATTATATTTGCTTAGTTTTCAGCCGACAAGCATTTCTCCCCGTCTTCAATCTCCACATTGTCAGCACCGGATTTTTTTTATCAACACCCATCCAAAATCACCCCTTTTCAACATGGTGTTAATTCACTTTCGCCCCAAAAGTCGAGAGCCTTACTGCTGTAATTCAAACTATTGCACATAGCAAACCCCTTAAAAGGCCGTTCCAGAGGGAGCTGTCCCACCATTCTCAAATTCTACGGAATCTATAAGCTCACCAACGCAGGGGTGCCGACGACAAAGAATCCCATAATGCAAAAGTACTGCGTCACAACGCAACCTTTTTGCGCACAAAACGAAAAACCCACGCTTGAACAGTTCAGGCGTGGGATTGTCGCATTGTCAAACTCTTACCGTCAACCCTCGTCCTGCCCGCGGTGTTTCGCCTTGCGCGAGTACACCTTCTTGCTTTTCTTCACGCGGGTACGGACGTGGAAACCGTCGCCGAGCAGCTCGCGTTCCGCCTCGCGGTTACCCTTTCGCACAGCGATTAAAGCCAAAGGCACTTTACGGTTTTTCTTGTGGTTTTTCATGGTTTTTGAAATTCAAGTATCAGTTTTAAGCAAGTTAATACAGAGAATACACCGAACGCATACGGAGTTAATCCCATTTTGAATCGCGAAATCCCCAAGCCGAAAAAAGAGCTGGGAGTCAGGTGGGCGTTAGCCGGGAGTTGAGTGGGAGTTGAGTGGGAGTTGGGTGGGAGTTAGGTGGGAGTTAGGTGGGAGTTAGGTGGGAGCTGGGTGGGAGCTGGGTGGGAGCTGGGTGGGCGATATACCAACCCCGAAACGAAAATCATATCTATAGTATTGACCGCCAGCCGACTACCCCACATCCATCACCAATCGAGATGCAAAAGTACAACACTTCCATTGCGGTTTACGAACACACACCGTTTTTTTAAGAAACTTTTAGAAAGCGTTTCAGTTGTTTCAGTGTTTCAGTTCAAAATCAGCAACCCAATCAGAAAAAAACACCAAAACCAAACACCGACCACCAACCGCTAAATGTTAGGTGTCATTAAGTGTCATTTGTCAAAATCATATTTGATTAACCTTGGAGGGTTGTCCATACAGTTGTTACGGTTCATGATTGAACTATTTACAAAGGTGGTTTCTTCTATCGTGACAATTCCGTTGTTGCCGTGGACATGACCAAATAGATGATATTTCGGATGCAATTTGCTCACCAATAGTAAAACCTTTTCCGAACCCCAATGAGTATCATTTTCATAGTCGAGAATACCCCGAGGCGGTTCGTGTGAAATAAGCACATCGGCAGTTGTTTTGTCCGGCACCGAGGGATTTGTAAAAGTGATGCCGTAAAAAGAAATGCCGTCAACCACAACCCCATTATTGTGCAGAAAATGGACATTGTCGGGTAATCCCTCAATATTTTCCGCATCGAACAAACAGAAGTCGTGATTCCCTGCCACAAAAATCTTGTGACGGTAAGGCAACGTCATAAGCCATTCTATGGCCGACAAAACCTCGTCTTCAGAACCATAGTTGCTCAGATCTCCAGTATGAACCAAAATATCGGCAGGCGGAAGCACTCCGAGCTCCTTGTGCCTACCGTGAGTATCTGATATATGCAGTATGGTCATTCTGATACTATTGTAAGTCAAAGTCTTTTGTCTCAAACATCAAAATCATTTTCAGATTGTCCCGCAAAACGTTCTGAAAAGGCACTCCTGATTTGTTCAGAAACCTTCTTTGGGTCGTCGTGCTCAAAATCGACCATGATATCGGCTTCCTGTTCATTTATTTTCGAACTAAAATTTGGCACATCTCCTGAATCATCAGGTGGATTAACCTGCTTAGTGCCAGTGATCTCCCGTTGTCTAAACATGCAGCTAACCTGATAATATGTAAGCAATCTGCGATACCTTTCCGAGAGCGGCTTCCAACCCAAACGCTTCACGTTGATAGCATCATACACTTTCAGCAGCCAATCGAAAATCATTTGTGGCACATTGAGTTCAGCTTCATATTCAAATTCAAAAACCTCCGACAGCTCTTTGTCTATCTCCGAGAAACGTAGTATGGCATCCGTCATCCCAACCTGCCCCATCACCCAAAGTGCCAAGCGTACCCCCGTAAAATCCATTAGCGAAAGAGCTTTAGTATACGGAAAAAAATACAAATCTTCGAATTCCTGAAAGCTGAAATACCTGGGAAAGTAGTATCCGGGGTGATTCACCCAAGGGCTGTCGCGGTGATAATGCACATCATCATGCTTCCCAAACGGACTTCTATAGTTCCTAAAGTCAATAAAGTCTTCAACACGAAACACCTCCTCCCACGTAAGAAGTGCTGCCACCTCCGCAGCGATATTACGATACAGCATATCCTCCACATTGGTAGAACGGTCATGCAATTTCAGAAATGCGATGACCCGTAGTTGTGAAATATGCGAAAGATTTTCCAGTTTGACCTCCTGGGGATAATCCTTTCCGATGCGCTTATACACCCAACTCCAATCCGACAATTCTGCCAATTTTTCCTTATGCTGATAGATATAATCTACCGGAAAATGATTCATTATCAACGGCACCACGTCGTAGTCGCCATATTTCTCGAATACTCTCGCAACACTCTCACGGTACTCCTCGTCCCACATCTTTTTTACCCTCGAATAGGCCCATATACGTTCCGCCTTGGTGGGTTGATTAAGCATGAACAGCAGCGTTTTCCGCTTGTCGGTGTCCGATGCCAGAATATACCTGTTCTTCAGCTGTTCGCGCAGAGCCACTTTCCGCTTGCAGCCATTCGACGACAACTCTTCGATGAGCCGCTCGATAGGTTTCCTTTGTCTCAATGCAAGCCTATGCGCCAAACCCCGTTTCATTGCGATATCGACGAAATAAATATATTTGAGAGCCCCGTCTTTTGTGTCGATCCAGAACATCTGTTGTCCCTTGGCGAAGCAATATTCTTCCACAAGGTCAAGCAAGTCTTTGTCCGGCAAAGTCCTCGCAAGTGAATTTGCAATACTTTTCCCGTCGGCAAAATCCTTGTCAAACCAAAGACTCAATATTTGCTTCTTTATTTCTGCAGTGTTCATGATTACAGCTGATTAACGTGTTTGATAACTCTTTTGACGCCTACAAAGGTACAAATAAAAGTCACACCCCACAATGCGTCATTAAGTGTCATTAGCCATTCTTTAGAACGGCGGCAGATCGTCATCAGTCGGCAACCCGGCTGTTCCCTGTGCAGAAACTTCCGACGCACCCGGATTGACCGCCGATGGTGGGACAGCTTGAGGATACTGAACCGCTGGCATCGTGATATTAGACGAATTCTGCATCACAAGCGGCGTGATGGAGAGACATTTCAAAGTGGTGTAGTAGTTGCCGTTCTTCCCTTCGTGGCTGTCGGCATAGAAGTTCACCTTTACAGGTATTCCGGCGGCGATGTTGGACAACATAGCGACCCTGTCTTCTCCAAAGAGCTCAAAGGCCACAGGCTTGGGGAATTCACCCTCGCGCATAATGACGAAGCCACCTTTGAGCTTCTTGGTTCCGTCGTTGAAAGTCACCTCCTCCACAGGGAGGATTTTGATGATTGTTCCGTTAATTTCCATGGTTTTTGTTTTTTAATCATTACTAATCAATGTTCCAATAAGCTTCCGGCTCGCCGTCGAGAACGTCATAGATATCCTCGTCGCTCCAACCCGCCACATCGTGGACGTAAGTTCCTGCAAATTCCGATTCGTCTTCATAGTCGTCGTACATGATAATATCCCTGATACGTGTCGGGCGCAACTGTTAAAGGTTTATTGATTCGTTTTCGCATGCAAAGATATAGTTGCGCTGTGCAGCCTTTTTGCGCAACGCCTTGTGGGCAGTAGATCATATAACAAATCCCGCCCTTCGCCTTGCCGGGAACTGTTCGGCCACCCTTTTGGCGTTTGCCTCCATACCCTTTAGCGTCTCATTTATCTTATCTATCGCAAAACGGTATTCGTTGAGAAAATCTTTGGTGCTTTTCACCGACGTCTCAACCATACAGCAAAAGTGGTCACCGTAGAACTTCACGGTCGTGTAGTCGTAGTTGGCGTTACATTCTGCCGCCAACACCGCCCATCCTTCTGGCAATACGGCGTCGATTGCCTGCGGAGCGAAATTGAACACGTTTTAACCCGTGCGAGTTGTTATAACAAACAAATTAATGCACTTCCATTAACCGTTATCTTGATTTGCTTTACACGTCTCCATA
This sequence comes from Bacteroidales bacterium, assembly GCA_017618625.1. The sequence goes on along the minus strand of JAFZTV010000005.1, from coordinate 27,203 downwards.
TCATCAATAGCCCATAAAGCTATAATCACCGTCAAAATCATCTGGCATATCGCCATACTGTCCATCGGTTAGCGCATCCCACTTATCCAGTTCCACCTCTCGACTGTCCCCATATTCATAATTTTCAACATTCGATTTCTTAAAAGATGGATATGGTAGGCTTGGTTCAAAATCATGAAAATATATTACTTTTTTTCTCCCCGACATCAACTCCACTGTAGTGAACAACATATCTTTTCCATAGAAATTCCAGATTTTTTTATACACAAATGGCAAAAGTTCTTCTCCTTTCGCATTGATTATTCCCCACATATCCCCTTTCTTCGCTCGCGCAAACCCTTTGTCAAATCCATCAATCCAACAAAACTCTCCGAATGGAATTAATATATTCCCATTCTTGTCACACACACCGTATTTATGAGTGGGTTCATCCCATGACTGAAGTGTTAATAATCTATTATCGCTGCTAAACATTATATTTCTGTATTCAACAGGAAGAACTATATTTCCAAAAGTATCAATCAATCCGTATTTATAATTCACATACGACCTGACACGATTACCTCCTTCATAAAAACCATAGGCATATAACTTCCCCACTTCGACCAACATCTCTGATGTGTAACAATCATTTAAAATCACATCATACTCAGGCTTTATCACAACAACACCTTCATGGTTAACCATTCCATATTTCCGGCTTTCGTCCATAAAGGGTATGAGAAATCTAGGATCCGTTTTTAAATCATACATTTTATCGTTTACAATATACTTAATCATAAGCATTTATCATTAATAATATTAACTAACTTATTCTCCAGTTCCCTGTTCCCCATTTACTTGCTCAAGAATTCTTATCTTGCCTTTTGGTGTTTTAGCTATCACCAAACTATCATTTTCCTTGTATTTCTTTACATTCCCTGTGGTTATGCAATCCGTGTCGTTATTATTGTATCTTATACAAATGGCTGATGGTAGAACATTCGTAACTATGGCATTATATATCTTGGGCATAGTAAGCTCATTTTCTATCTTACTCGCCACTTTTTTCAGCAAGGCTCTTACGGTGTTGAAATCTTGATATTTAAAGAACGCATAAAGTTTTTCATTTGTATCTTTCTTTATAACATCGCACCGATGGAGACCTTCATTTCTCACCTGCCTCAGATCTGAGAGTATTTTATAGGTAAAATCCGTACTATCGTTTGAGAATGGGAAAAATTCGTTACAAAAAGCATATATTTTTCTTTCCATAGCGATGTTTGAAACGTTTTTTTCATCACCTTTCCTTTTAAATGGGTATTGCGTTTCTTTCGTAATAGATTCAATATAAGCAAGCAAATTTCCAATATCGGAATAAGTTGTGTGATAGTAATAATTCAACAGATTTTCAACTTGATAAAAGGCATTAACACAAAAGTAATAAAAACGTTCTGTTTCGTCTATTGTAGTAAGGTCTATCGCATAGTTCTCCATCCGAAGATTGTCAATAAGCAACTGATGTCTCAAAATAGTATTGGAAATAAACTTGTATGTAATACTATTTTGACCACGAATTTGCAACGCCGCTCTTATTTCTTTTACATCTGCTGCGATTCCATCATTTAACATACTTTGGCCAAACCTACTCCTCAGTTCGGCCAATAACCACTCATTTCCCGGTTGTCGGGAAAACTGGTCAATCTTGTTTATGTGTTCAATAATCTTTTCTCTGTCAGTCATAATTATTGTCGTGCACTACAATTTTTATGATTTTCTGTTATACGTTTATTCCAATAATTTGTTCAATGTCATGAATTCTTCCAGAATCTCCTTTTCGTTCGATATTATGTTATCTCCCATAGCAGGGGGAATTACAGCATTTGAACGGTTTTGTGGGATGGGATCCGTATGGGTACTTTCAAGAGCCACCAATCGCTCATCAAGTTTCTTGTACTGGGCATTATTCTCTCCCTTTACCATTTTAAGGAACAACAACTTCCCCGAAATGATATTCTCAATATGATGATTCCCTTTTGCCTTATGGTATCTGGTATTCGTCTTATTGTATATTTCAAGGAACCTGGCTTGTGCCCGTTCGTACCCCTGACTTTCCCAATTGTGAATCATCGTACGCAACTGTTTAACATACTCACGCGTCACATTGGGTTTTTCGTTTACCGTTATCCCTGTAACCTCTTGGCGTATGCCACGATGGCACAACCTGGTTTTGTCTTTATTGATGGTAAAATGCTCCTCGTCTTCGACGATGTGCTTTACCGATTGGCAAAACCTCCCGTCTTCGGCGAACATATTGCTCATACCGCTGAATGTGATGTCGTCGGCATACCTTGTGTAATGCAACCCGTATGCGGTAGCTAATCGGGTCAACTTCACATCAAGGCGGTCACAGATGATATTTGTAATGGTTGGCGAAGTCGGCGCACCTTGTGGTAACACTGTTCCGAAATCATTGCGATAGCAACAAAGGTCGGCAATCAAGCTCGCCACTTCTTTATTGCAAGAAAATGGTTTGGCTTGAAATCTTGCAAACACCCGTCCTGACGAAATGCTTGGAAAGAAATTCTTCAAGTCGATATTATATACAAACCTTTTATTGGTATGGGATTGCGCATTGCTGACAATTGAACGGCCGGGAACAAAGCCCATTGCAGCAGCATGGGGCTCATATATTACCTGAAGTGCATAGTTCAATGCACGTTGCATACTTTTCAACGTCGGATTGGGTGCATCGATTACTCGAAATTCACCTTTTTTCTTTTTGGGAATTTTGAATGAAACGTACCTTTTTTTATTCCGAGTTGTATGGGCATGAAAAAGAAGCTGACGAAAAGTGAAAGGTTGCGCTTTCTCCGCATAAAGCGCACAATTGGAAAGATTAAGCAACCTTAAAAAGTCTTGCTTAGTTTCCATCGCACTCCATTGGGCTTTAATTTTTTCGTCAATTTCTTGCTTAGTCATCCGATCTTTTCGCTTTTTATTCTTCGATAGATTGTCACATTCCCCGATAATTACTTCAGACCACCCTCTCTATATCTTCTTCTTTACTTCATTACTTTATTTACTTTATTACATCACGACAATTTAAAAAATCATCAATAACGCTACATAGTAGCGGTTCTCATGTAAAAAGCAACTTTACACTATTTCCCCACACCCATCCAGCAGGATGTTGCAGGGGGCCCGCCGATGACAGCAGGCAATGCTGATCGGCTAACCAACCAGCGTTTCTAATTCAGACGAGAATGTGACAATCGTTTCAAAGAACTCTTTCTCTCAGAAGATTTACAAAGGTACGAATTTATTTCGATATCTCCGTTTATCTCGTTTTCGTTTGCAAAAGTACTTCCGTCGTGCGCAATCTTTTTGCGCGGTGGAATATTTGTTGATTTTCTTTCTAGACACCCAACTCGATACTCCACTCATATACTGGCTGTATTTTTATCTGATGGCCAGATTCTTGCACGGTTTCGCTTTCATGGTCCGTCAATAAAAGAAGATTGTCGCACCCCGTATGCTTCGATGCTAAAAGAAGTCCATTGATTTCTCTTTTTCTGGTTTTCTCTGCGGAAATGTCGTAGGATACTTGTATTGCCTGAACGACTTTACTTCCTTTGCACACAACAAAATCACACTCTCCTGAACGTTCCTTTAGGTAATACACGTCACATCCTTCCATCTTACATTTTCTGATCAGATGGATGGCGACGATTGTTTCCAGTCGGTGCCCTAGATTTTCTCCCGAGAAAGCATTTTCCCTCTGATCCATCATGGCTACGTCAACAGTATACACCTTTTCACCGGTTAGCCTCACCTTGCTTTTCTGCGAATATTTCTGAATACCGAGCAATAGATAAGCCTGTTTCAGATAGTTCGTGTAGTTTCTGACCGTATGCTCTGTCTTGAGGTGGAATGTGTTTGCCAACTCGTGAGGGGCGACTATCGCAGGCGATATGTTCAGCAAGTGCTGGGCCAGCGACTTGAAGGCCGCCTTGTATTGTATCTTGTATCTTTGCTCTATGTCACGTGTCAAGATGTTATCGACCAGATTTTTCACATACGACTTATGGTCCTTGTTTACCATCAGTTCTGGAAAACCGCCCTGATACATGTATTCGTCGAAAGCGGCTCGCCTGAAGGCCTCACACTTGGTTGTCATAGTTGTGGTGTCAACCTGTTTCATCTTACAGTATTCCATGAATGAGAATGGAAACAGCGACACCTCCTTGCTTCTCCCCGAAAGATGTGTTGCCAATTCTCCGCTGAGCAGTTTGGCATTCGAACCGGTGACAACCACTCGCATTTTCTGTCTAAGCATCCGGTTCACGAAAAGGTGCCAGCCTTCAATGTTTTGAATTTCGTCAAGGAATAGACAGTTGAAATCACCATATATCTTGTATAGGATTTCGAGGATATCGTTTAGCTGATCGGCCTCGAGCCTCACAAGCCTCTCGTCATCGAAATCCACATAGGCGTAGCGTGTGCCGCTCTGTTGCAAGGCTTGGTAACAGAGAGTGGACTTCCCGCTACGGCGCACTCCTATCACCACCTGCGCCTGCGTGCTTGTCAAATCCACAAGCCGTTCCTCTGCCCTGCGACATAGATACTCTTCCTTGCTCCCCTCTATTTCCACTCGTTGGTCAGTCAATATCAACTCCAATGTTCTTTTGTCAACCATATCATCATTTTTTTCGTGCAAAGGTACAATAAAAAAATCACAATTTGCCTTATTTTACAAAAAAATCAATTTTACTTTGCCTTATTTTACCATTTTAGAACTTTTATTTTGCCTTATTTTACAAAAAAATCAATTTCACTTTGCATTATTTTACAAAAGAAACAAGCCTATATCTATATCATGCCTCAAATGTAACACAGCACATTAAAGCTATCAACTCTAAGATAACTCTAACACAACCATAACACATAATTATCGTTCATACGGCCTCCTATTAAGAAACCACCCATCGCCTTCCCTTCATTAAAGGAAAGACCTAATACCAATAATCGTTTTCGTTGACAAAAGTACTACCTCCCCACACAATCTTTTTGCGCGGGAGAATATCTCTTTGTCATTTCCTCAACTATCGTAGCCATTCGCTGGCGCAGATGCTGTGGCTGCAGTACTTCAATATCGTCACCAAACGACAGTAGTTTCTGCACCAGCTCGTTGTTCACCCTCATAGGGAAGGCAACCGTATGGGTTTCGCCGTCGTGCTGCACTATGCGCTGCTTCTCGCTGAACGGCTTGGTTTCGACATACGGGTAGCGGCGGTTCGACACCTTCAGCATTATCTGCTCTACGGGCATATCTGCGTTGCGGCTTACACCTATCATATCGCTGAAATATTCGCTGAAATCGACCTGTGGCGGACTGTAAGAATGTTTCCACTGACGGACCCGCAGAATCCTGTCGAGCGCAAAATTCCATATCTCATCCTTACCTTCAACTGCTGCAAACAGAAACCACCGACTGTTGTACTGTTTGAGATAATAGGGATGTATCTTCTTGTCTTCAGCCGTCTCCTGAACGAACGACTTGTACCTAATCTCCACCGGATGGCGGTTGATGATACTCTCCAGCAAAGTGGCAAAATTCACATTGCCGGAATAGGCTTCGTTGTTCTCGAAACTCACGTATGGCTCGGCGCTCTCCAAAGGCCTATCATCGGCGATGGATTGCAAGGTGGTGAGCATCCACTGCCATTGGGGGTTCTGCTCGTCGGGGTCGCTGTAGCGCTCACGCAACACCTCGATGGTACGAGTCAAGGCGTCACGGTCTTTGGGCGTCAGCTGGAGCAACTCGAGGGAGAACGAGGTGTCGGCATAGCGGTAGCAGTTGCTCTCTCTCAGCACCGAGTCGAACTCAACATTATAGGGTTCCATCTGAAGAGTCTGCAAGTCAAGTTGAATCGTGCGGCGAGATACAGGCTTGAGATCGTAACGCTCCAACTCACGGTTGACGCAATCCAAAAGGTCTCCTATCCGATACTGACGCGACATATCCTGAAGGCATCCGTTCAGGATCTTGTATCGTAATATTTTATTTCTGTCTATGGGCATGGGATAATGGTTAAGGGTTAAAGATTAGCTGTAAGTATTAAGTGACCTGTTTTTCACTCTCACTGATTGTCCAATGCAAGCAGGCGAACTATCCACAAAGCAAAGAAGCGGTCGCTGACGCGGTATTGCTTGGAATCTTCCACAACGATATCTTCTGCCATAAGTTTCTTGATGGCTGTCTGCACCGAACTGGCAGATGCCAACTTGTGTCTTTTTATGAAAGCGGCCGATGTAATCTGCGAGGCTTTACCATCGGCAGCAATGGCATAAAGCAAAGTCTTATGCCTCAGCGGCATGCGGGAGAGGGTTTCGCGATAGAACATGTCGTTTCCGTCGAGTATTGCCTGTAGTGAAAGATGTATTATTTCACTGGTACACTGCTCGCCTCTAGGCGTGTTAGAGAAGGATTCGTTCAAGGTTTTCTGCACATAATAGGTGTGTCCATCGAACCAATCGTACACCATCTCGGCCAATGACGAGTCGATAACTCTGTTTCGTTCAGAGAACATCCGGCATATAAACTCCACATATACGTCGCGGTCAATAGCGTTGAGCAGCATGCTGTCGGCACTCTTGTAGAACGGGCGAGTGCCGCTGTCGAACATCCGTCCAAGCATGTGTTTCTCGCTTCCGGCAAAAATGAAATGGCAATTGTCAATCTTCTGGATTTGACTCCTAAGAAGTGCCTCGATGTTTTTTTCAGGGTAATTGCCTATCTGCTGGAATTCATCGATAGCAACGATACAGGGGCGGTCGGCTTGCTGCAGATATTGGAAAATCTCCTCAAGAGTGTATTCCGGCTGATCTATATCACCCAACCCAATACTGAAAGTCGGCATGCCCGTGTTTGCGTCGAACCCCATCTTACCGCTAATGCTTCGAAGTGCTTTAAGTAACCGCTGTGTCATCTTCTTGCCATGCGGAACCGTTTGGTCATATACGGCTCGTCCCAATTCGTGCACCAACTCCTGAAGACACGATGTATGTAGAATATCAACAAAAAACGTGTAATAACCCTTGCTCAACTCTGGTTTATCAAAGCAGTACTGTATCAAACCTGTTTTGCCCATACGACGGTCGGATTTCAGCACCACGTTGTTGCCGTTGATGAGCAGCTTTATAAGCCGTTCTGATTCCGCACGACGGTCACAGAAATATTCGGGTTGTATGTGCCCTGACACTATGAATGGATTGTCATCTTTTTGCATATTCAACATTATTTTACAACTGCAAAGATACAACTTTTTCTCATTATGTAAAACACATTATGAATTTTTCATAATTAAAATTGCATAATTAGCGGGCAGCAGTCAACTGCCAGCAGACAGCTAATGGTTCAAAGTTCAAGGTTCAAAGTTGCTGATGTAGAACTACCTCACATACAGGTCGAAGACTTCGTTGAGGCGTTTCTGGCAGACGGGGCAGAAATGGGCGTAGTGGTTCATCATGCAGTTGGTGACCGGGCGGTAGAGGCCTTTGGATTGGTAACCTGCTCCTTCATACACTCCCAGCGGGCCGCAGTCGCGCTTGCCGAGGTCTTTCACGGGTTCGGTCGGGATGGGAGTATCCTCGGGCAGCATGTCTTTCCACTTGCTGTCGAAATCGACCAGCGACGTGATGTTGGGCTCCACCGGCTCGAACTGGCCTTTGTAGATCTCGGTGTAGCTCAGATTCTCATCGACATACTCGTCGGCAAGGCCGCCGATGGAATGTCCCAGCTCGTGAGGGGTGACCATATCGGCCATCTTGTTGGTGGAGCTGACGGCATAGAAGTTATAGATGCCGCCTCCGCCGTACTTGTCGTTGTTGACCAGGATGAGGATATGGTCGAACGGAACGCCGTCGAGCAGGTCGTGAAGCTGGAAGAGGTTGTCGGTCATAAGGTAGCGGTCGGCGCCCAGTGTGCCGTAGTGCGCGCCTGCGTCGCCCTCAATGCCCCAGATATTGAAGTCGTCCTTGCGCGAGGCGAAAGGCTCTTCGGAAAGGATGACATTCTTCATGCGCTCGAAGTCGCTTTTTAGCTTGACGGGGTCTTTTGAATAGCCCTGCGCCACTATCACGATATCTACCTTCCAGTTGGAGTTGCCTTTGTACTGCAGCCGCTTGGCTCGGTGCGACGCGCGGCGTTCGGGCTTATTCTTCTTCGGGTCGAAATGAAACAGCCCTATCGAATGGAACTCCTGGTCTTTGCCGCGGGTTTCCATCACTATATCGACGGGCTTGAGCGGCATAGGCACCTGCACCACCTCTTCGTAGGTCACCATCTTGGTTTTGCCCTCGTCGGTGCCGCAGTATTCGCTGAAAAGGCTACCGTATGTGCGGCTGTATATGACCTTCTGTGACTCGGCGTCTTTCACCACCACGCGGTAGTCGCCGTTGTTCATCGGGTCGATAAGCTGTGTCAGCGAGCCACCCCACTGGCCGTTCTTAGCGATATACCTCACCAGCCTCACCGACTGCATCTCGGCGTTGCCCACACGGTGGTAGTCGATGCGGAGGGTGCGGTTCTTGAACCAGTTGGCGAAGTCGGACGTTTGACTCCACGAACATAAAACGACGGTCAGCGCGACCGTGATACACAATACTTTTCTGAAATTCATCGGTGCTTACTTTTTTTTTGCAAAAGTACGATTTTTTATTAGTTCCACGACTCCCTCTTTTTTGTTGATGACGATTTCGGAAAAAGTTAGTAATTTTGCCAACCGATTATGATTATAAAACTATATAATGAGAACCCCAACGTGCGCGATGTGCGACGTGTGGCCGACTGCATCCGCGAGGGCGGCATAGTGGTGCTTCCCACCGACTCGCTCTACGCTTTCGTGTGCAGCATGCAGCACAAGCAGAGCGTGGAGAAGCTGGCGCGGCTCAAAGGGTTCTCGCTGAAACAGGCTAAGTTCTCGCTGCTCTGCGCCGACATCTCGCAGCTGTCGGATTATGTGCGTCCGCTGGACAAGGAGACCTTCGCTCTGCTGAAAAGCGCGCTGCCCGGCGCTCCCACCTTCATCATGGACGCGAACAACAACGTGGGGCGCAACTACCAGAACGCCAACAAGACCATCGGCATGCGTGTGCCGGCCAACCCTATATGCCACGCTATCATCGAGGAGGTGGGCGAGCCGCTCATCGGCACCTCGGTGCGTGTGCCGGACGCCGACTACGACGAGGAATACCTCACCGACCCCGAACTCATTCACGAGATGTACAGCAACCTCGCCGACATCGTGGTTGACGGCGGCATCGGCGACACAGAGCCTTCGACCGTAGTCAACTGCTCGGGCGGCGCTCTGGAGATTATACGAGAGGGCAAAGGCTCCGTGGATATTGAAAGCTGAAAAGCATGAGAATAGTCATAGGCAATAGCAACCACCGAGGCTTCTGGGGATTTGTGGCTCAAACGATAGTCCTCACCCTCGCCGTCATCATAGCCGCCAAGCTGATGCCCGGCGTCTCGATGAACAACATCTGGACGGCGCTGCTCACAGGCGTGGTCATCGCATTGCTCAACCGATTCCTGCGTCCGGTCCTAATCTTCCTCACCCTCCCGTTCACCGCCATAACGCTAGGTCTCTTCCTGTTTGTCATCAACGCCGTAATCATACTGCTGGCCGGCGCCATAGTGCCGGGCTTCACAGTCGAAGGATTCGGCACCGCACTGCTTTTCAGCCTACTGCTCACCCTGATCAACTTCCTACTGGAACTACCAAACCGTCTCAAGAAACATCCGGACAATCAGAACATAGACAAACCCTCCGACGAGAACGGCGAATTCACGCCTTACGAAGAAGTCGAGTGATTATCAGTGGTCAGCAGTCAGGTGCGTGCCCGCACAGGGCGATAATTAGCAGTCAGCAGTCAGTTTCAGGTCACATATCAACCTATCAACATTAAACATATCAACATAAAACCTATCAACATTAAACGTATCAACCTAAAACATATCAACATTAAACATATCAACATTAAACGTATCAACATCTCATCCAATGAATACATATTCCACAATAGCAGAATTAACCGCAGCCATCGAGAAGGCTAAGGCCGCTGGTAAATCGATTGGTTTAGTGCCTACGATGGGCGCCTTGCACGAAGGTCACCTCTCGCTCGTCGAGCGTGCCCGCAAGGAGAACGACATAGTGGCGGTGAGCGTCTTCGTGAACCCCATTCAGTTCAACAACAAGGAAGACCTCGCCAAATACCCACGCACCGTCGAGAACGACCTCGCGTTGCTTGAGAAAGCCGGCACCGACATCGCCTTCACCCCTTCGGTAGAAGAGATGTATCCAGAACCCGTCACCACCGTCTATCACTTCGGTCCTATCGAGGAGGTGATGGAAGGTCCGCGCCGTCCCGGTCATTTCTCGGGTGTAGCCGTCGTGGTGCGCCGTCTGTTTGAGCTCACACAACCCGACCGCGCCTACTTCGGCGAGAAAGACTTCCAGCAGATTGCCATCATCCGCGACCTGCTGCGCCAGATGAACTCGTCCATACAGCTCATCCCCTGCCCCATCGTACGCGCCGACGACGGGTTGGCTCTCAGCAGCCGCAATATGCGCCTGAGCCCCGAAGCACGCAAGGTGGCTCCCGCGATATACGAAACCCTGCAGCAGGCGGTGGAGATGTCGGAATGTGAAGACGTGGAAGATGTGAAACTCTGGGTGCTCGACACCCTCGCCTCCTTCCACGAAGTCAACGACCTGCCCGACGGCCTCTGCTTCGAACCCGAATACTTCGAGGTAGTTGACGACACAACGCTGCAACCCATCGAGAACTGGGACGACGCCAAAGGCTCCGTTGGATGCATAGCCGTATGGCTCGACGGCGTACGCCTCATCGACATGGTGCGCTTCCGTTAGGACGCGGCCATTTCACGAAAAAACTATTCCATCGTAAGCTTGTGGAACTGCTTCGTCAGCTCCTCGGCCGAGATGTTCGACATCTGGTGGTCGGCTATTATGCGTCCGTGGTTGATTATCACGGCACGGTTGCACATCGCCGTCACCTCCTGCATGATATGCGTTGAAAGCAGCACCACCTTCTCCTTGCCGACGGTGCGTATCACCTCGTGTATTTCCTCCAGCTGGTTGGGGTCGAGGCCCGTAGTCGGCTCGTCGAGAATGAGTATCTGCGGGTCGTGTATGAGCGCCTGCGCCAACCCCACACGCTGACGATAGCCCTTCGACAGCTGCGATATTTTCTTGTTGGCTTCAGGGGTGAGGCCGAGCCGGTCTATCAGCTCCTCGATGCGTTCCTTGGGGTGTTTCACGTTCTGTATGCCTGCGGCAAACGAGAGGAACTCTCGCACATACATATCGACATACAGCGGGTTATGCTCAGGCAGGTAGCCTATGCAGCGGCGCACGGCGATGGTGTCGTCGTCAATCGAGTGTCCGCACACGCTGGCAGTGCCCGACGAAGGCGGTATGTAGCAGGTGAGTATCTTCATCAGCGTCGATTTTCCGGCGCCGTTGGGACCCAGCAAACCTACCGTCTCGCCTTTGTTTATCGACAGCGACACATCGTCAAGGGCACGCTGCTGCCCGTATATTTTAGTGATATTGTGTATCTCAAGCATGGGAACGTTAATATGGGTATCGTTGATATGTTGATAGGTTTTATGTTGATAGGTTTTATGTTGATAGGTTGATATGTGACCTGAAACTAACTGCTGACTGCTAATTATCGCCCTGTGCGGGCACGCACCTAATCACTGACCGCTGCCCTCCATCATCTTGCGGGCCTGCTGCAGGCTTATGCGCGACCCTTTGAGGAACGCCACTATCAGCGCGTCCTTGAATCCCTTTGCACGCACCACATTCAGGTATTCCGCGGCGTCGCCTATGTTGGCAAACCTGCCCGTGAGGTAGTAGTAGTACTGGCCCTGCTTGTGATGGTCGAATTCGTCGATGCCACGCAGGTCGGGGTCGCCTTTCTCAAGTATGCGGGTCAGCGTCATGAACTGTATGCGGTATGTCACCTGGTCGGGAGCGGGCTTGGCAGGTTCTTTCTTCTCCACCGTGTATGGCTTGCCCTCGTTGGGGTCTTTAGGCTGCTGCGGCTTCTGCTCGGCCGGCTTTGCAGGCGGCTCCACGTTTTGTACCGCTGGTTTTTCTTCCTCCGCCGTCTCTTGCTGTGCGCTGGGTGCCGGCTGCTGAGGCGTTGTCGCGGCTGGTTGGCTGCCGAATGTCAGCTCTGGCACCGGCTCGCCTTCCTCGGCGGCCTTGTATATGGCAAACGCCTTCACTATGCACTGCGCGATGGTGTTCTGTCCATCTTCCGACATCATGTAGGCCTCCTCCTTGGGGTTCGAGATAAAGCCTATCTCGGTCAGCACCGACGGCATGGTGGTCTTGTACAGCACCATGAACTCCGCCTGCTTCACACCGCGGTCGATGGTGATGATGCGGTTCTTATACTGTGTCTGGATATTCTGTGCAAAGGTGAGGCTCTTGTCGCGGTAGGCGTTCTGATACATCGCAAAAAGCACGTAGCTCTCGGGCGAGTTGGGGTCAAAGCCCTGATAGTCGGCGTTGTTCTTGTAGTCGTTCTCAAGCAGTATGTCCGCGTTCTCCTTCTTCGCTATCTCCATGTTGGCCTTGCTCTGCGAAAGACCCGCCACAAAAGTCTCCACTCCCGTGGGGTTCGGCGTGGGGTGCGAGTTGGCGTGTATTGAGATAAACAGGTCGGCTTTGGCTCGGTTCGCTATGTGAGCGCGTTCCGAGAGGTCGATATCCACGTCGGTGGTGCGGGTGTATATCACCTTCACATCCTCGTAGTTGTCGCTTATCAGCTTGCCCACCTTCTTGGCCACCGACAGCACTAGGTCTTTCTCGTCAATATGCTTGCCGCGGGCTCCCGGTTTGTTGCCGCCGTGTCCTGGGTCTATCACCACTGTTTTCACCTTGCCAACCTCTCGTTTTTGTGCCGACAAAGGCATCACAACACACAACAAGGCAATAAATAATATAAATATACGTTTCATTTCCAATGGGTTTGATTTTGTTATCTACATATTGGGCAAATAGTTCTATCTTTGCATACCGAAGTGCAAAGATACGCTGAAAATCTGTATATACCAGTTTGAGCAAGGATTTTTTTTATATATCAGGTGTTTATAAGTCTCTTCTGACCCTTGGCCTATGGCTTTTCCTAGCCAGCCAGTGGACGCTCGCCTACGCCCAGCAGCCGGAGGCTAAAAACTCCGACACCCTAGCCTTGTCCCAAATCGACTCTCTGGCTTCCCTTGCCGACTCTCTCAAACAGACCTCTGCCGACTCTCTCAGCCAACCAGACACCGTCAAACAACACGAAACCGAGCTGCCTCTCTCCCCCAACGCCATGGAGGACATCCTCAAATACAAGGCCAAGGACTCAGTGGCATTCAACCTCGACAACCGTCGGGCCTTCATCTACAACGAGGGCGAGGTCCACTATCAGGACATGGAGCTCAAAGCCGACGCCATGAGTGTCGATTTCAACACAAACATCATCCGCGCCTCGGGCGTTGACGACAGCAACGGCCACGCCTCGGGCAAGCCCTATTTCAAGCAGGGCGACGCCGAATACAGCGCCGACACCATTGCCTTCAACTACGACACCAAGAAAGGCATCATTCACGGTGTCATTACCCAAGAGGGCGAAGGCTTCCTCCACGGCCATAAAATCAAAAAGATAAACGACTCGGTGATGTACCTCAGCAAAGGACAATATACCACCTGCAACTACTCTCACCCTCACTACGCCATCAACTTCACCAAGTCGAAACTGATAATGAACGACAAGATAGTCACCGGCCCTGCCTACCTCTCCATCGAGGACGTGCCCACGCCTATCGCCGTGCCGTTTGCCTTCTTCCCCATCACCCACGACCGCGCGTCGGGTTTCCTCATGCCCTCCTACGGCTGGATGAACAACCAGGGCTACTACCTCAAGGACATCGGGTGGTATTTCGCTATCAACGACCGCATCGACCTCGCTCTAACCGCCGACATCTACACCAACCTCAGCTGGGCGGCCGAGGCAAAGTCCAACTACTACAAACGATACAAATACAAGGGCAACTTCGACATCCGCTACGGCATCACGCGCGAAGGCATACGCGGCGACAGCAACTCCTATAACAAATACAGCGACTTCAAGGTGACTTGGCGACACGACCAGGACCCCAAGGCCAACCCCAACAGCCGCTTCTCGGCCGACGTGAACATGCAGAGCCGCAACTACAGCAAGAACACCACCAACCGCAACGACTACTTCAACTCCACTACCACCTCCTCCATCAGCTACTCCACCAAGCTCGGCTCCTACTTCAACCTCTCTCTCGCCGCCCGCGAGTCCTACAACGCTCAGACGGGCATCATAAACTTCAAGCTGCCCTCCATCTCCCTCAGCTCGGTCACGATATATCCGTTCCGACGCAAAGCCCCGACAGGCAGCTACAAATGGTGGGAAAACATACAGCTCTCCTATCAGTTCAACGCCGAGAACAACATCACCGCTCAGGATTCCGAGCTGTTCCGACGCACCATACTCAACAAAATGCAGTACGGCATACAGCAGTCGGTTCCCCTGTCGCTGTCGGTGAAAGTCTTCAAATACTTCAACTGGACAAACTCCATCTCCTACAACGAGCGCTGGCATTTCTCCACCATCCGCAAGGACATCGACCCCTCTACCGGCAGCCTCGTCATCGACACCGTGTGGGGATTCCGATCCAACCGCGACGTGAGCTTCTCCACATCCCTCTCCACTCGCATCTACGGTATGTTCAACTTCAAACGCGGATGGCTGAAAGCGTTGCGCCACGTCATCAACCCGTCGCTCTCGTTCAACTACCGACCCAACTTCGGTTCGGACAAACTCGGGTGGTGGAAACAATACACCGATGCTACAGGCTATGTGCACCGCTACTCGATATTCGAGCAGTCGCTCTACGGCGGGCCAGCCGACGGCCAGTCGGGCATGGTGCGGCTCAACATAGGCAACAACCTCGAGATTAAAGTGGGCAAGTGGAACAGCGACGAAGACTTCAAGAAGGTCACTCTCCTCGAGAACCTGAACCTGGCCATGAGCTACGACATCGCCCGTGACTCGCTCAACTGGAGCGACTTCACCGTTACCGGGCGTACCACCCTCTTCAAAGCCCTGGTGCTCAACTACTCAGGCTCTTTCTGCCCCTATGTCATCGACTCGCTGGGCAACAAACGTAACCAGTTCCTCGTCAAAACCGAACACCGCCTCTTCAAGACAAACAACTCCACCTGGAGCGCACAGCTCTCGTGGAGCTTCAACCCCAACACTTTCAAGAAAAAGAAAGACGGCGAGCAACCCAAGAACCAAGGCCACGCCGTGCGCCCAACCCTGCTCTCGCCCTACAACGACAACCCCGCCCTCTTCGTAGGCGAGTATGTCGATTTCTCCGTCCCCTGGAACATCTCCCTGAGCTACACCTTCAGCTACGTCTCGCGCTATGTGGCAGCACAGTACGGCCTCAACCACGAGGTGGTACAGTCGCTCTCCATCTCGGGCAACTTCAACATCACCAAGAACTGGAAGATTGCCTTCTCCACCGGCTACGACTTCGTCAACAAAGGCCTCTCCTACACCTCCATCGACATCTACCGCGACCTCCACTGCTGGGAGATGCGCTTCAACTGGACTCCCTTCGGCTACTACAAAGGCTGGAACTTCGTCATCAACATCAAAGCCCCGAGCCTACGCGACGTGAAATACGAAAAGAAAAAGAACTACCAAGACAACCAAGGGTATTATAGTTATTGAGTGATTAGTGAAGAGTGAAGGGTGAATAGACAATAGAGAACTTTGAACAAACATATTAACCTATCCACATATCAACAGTGATCAGCAGTCAGTTTCTAGTCACATATCAACGTATCAACATATCAACATACTAACATACTAAAAACTTGAAACTCTACTATTCCATATCCGAAGTTGCCGAGCTCCTCGGCGTCAGTCAATCCCTCTTGCGCTATTGGGAAACCGAATTCAGCGAACTGAAACCAAGCAAAAACGCACGCGGGGTGCGCATGTACAAGCAGGAAGACATCGACCTGCTGCGCCGCATACACCACCTCACCAAAGAACGCGGCCTCACCCTCGAAGGCGCACGCGAGCAGCTGCATACACCCGAAAACGCCGACAACATGCAGGTGATTGACACCCTCAAAGAACTGCGAACGTTTCTGGTGGAGTTGAAGTCGCAGATGTAAAGAACTTTGTTCAATGACAGTATTACGGTGTTGGGATTGAGAATCCCGTGTGGATGGGGGTTGCGGATCCGGAAATCCGCAACAACAGCGCTGGCTTTTAAGTCGTTCTTTTCTGTTTGTAATATTTTGCTGTGTTGAAGCGGTAGCCGAAGTTGAACGACACTCCGTGATGGAAAAAGTCGCTGTCGCCGAATATGCAATTCGGCGAATAGGTGAGCTGCCACACAAACGAGCGGTAGTCCACACCGAACCCTACCGAGGCGTAGCCCATATATATCGCCGCGCATCCGGCTGACAACGTGAAATATGGAGCGACTTTACCCCATTTGTGACTGAAATATATGTCGGTTTGCAGGTATAGCAAGGGTGCGGGCAGTGCATACAATGTTTTGTTTGTAGGGTCGGCATTATGGTATCTGCTATAATACATCATAATTCCCACCCCGCCGCCGAAGAAAAAGTGCTCGTCTTTCATCACGCCAAGCGAGAGTTTTGTTGTGGGCAACGGAATTGGTATTGCAGACAATCCAATATATCCGACACCCTGAAACCGCACTGGCTTCTCCACAACACTCCCTATAGTGTCTCCCTGAGCCCGCGCAAAGCCGGCAAAAGTGACTATCAGCAGCAATATCAAACCTTTTTTCATACCGTCATTTATTCTTTTGGGGGACAAACGATGAATTCATTTTTCAATAGGATTTGTTTCTGTTTATTGCAGTATGTTTCTTTTTTTTCTGTAGTATTTAGCCGTGTGGAAGCGGTAGCCTATTTCGATGTATCCCCCATGAAAGATATCGTTCCCATGTGAAAAGTCAATCATTACCAAAGGGTTGTATCCAAGTTGAAACATAAAATGGCAGTATTCCACTCCTGCAGATATAGCAAAATATGACATCATATCCTCACTAGTTATGATAGGGCATATTCCAAGTCGCGCCGATACAAATGGACGTACCCTACTTTCCCTAGTCAAATAGACATCGCCCCGCAATGATACTAAAGGTAGCCACCCCCCGAATGCAGGGTCCCATTCGCTGTTTTTGTTGATCATGATTATTCCCGCTGCAGCACAAACACCTGCTCCGACAAACGCCCTCTCCTTTATCCTCACTCCTAGCGAAAGGTCAGCGTAGGGAATCATGTACAACCAATTTACATTTAATCCAAGCGAAGCCACACCCTGAAACCGCACCGGCTTCTCCACAACACTCCCTATAGTGTCTCCCTGAGCCCGCGCATAGCCGACAAGAGTGACTATCAATACAAGTATAAAACCTCGTTTCATCGGATTCCATTTTTTATTTAAATGCCAGTTCGTCATCTTTTATGAGCTTGGTCGTATTTGTGGGTGTTGAAGCGGTAGCCGATTTCAAAATATACACCATGCTCGGCATCGCAGCCATCGCCATAGTCGATGTCCAATAACGGGCTATAACCCACCTGAAATGTTAGCCAATTATAGTCAAATCCAACTCCCACCATACCGAACGTTAAGAGATACCGTGACATATCAAACAGCATATTGAGCACACCCCATTGTATTGACACATAAGGGTTAAGGCGACCACCAGGCAGATATACATCGCCCCTCACTGTGTGAACAAGAAACGGAAATGGTGCAATAGCTGGACGATTATACAGCAACGGCATTACAGCTCCTATACCCATACCCACATAAGCCTTCTCTCTTATTCTCACACCCAAATTCAACTGTAGATAAGGCACATCTAACAATGTTGTCCCATACTTATAACCACCGCCAATGTACATATTTATACCTGTGGAAGCCACACCCTGAAACCGCACCGGCTTCTCAAAGGGCATGTCTACCGTATCTCCCTGTGCCTGAGTAAAGTCAGCAAATATGACTATCAGCAATAGTATAAAAGTCTTTTTCATGTGACTAGTGGTTTTTGCTTATTATTTTGAAGCTCTGCAATGGTATGTTTTTGCACTTTCATCGTATGTCAGTTCTACGGTATATCCGGCTTCGTGCATCTTGACACACCAATTGATGGCATTTTTGCGACTCCGGGTATTGTACGATTCTACATCTTTGGATGGGGATTTGCTCCTGTTCTCGCTCTGTACAATGATTCTATGCCCCCTCTGGGCCAAGAAGACCATATCTTCCATAAAATTGTACAACCCCCTCCTGTTTCCTATTAAAGCGGTTTGAGGAGTGTCGTCAATACTGTATTCTATCTTGTGTGCGTTGATGCGGGTTACCACAATATCGTCATCATTAGATCCTTTGCTACAGCTGACGGACATGGCGCACAAGATGGCCATAAGTGCTGCGAAAATAACTTGTCTTTTCATATTTTCTAGATGTTTTGAAACTTGTATAATGTAACGGCTTTGCTTTCTTCGTCGGTTTCGGTATGGAATACGCAGACGCTCCTTTGAGCAGGTGCCACCGACACGCTCCAGTCGTCATCATGTTTTTCTTTGATACGTTCGGTCGGTTTTCCGTTTGGGGCACGCCATGCTATCACGCGGCGGGCGTACTGGTCTTCCGGTGTCCCCTCAAAGAATTCCGCCACCCCGAACTCCTCTTTCAACCTCTCCCATCCCGCTGAGTCTTTAGCCTCGAGCAGCGTCACATCCACGGCCACGCTGTCGTTTATGGTCATGTCTTTGATGAATGTTGCCTGTATGTTGTCCGTTGAGGCGTATTGCTTGTATATATCGCTCGTCTTGGAGAATGGCACAACGCGGGGCATGACAATGACAATCACGGCCCCACCTATGAGGATGAGGCTGACGAGTATTGTCAAAATCCATCTGCGTATCATGACTGTAAGAGTATGGTTTCGGCGTTAGTATATGCTTCGGCGCGGAGTGAACGGTCGCTCTGCGTCATGGTGTATCCGTCGCCAATAGGCAGGCTCAAAACAAAAAGCAACGCCACCGCTGCCGCCGCGCTCATTGTGGTTACCTGCGGTATTGACAGGCTGAGTTCGTCACGGTTTGCGGTCACTTTCCGTATTACGACGGACCTGGGCTTATGGTAACGACGTAAACAGTAATAGGCCACCGCTGCGTCAACCACCGTCAACACCACGCCTGCCGTGCGCACTAGCAGGTCGAAATGTCCTATGAGCACCGCTGATCCGACTCCCATAGCAAAGCTGAGCACACCCAACACCAGCCATACTTTCATATCTTTGCTACGCTGGCTGTGTGCATACCGCATGTCTAAACCTTTCGGTTGTGCCTCCGCCCGCTGTAGTATGGCGTCTATCCGCTGTGTATGCAAGTCCCACACCTCCTGAAGCTCTCTCATAAGGGCTTCTGCCTCGGGCTCATCGACTTCGCAGTACACCTCGCCCAATCTCTTCTCGTTGTCAGTCAACTTCTTCATGTTCTTTTTCTTTAAGTGTCATCAATTCTTTCTTTATTCTGTATATGCGTTGTTTCACCGCTGCCTCGCTTATGTCGCCCATAATCTCCGATATTTCACGCAACCTCTTCCCGTCCAGATAGAAATATATGATTATGCGGTCTTCGTCGTCCTCCAGTCGGTCTATGAGTCTGTATAGTCGTTGAAAGCGTGGTTCGGCGGCTTCGTTGGCCAGGGTGTCGTAAAAGCTCTCGTCAAACTCCACAAAACAGGGTCTGTTCCGTTGTTTGCGCTTTTCCTGCAGGGCCACGTTGAGGGCAATGCGGGTGACCCATGTGTTGAGCGAACTCTCTCCTTTATATTTCGGCCAGCTCTCCCACAGGGTTGCGGCTATCTCCTGGTAGAGGTCGCGGAAGTCGTCATGCCGTCGCGAAGAGAACATAAAGCACACCTTCAGCAGTGTGCCTTCGCACTGCCTGAGCATCTGCAAAAATTCCTTATGTCGTTCCTCTTCTTTCCGCATCCTCTATTATAATTAGTTGCAAAAGACGGAAAAAAGTAACAAACAAAACCTGTTTTTTAACAAAAAAAATTCAGTGGGAGAGAAAATGCTGTGGTTTTGACACAGGGGAGGGGCTTGGTGGGGGGGGCGAGGAGCAAAGTCACTGCAAAGCCACTGCAAAGCCACTGCAAAGTCGCTGGAGGGGTTTGGTTGGGTTCGTCACGGATTTGTCTTAGGTTCGTCCCGGTTGGGAGCGGGGTGGCTCTTAGTTGCGGGGTGGGGTTGTCTTAGTTGTGTAGCTGGTTTCTCTTACTTGTGTGGCTGATTTCTCTTACTTGTGTCCTAGATTTGTCCTAGGTAGCTCTTACTTTTCTCTTACATCAGTCTCACATTTGTCTTAGCATAGTCTCATTTTGGTCTTACTTGTTACTTACATTTGTCTAGGCTAGAGAGCAGCTAGAAAGCAGGCACAAAGCACGTGGGGCTTACTGGGGTCTTAGTATGACGGGAAGGGGTGAGGGTTGAGGGTTAGGGAGACTGTTTGTCACGGTGAGGTTCGGATACAGGCTGTAGCGGTTTTTACCACTTGTATCTTAGTTGCAGGCGTAGCTGCTGACGGTATGGCCTGTCTATCAGCTCGTATCCGCTGCCGACCGTCTCGCGGTCAACGTATGCGGTGACAGCGTATTTAAGACCGAATTCAAGTCGCTCTTTCCAGTTATAGCGCGCAAGGAGGTAAAAGCGCATACCTTTGCCGTAGAGCGACGTGCCGCCGTTGTCGTATTCCAGGCCTCGCTCGGCTACATAGAGACGGGCGTCGTAGCTAGCGACATCAAAAAGGGCTATGCGACCTCCAACGTAGAAGGCTCCGACACGCGCCTGAACATCCTGAAGTAGCACAATGCCATGTGAGGGCTCGGCTCCCTCGTCGCGAAAAGAGGACCAGCCGACTCTTGAGCGGAAGGTCAGACTCCGCAACTGATAGGTGAGGTCGCCGTAGAGGATGTGGCGGTTACAGGTCTCTACACGGTATTCATTCGATGAAGACTGGCTGTCGTTGCGCATGAAGTTGCTGTAGCGGTGGCTGAGGCTGACGCGCAGGGTCTGGCGTTTGTCGCGCCCTACGGAGAAAATCCTCGAAAGCTCGGTGCGCAGACTTGCGCCCTCCGACGGTGAATAGCAGCCGTAGCGCATATACGGGTGACGGTAGAGGTCGGCTTGCATGAGGAGCTCGACCTGTAGGGGCAGCCGTGTCTGCAAGGCGAGGCGGAATCCCGACTCGTTCTGCGGCTGCGCCTGACGGCCCCATGTGCTCGCGTGCAGATTGTGGTATTTTGCAGAATAGTCACGGTAGATCAAAGACAGTGTTGATACGGAGTTGATCCAGAGGTCCACCCCCACAAGACCGGCCCAGCCACCTCCCTGCGAGAGCGCACCCTCGCCGTAGAAGAAAAGCCTCCGCCAACGGTAGCTGAAGTCAATGCCGGCGTTGGTGTTTGTTTTGCCTCGGAAGGCGTAGTGGTTATAGACATAGTCCTTGGGCTCGACAGGAAGCGTGAAAACGGTGCGATAGGCCGTGACACCGATGTGGAAAGCCTTGTGGTTCCATTGGAGATTGCCGCCGTAGAGGTGTTCGCCGAGGGTGGAGCGCTTGGCAATCTCGCTGGCGGTGCGGTGGTAGCCCGAAGTGCTTATTGATGAAGCCGTTCCAGTAATGGTGTCAAGGGTAGCGTCGCGTCTGGCGTAGGAGTAGAAGGCTGTGAGTTCCAAGCCGTATGGCAGCTTAAGCGAGACAGCGGTGCCCTGGAGGTAGTCGCTCTCGGCAAAAGGCGAGCCTCCGCAAACGCCACGTCCGTAGCGCATGCCAGAGGCTCCCCACCCTAAGAATGCCCTGCTGCCCGACCAAAGGGTCAATCCCTGTCCAAACTGAAGCCTGTAGCGTCCGAGGACTGCGCTTTTCAGCACACCCATGTTGCCCACCATGATATGTCCGCTGTACAGGTCGAAGCCCTGACGACGACTGCCATAGAAGAACCCCTCGCCGGCATCTTTCTCTGATGAGAGCTGGATGGATAGATAGTCCTTATATTTGAAGCGGTAACGGCCATAAAGCCGATAAGGTTTGCCTTCATACTGACCTTCAGTGTAGCCACGCGCCTGCTCAATGGTCAACGCCGTACCGACCACGAGGTTATGTCTGCCCCGTCGTAGCATCTCCTTGAGGCTCGGAACCCTGGCAGATGGCTTCTCGAGAGTGCAGAACTGCTTGAGGCGCTCAACGGTGAGGCTGTCGAAGCCATTGACCAGACTCACTTCCTCCCAAGTGAGCAGGTAACCATGTTGAAGTACGTAGGAGCGCACCAGCTCGCGCTGAAATGGCGAAAGAAGCCACTCGGGGATGTAGGCGGCGGTATCGTTGAGACATACCTTCTGCTCTATGGCGTCGGAGTATTCGTCAATCAACTCCTGCAGGGCCTCCTCGTCGTCATCCTGCTCCATTGAGCGTTCAAGCATGTCGTCGAGCGACTGCGCCCTAACGAAGAAAGCCACAGCAAGTAGCAGGATCAAGAAAACGAATGGCAGCCGAGAACGCAACATGGACACTAGAAGCTATATCCGACCGTGACACCGGGCGTCACGCCCACACGCTGATGCACGGCGACGCATAGGTTGGCTCGTATGTGACGGTGCTTGTAACCCACGCCGAGAGAATAGACCATCGGGGAGGTGGCCACGCCCGCCTGAATGAGTATTCGGTCAATTATGCAGTATTCCACACCCAGACGCACCCGCAGCGGGTCGTAGATGTTCTTTTCAAGCTCGACAGCAAGCAGCAAAGGCTCGAATGGTTTGTATGCCGCACCGAGATTCATCTGAACAGGAACACGTTGCACTCCGTCACGGCGCACAAAGAAGGGGTTGAATATTGAAGCGCCGAAACAGAGTTTTTCGTTGGGCGCATACTGCACACCCACACTGCCCGTAGCCGAGTTGAAGGACTCGTAGTGACCGTCGTTCGTTCCACTATGCAGATAGAATACGCCTACCCCGACAGAAACACCTTTGCCGACGCGGATTCCGTAATGAGCCGAAGCCATCTGCTCGTTATAGGTCAGGTCTCCGAAGTGAGTATAATAGACCGCAGCGGCGCCGATATTCCCCGTAGGGATACCTAACGCCACACTTTTGTAGCCCATACCTTTCAACACCATAAGCTGCCTGTAGTCGATAGCGACATTCCACCGACGCAGCCATCCAAGCGTGGCAGGATTGACATTGCATCCACTGAAATCACGCACAGCTACGCTGGCGCCACCCATAGCCTGACATCTTGCCGAAAGCGATTGAGGCTCAAACTGTGCTGTGGCGACCTGGGTACTGCACAACGCCACCAATACCGCCACCCATCGCCTCACATACATACAGATATCAGCCATACCGAACCGATATTTCGTCTACTTCTGTTCCGGTACCACCGCAAAGTAGGTCAACGCCTCTGTCTCGCTTGCGTTGATAAGACTGTGGGAATGACCCTTGGGACAATAGAGACACTGCCCTGCGGTAAGGCGTTCCTCGCCGTCATCGAAGAGGCAGCGAGCCTCTCCGCTCAGTATGTATATCATTTCACAGTTGGCCTCATGGCTGTGGTAGCCGATGGAGCAGCCAGGTTCGAGACACCCTTTCATAATCTTATTCACCCCGTCGAAGTAGGCGCGAGTCTTGGTCACACCCTCGCCGCCTTTGAAATGCAGGTCTTCCGACATTTCAATCTCGTTAAAATCTATTACCATCTCAAGAGCTTGTTAAATTATTTCTGTCACAATATTGCGGTAGTTGATTTCGTGTAGATACTCGTAGGCGCCGCAGAAGTTGTCGAGGTCTTCGGGGTTGTGGGCGTCGCTGCCGACAACTACGGGTATATGCAGCGAATCCATATACTTGATTATCTCGCGCGAAGGGTAGTAGTCGTCGTGGCGCTTGCGGTATATGCCTCGGGTGTTTATCTCGCAGATAGTGCCGCAAGCGGCAATCTGGTCTATGGTGTCGCGCACCAGAGAGCGGAACCATGCATCCTGCTCGGAGAAGTAGCGTCCGGCGTTGTGCATCACAATCTTGTTGAAGTGGCCTATGATAGTAGGACGGTTGCGCTCGAGCATGTCACATGACTGGCGGAAGAACGACTGCACACCCTTGCGTATGTCCCCACCGAAGACACGCTGAAGACCTTCGTCATAAACCTCGCGCTTGCTGCCGTCGATAAACCAGAGGTCGGACGGGTCGCCGTCGGGGTTGACCACCAGGTGTACGCTCCCGATGCAGTAATCCAGGCCACCGCGTTCAATCAATGGACGGAAGTCATCGAGCAGATTAGGGATAAAGTCTATCTCCAACCCCAGCTTTATATCGAGACGTCCGGCATACTCGGACTTTAGCGCCCGCACTTCGTCGCAGTAGCGTTCGTAGTCGCTTTCGGGTATGGCGAACCTGTTTTCGAACGGCACGGGTGCATGACCGGAAAAACCGAGTGCGGTGAAGTTGTGAGCGAGAGCATAGTCGACGTAGTCTTGCAATTCACCTTGCCCGTCGCAATAGTGAGAATGAGTGTGATAGTTAACCATTCTTTATAGCGTGTCGTACTTCGCAGCCAGGTCTTTCGCCATGTTGAAGAAGAAGGCGGCGACCGCGTTGAAGTCCATATTCAGGTCACGGCTCAAACCCACGCGGTCTTTGAAGATGGCCACGTTGTACCATTGGAGGCACTGGAACGAGCGGTGGAAATAGAGGCGTTTCAGCTCCTCGGATGTGGGTTTATGTCCCACGTAAGCCTCGAGCAGAGAGAGAGCCTTGTCGAAACCCGCGTTGCCGTAGCAGGCGATGTCATAGATGGGATCGTTCATTCCAGCGAACTCCCAGTCGAGGACATAGAGTTTGTCGCCGCTGACGACGAGGTTGGTTGGTTGGTAGTCGCAATGGCATGGCACCATCGGCACCTCGGCGTGGGCGTCGCGCATACGCTCCAACTGCTCACGCAGCTCGTGGTATTCTTTCGGGTGGGTGAAGCCCATCTCGCGGCAGTAGCGCTCATAGTCGCTCAGGCGACCGAAAGCGTTATAGTCGCGGAAACGCATGTCGCTGCCGTGAATCTTCTTCAGCGCAGCCACCGACATCTCGTTATAACTCTCGATGTCTGTTTCCGAGAGGATCGTTCCCTCGACATATTCGGCCAGCTTCTCGCCCGAGATGACCTCGACGTATGATGTGGCGTTGTTCAGCCCAAGACGGTTCACTTCCTGGATGTTGTCCCATTCCTCGACGCGGTCAACAAATTTTTCGGCGAACTTGCCAGGGACGCGGTAGGTGTATTTCTTGCCGCGGGTCTCCACCACGTAGGTGTAATTGCTCATGCCGCCCTCAAGGCGTTTTACGATAGCGGCATCCTGTGTGTGCATCAGCGCGTTTACGCGTGCTACTATATATTCTTCTACGTTCATTGCTTGGTATTTTTTTATTATTGGTTTTTACACAAGACAGAGGGATATCCTCACGGATTCCCTCTGTCGGTATTCTGATTGTTCAAGTACACTTATTTGTTCTTGCGCTGGCAATCCTTAGGAGTGACACAGGTACCGGAAGCACGGCACACAAGGATTTTCTCTTCAAGAACGTCAGCAGCGCTGTCGCTGATGTCGGGGCGGGTCTTGATGACCTTATAAGCCTCGAAGCTCATCTTGCGGCTGGTGTTGCCGACATGTGTTATCTCACCGTAAGCCTCGATATAGTCACCGGCATACACGGGGGCTTTGAATTCCACCATGTCGTAAGCGCAGAAGAGACCTTCGTCGCCGTCCTGGATGATGAGAAGTTCGGTGGCCACGTCGCCAAAGAGGTGAAGCATGTGTGCGCCGTCAACGAGGTTTCCGCCATAGTGTGCGTCCTTGGCGCTCATACGCACGCGAAGCATCGATTTTACTGCCATTTTCTTATGTTTTATTTGATAATAAAGTCAACGAAAATTCCCGGAGTCTTCACGTTCTCAGGATTGATGCTGCCAGTCGGCACAATCTCCTGTGGCTCCACAATCACGATGTCGGCTGCCGTAGCCATCAGCGGGCAGAAGTTCTGCGAAGTGCCCTTATACACCAGGTTACCATCCTCGTCGCAGATGTTGGCTCCGATAATTGCCACATCGGCATGCACGGGTTTCTCCAGAAGATATTCCTTACCGTCAACGGTCACTTTCTGTTTGCCGTTCTCAACCACAGTGCCGAGACCCGTCTGTGTCAGAATGCCACCCAGACCTGCGCCCGCAGCCCTTATCTGCTCTGCCAGCGTGCCCTGCGGCTGCAGCGTCACCTTCAGCTCGCCCGAGTTCATCTGGTCGATGGTGTTGTTGTTCGTTCCGATGTGAGTAGCCGTGAGACTCTTCACCTGATGGTTGGTGATGAGTTTGCCCAACCCCACCTCCGGGTACGCCGTGTCGTTGGCTATGACGTTGAGGTCCTTCACCCCGTTCTCCACCAGCTGGTCAAGCAGCTTGATAGGCGATCCTACTCCGAGAAAACCTCCGACCATCACGGTCATGCCGTCCTTTATCATGGCGGCTGCTTCTTTTACTGTGACAAATTTTTTCATGATTTATAGATGTTAGATTAATTTCCTTCAAAGCAAAACGAGATTGCAAATATACGATTTTTTTCAAATCCCCAACCACTTTTTCCCAAAACCAACCCCAACACCCCCCAAAAAATCCGAAAATTCAACCCTCCTCCAGCTCCCCAAGGTCCCATTCCGCCAGCGCCTCCCCAACGCCCATCCCCCTCCTGCGAGCCTCCTTGTATTCTTCAGTCAGCCCATACCTCGCCGCCTGACCCAGAGCCCTCTTCTCCTTCTCATAACGCACCCCCCGCCCAAACAGCCTACCAATAAACCGCAAAACAATCCTCATAAAAAACCCTCCCCGCTGAAAAATCAAAAATTTAGCATCCCTTCGCATTTTTAGCAAATTTTCGCAATCCCCCCAACAATCCCCCCCCAGTAAATTCTAGTAAATTCTAGT
>JAFZTV010000079.1 GCA_017618625.1 Bacteroidales bacterium | reverse complement strand
TATGTCCTGCTGCAGGTCGCGGAGGTCTTGCTGCAGTTCTTGTTTTATATCGAGATTATTTTCCATTGTTTGCATTCTTTAATCGGTTATTGTTTTGAGTTTCTCGCGTATGCGCACGAGGCGGACGCTGACGTTCTTGACAGTGATGCCGAGGATGGCGGCTATCTCGTCGTAGGGGAGGTCTTCGAGCCAGAGGAGGATGAGTGCGCGGTCGAAGGGGTGCAGCTTGCTTATGCGGCGGTGCAGACGCGAGGCTGCCGGATTTCTTTCTTCATCGGCAAAGAGGTCCATGTCCATCTCCAACGGGGTGGTGTCTGTGCGGCGTCGGTGCTTGCGGTTGATGTTGATGCAGGTGTTGAGTGCCACGCGATAGACCCATGTCTTTTCCGAGCTTCGCCCCTTGTAGGTACCGAAACCCTGCCAGAGGCGTATGAGTGTCTCTTGGAAGAGGTCGTCGGCTTGCTGCCGCTCGTCGGCAAAGAGGTAGCAGACCGAATAGATGGTCTGCCGTTGCCTCTCCACCAGCTGCTCGAAGTCGAGTTCGATTTGTTGTTTCTTGTTCATAAATGTGGAATCAGTTTTGTCCGTTAGACAACGGGATTGCCGAAAAACTACACCCCTGCACAAACTTTTTTCTGTGAAAAGAAAAAAAGAGAGTCTCGCCGAAGTGAGACTCTCTTAGTTGATTGGTGATTCCGCTGCGATTCGAACGCAGGACCTACTGCTTAGAAGGCAGTTGCTCTATCCAGCTGAGCTACGGAACCGCTTGTATGTTGATATGTTGTATGTTGATATGTTGTATGAGTGTCGGATGACGTATCAACTTATCAACGGCTAACATCTCATACTCTTTGTCGGGATAGCCTGATTCGAACAGGCGATCTCCTGCTCCCAAAGCAGGCGCGCTAACCGGACTACGCCATATCCCGTTGCCTTTGTCAAGAAAAAAGACGCCTCACGGACGTCTTTCTCTCTTTCTTGGCGGAGAAGGGGGGATTCGAACCCCCGGTACCCTAATCGAGTACGACAGTTTAGCAAACTGTTGGTTTCAGCCACTCACCCACCTCTCCGTAGCTGGTCGATTTCTGCGAAAACCTCTGTTTCCGTTCAGCGAAATCGGGTGCAAAGGTACGAACTTTTTTTGAATTGGTGAAAACTTTTTTCTTTTTTCGTACCTTACAGCTCTTTTTTATTACTTTTTAGCCTGATTCTTAACGCCTTCTATTTTCTTACGAATTTCCTCTTGGTTGCCGAGATAGAAGTCTTTTTGCAGGTTCATTTGGTCGTCGAACTCAAAAATATAGGGTACTGCGGTAGGAATGTTGAATCCTACGATGTCGGCATCGCTTATTCCTTTGAGTGTCTTGACGATACCACGCAGACTGTTGCCGTGGGCAACGACCATCACCTCGTCGTGCTGCTGGAAGGCAGGGAGGATGGTGCCTTCGTAGTAGGGCATGAGGCGTGCGATGGTGTCACAGAGGGCCTCGGTGGCGGGCAGTTCGGCATCGCTGACGGCGTTGTAACGGGGGTCTTTGCGCGGGTTGCGCTTGTCGGTGATATCTAATGCCGGGGGCTGCACGTCGTAGCTGCGGCGCCACTGCATCAGTTTCTCCTCGCCGTATTTCTTCAGCGTGTCGGCTTTGTTGGCACCCTGCAGGGCTCCATAGCTCTTCTCGTTGAGACGCCAGCTCTTCTCCACGGGCAGATAGTCCATGTCCATGGCATCGAGAATCTGGTTCAGCGTCTTGACGGCGCGTTTCAGATAGGAGGTGTAGCACATGGTGGGGAGGTAGCCCTCTTCCTTCAGCAGGCGGCCGGCCATATAGGCTTCGCACATACCGTAGGGGGTGAGGTCTACATCGGTCCATCCGGTAAAAAGATTCATCTTATTCCACTCGCTTTCGCCGTGGCGAACAAGTATAAGTTTTTTCATGATAGGATTGATATTAAAGGGCATGAAGGTCTTTAAGTGCATTAAAGACCTTCATGCCTGGTTATTATTTCTTTTTGTTCTTGTCGGTAAAAATGCCTTCCTTGATGAAGCCCTTGTGCGAGAGCAGCACGATGAGGATGCCACCCAGGATGAAGGGGATGCTGAGCCACTGTCCCATGTCGAGGGTCATGCCTTTCTCGAAGTCCACCTGTTCCTCTTTGACAAATTCGATGAGGAAACGCACACCCCACAGGGCTATGAGCCACCAGCCAAAGAGGCGGCCGTTGTGTAGTTTGCCGTCGCGTTTGCGGTAGGCCCAGAGGCAGGCGGCGAAGATGATGAAGTAGGAGAGGGACTCGTAGATTTGGGTGGGGTGTTTGGGCACAGTTTCATTGTTGCGCTCAAAGATGAAGCCCCACGGCAGGGAGGTCTCCACACCGTAGATTTCGCTGTTGAAGAGGTTGCCTAAACGGATGAAGGCACCGCCCAGTGCCACGACTATCACGAAGCGGTCTAATAGCCACCAGGCATTCATCTTGTTCTTGCGGCACCAGAGCCAGATGGTAATCAGGATGGCGATGGCAGCCCCGTGGCTGGCAAGACCTTCGTAGCCGGTGAAATTCCAATTGGAATCGAAGGGCAGGAAGATTTCAAGCCAGTGCTCAGAGGTGCAGAAGTAGTCGGGCTGGTAGAAGAGACAGTGTCCTAATCGGGCACCCACCAGCGTGGCCAGGAACATCCATAGCACCAGAGACTCCAGGTAGTTGGTCTCCACCTTCTCGTGCTGGAACATACGGTAGATGATGTAATATCCCAGTAGAAAAGCGAAGAGGAAGCCCAGTGAGTAATACCGCAGCCCGAAAGAGCCGATGTGGAACATCACGGGGTCTACATTCCAGTGGATGAAATTAAGAATCATAATAGAATGTTTGATTGCTTGATTGCTTGAGTACTTAGACTGTGCCAGCCACTCAAGCATTCACACATTAACACGTTCTTACTTAGCGTAGTTGACGGCGCGGGTTTCGCGGATGACGGTCACCTTGATTTGGCCGGGGTAGGTCATCTCGTTCTGAATCTGGCGCGAGAGGTCGAAGCTGAGCTTGGTGGCATCGGCGTCGCTCACCTTGTCGGCACCCACGATGACACGCAGTTCGCGGCCAGCCTGGATGGCGTAGGTCTTCACCACACCGGGATAGGTCATTGCCATATCCTCCAGTTTCTTCAGGCGGTTGATATAGGCCTCCACCACTTCGCGGCGTGCTCCCGGACGGGCACCGCTGATGGCGTCGCACACCTGGATGATGGGGGAGATGAGGTTGGTCATCTCAGTCTCATCGTGGTGGGCACCGATGGCGTTGCATACATCGGGGTTCTCCTTGTATTTCTCGGCCAGTTTCATACCGAAGATTGCATGTGGCAGCTCGGGGTCGGTCTCGGGCACCTTGCCGATGTCGTGGAGCAGTCCGGCACGTTTGGCCAGTTTGGGGTTCAAGCCCAGCTCGGAAGCCATAGTGGCGGCGAGGTTGGCTACCTCGCGGCTGTGCTGCAGCAGGTTCTGACCGTAGGAGGAGCGGTATTTCATGCGTCCCACCATACGCATCAGCTCGTGGTTCATATTGTTGATGCCGAGGTCGATGCAGGTGCGTTTACCCACTTCGGCAATCTCCTGTTCAATCTGGCGGCGGGTCTTGGCCACCACTTCCTCGATGCGTGCGGGGTGGATACGTCCGTCGGTCACCAGTTTATGCAGCGACAGACGGGCAATCTCGCGGCGCACAGGGTCGAAGCCACTGATGATGATGGCATCGGGAGAGTCGTCGATGATAATCTCCACGCCGGTGAGAGATTCGAGGGCGCGGATGTTGCGGCCTTCGCGTCCGATGATGCGGCCTTTCACCTCCTCGTTCTCTAAGTTGAAGACGCTGACGGTGTTCTCGATGGCGTTCTCGGTGGCGGTACGCTGGATGGACTGGATGACAATCTTCTTGGCTTGTTCGTTGGCGGTAATCTTGGCCTCCTCCACGATGTCCATGATGTTGCTTGCAGCCTCTGAGCGGGCTTCGTCGGTCATCATCTCGATGAGGTGCTGTTTGGCGTCTTCGGCAGTCATGCCGGCGATGTGTTCCAGTTTCTCGATGCTTTCGTTGTAGACCTTCTCCACTTCGGCCTGGCGTTTGCGCAGCACTTCGATTTGGTTGTTCAGGTTTTCGCTTACCTGTTTCAGTTCGTTGCTTTTCTTTTGCAGTTCCTCCACCTTCTGGTTGAGTGACTGTTCGCGTTGTTTCAGTTTCTGTTCCGCCTCGCGGATGGCGCTGTTTTTCTCGGTTACCTGCTTGTCGTGTTCGCTCTTGAGTTGCAGGAATTTCTCCTTGGCCTGCAGGATTTTGTCCTTCTTGATGATTTCACCTTTTTCCTCGGCGTCTTTCAGCACCTGTTGGCTCTTTGCCAGTAATCGGTTGCGCAGCATTCCGGTGGTGAGCCATACACCCACGCCTCCGCCTACGACGAGTCCGATAATAATACCTATTGCTAACATAGTTTGTTGTTGAGTTGTTTTTAGTGGGAAGTCCGCGGGCAAAAGGGTCTTTCAGTTCAATATAGTTTAAAAAACCTGCACCGAATCCTCCGGGAGTTATGGTAAACTCTGAACTGTTAGGATTTGAGTGCCGGGTGTCTCAGTTATACAACCTACCCACCCCTGAGCTTACTCGGTTTGTAAATGGTGTTGAGTTTACAAACTGTTTCGGATTCGATGCAGGATATTCTCTTTTAGTAGGCGGCGTCGGCGTTGTGGCGGCGGGGTCAGGTTGTTGTGGCCTCGCTCTGCCCGCCTGGCCTAATCAACTCTGTCGAGCAGTTGGTTTATCTCGGTGAGCTTGCCCTCCAACCGTGTGTCCCTGAACTGCTGCTTGTGCTGCAGCTTCAGTAGTTGGGTTATCTGGGTCAGTGCCACCATGGCTAACAAATCCTGGCGGTCGTTGTAGGCATACATCTTTGCGTACTCTTTCGCTTGTGAGTCAATCAAAGCTCCCGCCTCGCGCAGAAACTGCTCGTCGTCCGCATTGATTCTCATCTTATATG
This sequence comes from Bacteroidales bacterium, assembly GCA_017618625.1. The sequence continues at coordinate 1,006 of JAFZTV010000079.1, read as the reverse complement.
GCCTGTCCAGTATGTGGATGGTGGCCGGTAGTTCGTTCATGATGCCTTTTGTTGTTGTTTGTCGACTATTCCGATTTGTTGATTAATTCCAAACTTTTGTCTATGCTTCGTATCAGTTGGTTGATCTTAAGTCTTATCTCTACAGAATCGCCCTTTTGAGTCAGCGTGTTCCCTAATTTTAAATTATTGTTTTGTTCCTTTAAATTATTAATTAATATGTTAAGTTGTTCGTTCTGCCTCTGTAGCTCCTGGCACTGCCCGTTGGTTTTCTCCATCTCTGCCCGCAGAAGCTCGTTCTCCTTCATCAGCTTCCGTACCTTCAGTTCGATCTCCGCAACGGTGGTTTCAAAATCAAACATAACAATGTCAGTTTACACTACTAAAAGCGGTGCAAAATTACTAATTTTTTTGCACTTGGACAATTTTTTTCATCATCCACATTCCCAGTTGGGACATTTTTCCCCTCTATTTGACAAATATACAATAAAATGCATTTTTTTACAATGTTATTATTATAACAATTGTTTTTGCTGTTTTTCATCGTAAAATGCAGAATACTTTTAATAATGGCATGTTTTATGCATGTAATGGTCTTTTGTACCGCGTTAGGTTTATTATTTTCATGGAGGATGATTCCCTCCCTTCTTCAAAATCCCCATAAACCTTCTATAAATCACCTCGAAGAGGTGAGATATTGTCTTCAATTCCCATGCCCTATAGTTCAAAAAGTCGAACCTGATAAACTTTGCCGCAATGAGGACATTGAATGATATCTGGCAGTTGTGTCGTCACACTGTTTTGGTGACAGTAGGGGCATTCTACTGAGTATTTTCCACACTTCTGGCATTGTCGGATGGTCTTTCTCCTGGCAATCTTGCGGCCTTTACAGAGACAGTTTATTATTTGAAACAAATGTACTGAAGCCTCGATTCCTTGTCCCGGAACAAATCTAATTCTCGGACGGAGTCTTTCAAACGTACACTCACATTCTATTGTTTTTTTCATT
>JAFZTV010000078.1 GCA_017618625.1 Bacteroidales bacterium | reverse complement strand
GTAGCCGGAGCCACCGAAGCCGCTATCGAGTGAGCCGGAGTCAGCGACCCCTTCGACAGCTCCACCTTCGTCGGGTCGATGGAGAAGCCCGACTGCAGGTCGCCTATCAAGGCGTTGTCGTACAGCTGTTTCGAGAACAGCGCGCGAGGACCGCGGCCGTTGCCGATAAACATCTTGTACCCCAGGCGGTACAGGTAGCCCAGAGCCGCCGCCCCCTTCGACACGGCGGAAAATTTTGCACGCGCTATCTGTTGCCCCTCCGTGTTCGGGTTGGCCACCGAGTCGGCCATCGAGCGCCAAGTGTCCTGACCATACTGGTGTGAGCCGACCAAGCCGCCGACCTGGCCGCGCCAATGGATTTTCATTGCAGATTTTGTTACTCCCATAATCGTTTGTTTTTTAAGGTTGATAATTTAGTTTTGATTCTCTGTCCACGAGGCAGGGCCCTTGCCTCATGTTTGTTTTGTGGCCACAGGGTTGGATGTCTTCTCACCGCTGGGCGTTAGGTGCTCCTTGCCTGGGCGTTGGTAGGGCGTTGGTAGGTACCTGTTCCCTTCGCCTTGCCGCCCCGCTCGTCCGTCGGATTTGCGATACAAAAATACACCCCTTTTCCCTCACCCTTAGGCGATTGCCTACGATAGCGTGCGATTTCGTGACATCCCTGACCGTTTTGTGCGCACGGAGCCCCTTTACGGGACTCCCAGCCACTCCACAATCGCCCTCACCTCGCGCGGCGTGAACGTTTTTCGCTTGTTGTAGTATCCCATCCCCTGCAGCTCGTCCCACAGCATGTCGCAGCCGCGTATCATCGCCATCAGGTGGTTTACCGCCGTCCTCGGCGCGCTGTCCGGGAAGAATATCAGGGCCAGCTCCTTCTTGCTGTAGGCGCGTATCGTGAAATCATTCCTGTTTTCCATAACCTTTGCTTTTAATGTAATATTCGCCGAAGTCCTTGCATCCCGCGGGCAGCTGGTGGTGTACCAGGTTGGGCAGCACCCCTTGCAGCTGCATGAAAAGCCGTTCGCCCGGCTCGTCGCGGTCGGGAAACATGTGGAATTCGGTCCCCAGTTCCTCGTTCAGCCCCTCAAGCAGTTCCATGTCCTTCCGTTTCAGCAGCGTGGCCGAGGGTATCGCGACCGCCTTGTGACCCGCCGAAAGCGCCGCCCAGCAGTCCGAGCAGCCCTCCGTGATGTATAGCGGCTCCCCGGCGCTCAGGCGGTTCAGCACCGGCAGGTTGTATATGCCGCACTCCGACCCCTGCGGAAAGCGGAACCTCGGCCGCGCTCCTTTCGTCAGGTTGCGCTTCTGTATCCCTCTCAGCCGCCACTCGCGGTCAAAGTAAGGAATCTCCAGCCACTCCACTCCCTGCCTGTCGCGCCACGATGTCAGACGGCACCACCTCGCCACTCGCGCGTCAATCCCCCTTTCCTCGAAGAGAAACCTCCGTGCCGCCTCCGACAGCCATGGCCGCTCGAAGAAACGGGCGTAGCGCGACGCCTCAAACTCGCGGCCCCCGACACTGCTTCCCGTGACGCTGTGAGCCGCCGGCTCATGACCGGCAAGCCATTCGCATGCCTCCCTGAATCCCTTGTTCAGGCACCCCATCGCCAGGTCTATGGTGCCGCCGTGCGCCTCGCACACAAAGCAGCGGAACGTGTTGCGGCGCGTGTTGAACGACAGCGAGGCGTGGTGGTCGTCGTGGAAAGGGCAGAGCGCCTTGTGGTGTGCCACCTCCAGCCCCGCCCGTTCCGCAACCCCCTCGATGGGGAGCTCTCTCAGCCTTTGAAGTTCTATTTTGTCCATGTTGCGTTATTTGTTGTTACTGTTACTGCTTTCTGTCGTCTTTTTCGTCAGGCTTCTGCCCGTCAGGTAGCTTTCGGTCTTCGTGTACAGCCCCGTTTCTTCGGAGCGGGTGATGAAGCCGCGGTAAACCCATTGGTACAACTGGTTTTTGGCGCCTTCCTTGTTCTTGCCCATCTGGGTGCGTAGAGCTTCGAGCTGAGCCAGGTTGAAGGTGTTTGGGAGATCGTCAAGCATGTTTTTGGGGCCATCCTTGTTGACGTCAGAGACGTTTGTCTCGCCCTCTTTCAGCAAGTCGGCGAAGAGCTGCATCTTGCTCCAGATGTCGTGATAGACGAGCCATTCGACGATGTCGCCCATAGGACGAGTCCAGACCTGACCGTTGAGTGCCCAGAGTATGCAGCCCGCTTTCCAGGCCGAGACGAGAGCACGCTTGGAGGCATCCCAGAGGACGTCGTCGTCGGTCAGGTCGGCCAGCGAGGCCATATCGGCAGCGAGGGAGTCGATGAGTTTATTCAATGGGTTGATGATGAAGCGGCCTTTGCAGATATCGAGACGGACGAGGAACTCGTCGAGTTTTTTATAGAACTCCTCGTTGTATTTTCCCTGACGGGGGATGCGTCCGTCGCGGCTGGAGCGAGGCTTGTAGGAGAAGACCATACGTCCGAAGGTGCCGTTGAAAAGGTCGTTCTTGTAGAAACGACGTGTGGCGAAAGGCGTCGACGAAATCGTCAGGTTCGCCCGCAGTATCGGGTTGCCTGTGATGCCGTCGGCTGTGGCGCGGAGGGCGCCGGCGCGCTGGCGGTCGTAGATATTTCTTAACATCTGGCTTATCTGCTTGTGACCGCCACACATGCGGTCGGCCATCTCGACCTCGGGCATATTAAGGTATTGTGTGCGCGCGCCGAGGGTTTCGCAAGCCATAGCGTTCTGGAGGAAGGCGGCGGAGGTGACGTCGGAAGGCGGGAACCAGAAAGCCACGTCGGGACGGGCAGGTTTTTCCTTGTTGGCCGATTTGGTTTTCATCTGGCGTTGCCACTCCACAAGCTTTTTGAGTTCCTCCTCGTCGTGCTGACGGAAGTCGCGACAGATGGCCTCGACGAGAGAGGTCAGTTGGCCCTTGTTGCCCCCACTTTCGGCGACGAGGTTGGCCATTTGGCCACACGGTTCCTTCCAACTGAGGTCCGGGTACTGAAATTCTGCACCGCTGATGTGAGCGCCAAGTACGGGGAAAAGCATCGGAACGAGAGGTTGGTGCATGTCTTTTGAGGTCTGGGAAAGGAGAATTTTGATACATTCGGTGCCTTTACCGAGGTTCGGCATCTTGGGTGCCGACTGTTTAGTGATGTCGTATTTCATTGTGTTTTTGCTTTTTAGATGAATAATAATTCTTAAAATCTTACAGTCTTACAGTCTTACAGTTGATTTTTTGAGGGTGTGCTTACTCTTATTATTCTATATATATTATTAATTATTAATTAGTTATATAATATTAAGAGAGGTAAGTGTAATCCATTTTTTGACTGTAAGACTGTAAGACTGTAAGGAATTGGGTGGGGTTGATTACTTTTTAGAGTTTTTTTTCGCTACGCGGCTAGCGATCATCTGCTCGACCTTGTGGGCGATGGAGAAAGCCTGACGGGAGAGGCGGTTGGGGAGGTCGTTGAGCTGCTGTTTGGGCAGGGTGAAAACGAAGTAGTATTTGTCGTCTTGTCCGAGGGAGAAGGAGCAGTTGTCGTCGCGGAAGATGGGAGTGTTGCGTTTGCGGCGCGGACGCTCGGTGATGTAGATGTATCCGTCGCGCATAGCCTGCACCTTGCATTCGGCGATGAAAGGTTCCATTTCGACGTAGTCGAGGCACACGAAGTCGAGGATGTTAAGGCCGTCCTCGGTCTTAGTGAGGTCCATAAAGCCTTTGAGCGAGGTGAGAGGCGCCGGGATGGGAGTACGTTGACCTTTGTTCTGGGTGTTGCTGTTTTTGCTCTGTTTCTTCATTGTTTTAAGAGTTTTGTGAGAAGAAGGTCGGATTGTTTGGCCATTTACTCGAGAACATCCTCCTCACTTCAACTCGGGTTAAAAATTTATTTGTACTCGAGTTTCGTTGTGAAACCGATTGCAAAGGTAGGGTGTTGCGAGAGACCCCGAAAGGGATAACAGGGATAACAGAGGTGTTATCCCAAGTGTTAAAAATACGTTCAAAACGGAAGCGCCCCAAAGCCAATCGTTTGACGGCTTTGAGGCGCTGGAAGGAGGGGTTGGGTGTTATCCCAGTTATCCCATCGTTATCCCGATTTTATCCCATCGTTATCCCAACAAAAAATCGATGCGGTTGCTTCCGGAGGGCATTTTGTTGGCCCGTTGGACGCGAGAGATGTCGCCTTTGGAGACGGCGAAGACCTGAGGGACCTTGCGCCAAGCCTCCTTGGGGACGTCGGAGTTGCGGAATATGAGGTTTTTGACGATGTAGCGGCATTGGTTGAGGCTGCGGAAGAGGATGGGTTCCTGTGAGGGGTAGGTGTTGGGCTGGATTTGTCCGGTGAGGCGGAATATCCAGTCCTCGTCGCGAGTGCGAGGGTCGAGCCAGCCCTCGTCTTTGAGAGCTTGGAGGATGTCGGGAAGAGAGACGTTAGGCGGGACGGACAAGGAGAAATGGGCTGGCAGGTCGCGGGAGGCGTTGCGATGTTCGAGAAGGAGAGCCTCTTGGCGGAGGCGTTCGCGGGCGAGTTTCTGTGTCAAGAGCAGCTCCTTGTCGAAGCGGGAGAATTTGACGCCTTTGATTTTGAGCATCTCGCGGAGTTTTGCGACCTCGTACCAGAGCGAGAGGGTGAGGAAAAAGACGTGGTCGCCCTTCATGGGTAGTTGCTCGTGGTAGGGTATGTTGCGGGAGAAGAGGCGTACGAAGGCCTCGAAGTCGAAGAAAGATTTTTTGTCGGAGTCGGTGACGACCTTTGGGAAGTCGAGGACTTTGCCCGGGTTGGGGGCGATGCTGTCGGGGTAGTCGTCGGCGATGGTGAGGACGAGGCGGCAGAGGTCGTCGTGGTGTTCGAGCATCGAGACAGGTTGCTGCATAACATTGTCTTTGAGATACATATAATGCTCGACGTGTTCGCGCATACGCAGGTTGGCGGAGGAGAGGTCGGGGTTGTCGTTGTTCATGTTGGCTCGGTTTTTGAGAGGGTGAGAGAAGATGCGCAAGGCGTTGGAAGGCCTTGCAAAGAAACGGCGTAGATACGGCTGAGCCGCCAGATGAGGCATGAGAGCGCCACTTCTGGGGCAGAGCCCGCTGGTGGGTCGAGCTGGAGGTCAGTCGAGCAGGTGTTCGAGCAGGTCGAGGATATCGTCGGGAAGTTGGCGTTGGGTGTTGGCGAGCAGGTCGGTTACGATGTTTTTGGAGACCTTGCGCTGCTCGAGGGAGTTGGTTTTGGCCTCGATGAGGTAGGAGCGGAAGTAGTCTTCGAAGTCAGATTGGGACATTTCATCTAAGAATAACCCCATGAGTTCTAACCACTCGGCGTATTGGAGCTGGAGTCTTTCGTGTATGCGATTTTCTTCTGCCAGCTGTTGTTCGAGGGCTTTGTTTTCGTTTTTGAGTCGGATGTTTTCGTAGATAGCACATTCCAGCCTTTGGAGATCTTTTTCGAACGAAGAGGGTCGGGACCAGTTTTCGCGTTGGCGGTTGATTTTTTGTTTTGTGCGGTAGAGGGATTCCTGAAGGTCGTCGAGGTTGTTTTTCATGGTAAATGTGTGTGTTTAAGATGGTTATTTTTTCGTTTTAGGAGAGAGAGAAAAATAACATGTTGCCAGACAGCAACATGCTTGAAAGGGGATTTTTTATGTTCGATTGCAAAGGTAGGAAGAAAAAGGGGAACGATGGGAGGTGGTTATCAACAGGGGGAGTTGTGTCAGCGAGTTACGAGGAAGAGGGTCGGACGCAAGATAAAATCAATCAGAGAGAAAGGGGTGTTGATAAAAATATTTTTAGGGGTTGGTGGGGCAGCGGTTTGCGGTCGGTGGGAGCGACGGTTTATGGATTAGGGTTGGGTTTAGGATTTTTTTGATGTATAGAAAAATAGTATCTTTGCAGACGTAAATCGGAGCATTATGATATTCCAAAAGAACATACTGAAGAAGTACGCTGCTACGCTTCCCGAAGAAGCCGTCGATGCAGCGTGGACGCAATATAGAACCTATTTCCTTAATGCTGACATACAACAGAATATCCGTCAGTCTAACGAGGAGCAGTTCCAGGAGGGTTTCCTGCGTGAACTCTTCGTTAAGGTGTTGGGATATGCACTCAACCCCTCACCCAACTACAACCTTATCACGGAGCAGAAAAATGAAACCGACTCCAAGAAAGCCGACGGGGCGATACTGAAGGAGGGAAAGGTGATAGGAGTGATTGAGCTGAAAGACCACAAGACGAGCGACCTCGCGAAGGTGGAGCCGCAGGTGTTCAACTACAAGAGCCAACACCCCGAGGCAAGACTGGTAATCATATCGAATTTCGAGAAGCTTCGCCTCTATATCGATAATGCGGTGGAACACAGGGAATGGAACCTGTTCAGGATGACGAAAGAGGAGTTTGTGGAACTATATTTGTGCCTCGCCTGGGAGCAGGTTGAGCGCGGAGTGGCGATAGAGATAAAGCAGGAGTCGGTATCGAACGAGGACCAGATAACCAAAGCCCTTTATAAAGACTACTCGCAGTTTAAGAGGGCGCTGTTTGAGGACATAGTGAAAAACAACCCTGCCGGCGAAGGTGTGGACGTAAAGGAATGGCAGCTGCTACTTTTCAAGAAGACACAGAAGTTGCTCGACCGGCTGCTGTTCATCTTCTTCGCCGAAGACAGTGGCCTGCTGCCGCCGAACTCGATGGTGAAGATAATAGAGCAGTGGGAAAAACTGAAAGAATTAGACGAATACAAACCATTATATAGCCGTGTAAAGAAGTACTTTGGCTATCTCGACACTGGCCATAAGTTCAAGAATTACGAATTATTCGCCTATAACGGCGGACTTTTCAAGCCGGACGAGGTGCTGGACAGGATTGAGATAAGCGACGAGGTGCTGGTGAGGCACACGCGGAAGCTGTCGGAATACGACTTTGAGAGCGAGGTGGATGTGAACATACTGGGGCATATCTTCGAGAACTCGCTGTCGGAGATAGAGGCGGTGAGCCAGCAGATAAGCAACGGCGAGGCGCCGCAGACATCGAAGCGCAAGCAGGACGGAGTGTTCTATACGCCGCAGTATATCACCAAGTATATTGTTGAGAACACGGTTGGGAGGCTCTGCACGGAGAAAAAACAGGAACTCGACATCGTGGAGGAAGAGTATTTCAGCGACAAGAACCGCAAGACCGAAACCAAGAAACGACTGATGGAGCGGTTGCAGGCATACCGCGAGTGGCTGCTGGGGCTGACGATACTCGACCCCGCGTGCGGAAGCGGGGCGTTTCTGAACGCCGCGTTGCAGTTTTTGATGGCGGAGCATAGCCTGATAGACGAGATGGAGGCCAAGCTGACGGGAGCATCGATAGTGTTTCAGGGGGTTGAGAACAGCATCTTGGAGAACAACCTCTACGGAGTGGATATCAACGAAGAGAGCGTGGAGATAGCGCAGCTGGCACTCTGGCTGAGGACGGCGAAGCCGCACCGCAAGCTGAACACGTTGAGCGGCAACATAAAGTGCGGCAACTCATTGATAAGCGACCCCGCTGTTGCTGGCGAAAAGGCCTTTGACTGGGAGAAGGAGTTTCCGCAGGTGTTTGAGAAGGGTGGGTTTGATGTGGTGATTGGGAATCCGCCGTACATTCGTCCCCATAATCTGGCAGATAAAGACAAAGTATACTATTGGAATAGATTCTCGGTTGCACAGCAAAAAACAGATATATATGCTTTCTTTGTTGAGTTTGGATGTTCTCTTTTGAAGCCAAATGGTAAACTTGGATATATTATTCCCAAGACTTGGTGGAGCATATATTCCTTCAAAAAACTACGAGAGCTCTTGCTGAACCAATACAATATGCATCAAATTGGTTTATTGCCACAGAAAGTATTTGAAGATGCAACTGTAGAAACAGCATTGTTGTTTGTTGACAATACAAAAGAGCAAACAGACATTTCCTTTGTTGATGTCGAGAAAAAGGAATTAATAAAATCTATTTCCAAAGAACATCTATTATCTGATGCTAGCTATAATATCACATATGAAGAAGAGCAAGTACTGAATGATGTGCCTAAACTTGGAGATTTATGTGAGGTAATTGTGGGTATAGTAACAGGTGATGATGAGAAATATTGTAGGTTCGAGAAACTAACGGATTTGGACAAACCAGCAATTAGGGGAGCAAATATTTCAAGATATGGGCTAAATTATACAGGAGAATACGTGTGGTATAATAGAGAACAGATGATTTGGGACGGAAATCATAAACCTAAAAGTTCATTAAAACAAGCGGTTGGACAAAGTAGCCCTAAACAGGCATCGGATTTTGAGATACCAGAAAAGATAGTATTACAACGCATAGCTAAAAGAATTAATGCTTGTTTGGACACAAATCAATACTACGCTCACAGTTCGGTTGTCATTATTAAACCGAACCCTCTTTATGAAACAAGGTATATTTTAGCCATCTTGAATTCGGGCTTTATTGACAAATGGTTGCGTTCAAAAAGTTCCAATATTTCATTAAATGCGGGAACACTAAAACAAATACCTATTCCTTCCGCCTCACAAGATGAACAAAGAGCAATATCAGCTTTAGCCGACACTATGCTTACCCTCAATGCACAGTTGCAGGAGAAGCGTGGGCGTTTCCACCGTCGTTTGACGGAGAACTTTGAGGGGGTGAAGATAACGACGGCGTTGCAGACCTTCGACCAGCTGGACTTCAAGGCCTTTGCAGCCGAGCTGAAGAAGCAGAAGATAAAGCTGACGCTGGCGCAGCAGGACGATTGGGAGAACTACTTCGGACAATACAAGCAGGCGTGCAACGACCTCTCATCACAAATCACCGCCACCGACAAAGAGATAGACGCCAAAGTGTATCAACTCTACGGCCTCACCGAGGAGGAAATAAAGACGGTGGAAGCGTCGTGATAACTGAGTGTATCAGGGACAAGTCTTTTTCTTCAATGGATTGTTTGTCCTGTCTTCGTAATTCTGAAACCAAATGTGCAAAAGAGAATATAACAAAAAACAACAAGAGCTAGAGTCTGTCAAACCTCTTTTCCAACAAATAGGGGTTTCTAATTGGCAGGATAGTGAACGCCCTGATTTTACATTTGACTATGAATGTAAGCGGATTGGATTAGAAGTTACGCGTAGCTTCCCGGCAGAAAGAACCAGCAAGTCGAATGAATGGCATAAGATAGAAAATAAAATTAAGGAGGAGCTAAATCGGAGCGAACTGCCCCCACGTCTTATTACATACGGAGTGGCGAGCCATGATGACGGAATGAAAAGACACAAAGCGATTGCTCAGGAGATTATCGCTGCATATCAATATATGTTGGACAATAATATAAATAAGATTTACGGAGATGATTATAATGGAATAGAACTCTCTCATTTAACGCATATATCGTTTTATCCAGGTGAAATTATCGATCAATTTTTATTAGCCGAAACTGTGACCGGAACCGAGTTCCATGCAGATTCAAAGTGTATAAAAGATGCTGTTGAGAGAAAAGAGGGGAAATTGGCGGAGTATAAAAAGATTGATGCAAACAGCGCAATTCAAGAATATTGGCTTGCTGTATTTATCCCCCCCACTGAGTTTAGTACTATGGCACTAAATGAAGGGTTGTTTCACGGCAGTTTATTCAACAGGATTTACTTGATTAATGGACGATATAAGAGGGGGGATGAGCATCATATATTGAGGCTAAAATAGGAGGCTTTAATAATCGTTGAGGCAGCCAACCTTTCGTCGCTTGTCACAACAACAAAATAAGAAAACAACAGGCGACTCAAACGAGCCGCCTGTTGTTTTAAATTTCGGGAAATTTGGGAAACGAGTTCTGGGACGGGTCTTTTTCTCCTGTGGATTGTTTGTCCTGTTTAGTGCTTACTATTGTTTTCTCTCACTTGTGCAACATCCGAAGTGTTTTTTCCCGTTTCTCCGTAGTGGTTTCTGTAGTATTCCAGTTGCCAGGCATATTTTTATAGGATTTTTGCTTGTTGCGCTATTCAGTTTTTGATTCTTCTTCATTCACAATGCGTCCCACAATCTGCCTCAAACGCTCGGCATCGGGCAGATATAGTTCGTATTTCGACACAAAAAGGTTTGTGTTCAAGCCGTAGGTTGCATATTCCACCAGCAGGTCATCCTTGTAGTGCGATAGGATGATACCAATAGGGGGATTGTCATCGGGTTGGTTCTCTTCTTTGGCAAAATAGCCGAGATACATATTCATTTGGCCGATGTCCTCGTGCTGCACACCATCTCGCTTCAAGTCAATCAACACAAAACAGCGCAAAATGCGGTGATAGAACACCAAATCGCAATGATAGTGACGATTGTTGACGGGAATGGGATATTGCCGTTTGACGAAGGTGAATCCCTTGCCCATCTCGAGCAGGAACATCTGCAGGTTATCAATAATACGCTGTTCCAACAGAGTTTCCGAGTAGCGATAGTCTTCCGGTATTCCGAGAAATTCTAAAGTGTAGCTGTCACGAACCACATCCTCCGCTTTCTGAACGGTGATGCCTTCTTTGGCCAATGCGAGCACACCCTCCTTGTCTTTGCTGGCCGCCAAACGGAGATACAAGGCTGAACTCATCTGCCGTCTCAAGGTTCGTACATCCCATTTCTGGGCGATACACTCCTTTTCATAGAAACTGCGTTCCAGGTCATTATCGGCTTGCATCAAAACACATATATGAGTCCAACTTAAATTGTCAGTCAGTGACTGACAATTTGGATACAACAAGTAGAACTTTCTCATATTCACAAGGTTTGGACGACTAAAACCGCGTCCGAAACGTGCAGTGAGTTGGTGCGAAAGCTCGGTCAACGTTGAAGTGCCGTAAGCCACCTTCGCCTGCCCTCCTTGTTCATATTCCACAATATATTTCCCAATCTGCCAATAGGCCTGGGTCATCGTGGCGTTGATATGCGAGGCCACCTTCCTGCGAGCATTGTCGATGGCCATTGATATGTTCTCAATCAATGGTTGCAGAAGGTTTGAGTTGTCTTTTGTTGCTATTTCTTTGGCCATCAGTCACTATTATTACAAAAAAGAAGATTCATTTTAGTCGAGGCACACCCAGCTGTTGACGATGTCGCTCATTGCTTCAACACCTGAATTGTAGCCATAAGTTTTGGTCTTTTATGGATGAAAATTATGTTTGTTTACATTTTGCAAAGGTACTAATTTGCTGGCGTTTCCTTGGGAGGACTTATCAACAAGATTTCACCAGTCGCAAAATCAGGAGTTTGCGATATATTATGCTTGCAACATTGCAAAGGTACGAAAAAAATTGAAATCAACTCTCTCTCAGGTGGTTCACGAGGATGGTTTCGAGCTGCTTTTCACTTACGTCTGTTGGCATAGTGTCAGTCCTCCTATTGCTTTAGTTCATCATAGAGCGCCTGCCCTTTCACCGTCAGCAGGTATCGCTGGCGGGGATGGTTGGGGCGGTCGGGGTAAAGTTGATGAACAAATTTGTCTTTTATGGCCGGACTGAGATATACATTCATAAAACTTTCCCTGTCCTTAAGACCAGCATCGCCCATTATCTCTTTTATTGACATTTCTCTATTGCCAATAATTTTAATCAATTTCCTGATATACATATTGGTCGTACCGAACTTGTCGGGTAGCTTGTCGGGTGACTTGTCGGGTGACTTGTCGGGCAACTTGTCGGGTGTTGTTTCACCCTCTGGCATTTTCCACTCGTCCGGTGGATTGACCATCATATAACGGTTCTTCAAGGTGTTGTTCTCACCAAGCAGCAGGTTGCGGAAGAAGCGAATCAGAAAGATCGGTTCGTATTCTATACCTTTGGCAACATTGCGGTAGTTGGCTCGCACCAGCGCGTTGCGGAAATACCAAGAGTGGTTGGCAAAAAGGTCGTTATTGACACTAAACCCCAGCATACGCAGATATTTGATGGTGAAGAGTGCCGTTGTACGGGTATTGCCCTCCCTGAACGGGTGAATCTGCCATATTCCCGACACAAAACGTGCGATATGTTCCACCACTCTGTCTTTATCCAAATCCGTGTAAGAGAACTGACGTTCCTGTTCCAGGTCGTACTCCAGAGCCATCCGTAGGTCTTGCCAGCGACCGTACAGCACGGAGTCGCCTCGCAGCACCCATTCTTTTTTCGAGATGTCGTACTCACGAAACTGTCCGGCATGTTTGAACACACCTTCGAAGATGGCGCGATGGATGGCTGCCAATCCTGCCACGCTGTACGTGAATGCATCTGTCTGCAGCAGTTTCGAGATGTTGCTTGAGACGCGGTCGGCTTCCTCTTTGTCGGCATCGTCGTCATCATGGGTGGTCTTGGTGACATAGTATTGCTTCACCAACTCGCGGGCTTCATCAATGGTTATTTCTCCTTCGATGTTTCTGCGGGCAGTATCCTGCAAATACTCCGAGGTTTTCAATCCATCGACCGCCTGCAAGCCGATAGCAACACTCCAAGCCTCCGCTCTTTCGCGTTGCGCCGGTTCCCCTTGGCGTATATACTCGTCAAAGTTCAAATATCCGTCTTTCATAAGTCAATCAATACATGTCACAATTACAAAGATACGTTTTGCACGTTCTCCTGCCCCGTCACGCAGTCAGCAATAAGACGTTGGTTGTGTTGAGACTGATTCATAGGTTGTTAGGGCGGAGGTTATTACATGTATAGTGTGCAAAGTTAACAAAAAGAACCGAGACGGCGAAGTTATTAACCATAGTGTTTATAAGTATTTGGTTTACAGTTTGGCAGTGCCTATGACCACCGCTCGCGCCAAGTCCTCCCCTAAAAGGGAGGGCTTTTTTTGCATCTGTACCCGACGACTGCCAAAAAAATCGTATTTTTGCACCCTGAAAATCGCAATCAAACAATTCGTCTTAGATTAATCTTAACATGAGAAAAGTAAAAGTTGGCATTGCGCAGATGAGTTGCGGGGCGGACAAAAAAGAGAACGTTGCCCGCTACACCGAAAAAGTCCGTGAGTTGGCGCAGCAGGGGGCTCAAATCATCTGCCTGCAGGAGCTTTTCGCCTCGCTCTATTTCTGCGACGAGGAGAAATACCAGAACTTCCAGCTGGCCGAGCCTATCCCCGATGGGCCGACCTCGCAGCATTTCATCGAACTGGCCAAAGAGCTGGGCGTGGTGCTCATCCTCTCGATGTTCGAGAAACGTGCCGAGGGCCTCTACCACAACACCACCGCTGTCATAGACGCCGACGGCACCTACTTGGGCAAATACCGCAAGATGCACATACCCGACGACCCCGGCTACTACGAGAAGTTCTACTTCACGCCAGGCGACCTCGGCTACAAGGTCTTCGACACCAAGTTCGGACGCTTGGGCGTTTTGATTTGCTGGGATCAGTGGTATCCCGAAGCGGCTCGTATCACCGCCCTGAAGGGCGCCGAGATGCTTTTCTTCCCGACGGCCATAGGCTGGGACGAGCGTCAGAACGAACACGACAACCGCGAGCAGTACGAGGCTTGGCAGACAATCCAGAGGGCTCACTCGGTGGCCAACGGAGTGCCGGTCATTTCGGTGAACCGTACTGGTAAGGAGGGAGGAATGCAGTTCTGGGGCGGCAGCTTCATCACCAACGCCTTCGGACGTGTCCTCTACCAGGCGCCGCATCTCGAGGAGGCGCTGCATGTCGAAGAACTCGACCTCGACGAAAGCGACCACTACCGCCGCCACTGGCCCTACCTGCGCGACAGACGCATCGACAGCTACGATTTGATTACGAAGAGATATATTGATTAGGTGCGTGCCGTATTAAGTTTCAAGTTTTGAGTTTTAAGCTGTAAGTTTTAAGTGGTTAGTAAAAAACATTTGTCTAATCACTAATCACTAATCACCAAACAACATATCAACATATCAACATATCAACCTAT
>JAFZTV010000077.1 GCA_017618625.1 Bacteroidales bacterium | reverse complement strand
GTGGGCGTTTGAAGTTTGAGGGGCTCTGACTCTAGTACGAGAGGACCGAGTTGGACAGACCTCTAGTGTACCGGTTGTAACGCCAGTGGCACCGCCGGGTAGCTATGTCTGGAAGGGATAAGCGCTGAAAGCATCTAAGTGCGAAGCCCGCCCCAAGATGAGACTTCGTCACAGGGTGGTCGAAGACTACGACCTCGATAGGCCGCAGGTGTAAAGCCGGCGACGGCAAAGCCGAGCGGTACTAATTACCCGAAGACTTTCCGTATGACTCGCTCTCTCATGTGTCTCAAACCTTGTGTCAGCTGCCGCAAGGCAGAACCATTCGACATCTGGTGGCTATAGAGTGAGTGTCCACCTCTTCCCATTCCGAACAGAGAAGTTAAGCCTCACATCGCCGATGATACTGCACTTGTTTGTGGAAAAGTAGGTCGCCGCCACCCTTCTATGGAGCATCACTAATCAGTGATGCTCCTTTCTTTTTATTGCATTTACAGTGGTTGTTTTTGGGGCATTCCTAACGGCTGGATGTTAGAAAATAAATCACACTCTGACGACTTGATTGTCATCAGAGTCTCGATTTAAATATGTTACAATCTTTAGAGGACGATGTTCTCCATCTTGGCGCGAGCTTCCAGGATGGCCATGTAGTCTTTCATGGTTCTCAGCTGGAGGTCGTAGATGCTCCTAGGGCAGTCGGGCACGAAGGGCAGCTTGCCACTGTCCCACAGTTTCAGTACTGCTTCGAGATTCTCCCTGCGGTTCTGTACGTGATAGTACTCAGCTTTCATGCGCTCTTTGTAGTCGGCCGAAAGCATTAGGTTTGTGATGCTCTGAAGATCCATAATGGTATTTGTTTAAGGGTTTTCTAATGTAACGGAGAACTGTTTTGTTTATTGTGCCAGCAATCTGCCCCCCCCTCGACATCACGACACCTCAAACAACTCTATCCACCCTTCTCCGCCACGAGCCGGGAATAGTAGCATCAGGGAAAACATCACCGCCAATAGAACCAACCCCACAGCCACAATGATGCCCAGCACTTTTTCAAGACATCGACGGCTTTGTGTTTCCCCTTCTGGCTTTTGTATTCTTCATAATCCTTTGTCACGATCTTCTTCCCTCGTTTTTTTTCAAAAGCTTTCGGATTTCTTCGATTTTTCTATCCATCTGGTCTAGTTGCTTCTTCACATCGTCGTTGTTGTCGGCTGCAAGCGCATCTACGAAGATGGAGTTTATGAGCGACATACCGATGATACCGCCTCCGAAAAGGATGATGCAGAAGTAGAGGCGCACTATATGCACCCATACGGGGTGCATTCCGCCCACCACCGCGTTTGGTATCTCATACCATCCTTCGACGGTGAACATCTGAAACATCGCATATATCCCGTTCAGCGGATTGCCAAAATACTGTGGTGCGGCATGCGAGAACAGCGCGGTGTTGAACATAGCCACCACCACGATGATAACCAGATAACCCAACAGGAATGCCGCCGACTGTCGCAATGCCAGCTTGAATCCCGTCCATATAGCTGTAATATCCTTAAACCGACGGGCTGTACGAAACAGTTTGAACACCCTCAACGCACGGAAGGCAATGATGAAGCTGTATTCCGCCATATCTGGTACGAAGTAAGCTAGCAAGGCCGGCAACGTGACGATAGTCACCGTGCCGTCCAACACGTTCCACCCGTCACGCCAATAGCCTTTTGCCCCCAGCGCGACGTGCTTCACCACCATTTCTACCACGAAGATAGCAGAGCATACTATATCTATCACGTTGAGCGCGACGCTCTCTATGCCGCACTCCTGAAGAAAGACGACTATGACATTGAGCAGTACGACGCTCAACATGAGTTTTTCGTTGAAGAAAAGTTTTTTCATCTGTTTTTTTGGTGGGGTGGTGAGGGTTGTATTCTGTTTTTATTACAAAAAGTCCGACTTGTCGGACGAATCTGACTAGTCGGACTTTTTTAGAAAGATTATCTCTTACCAGGCAAAGAGCGGACGGTTCTGCATCATCTCGTTAACCTGGCCGGTGATCTTGGCGCGTACGGCCTCGTCGGTCGG
This sequence comes from Bacteroidales bacterium, assembly GCA_017618625.1. Next base: position 1,704 of record JAFZTV010000077.1, on the reverse strand, counting down.
GTTGCACAGCACGGTGTCGATCATGTCGACGATTACCTGCATGTCGCCTTCCTTCAATCCGCGGGTGGTGATGGCTGGCGTTCCGACGCGCAGTCCGCTGGTCTTGAAAGCGCTGCGGCTGTCAAACGGCACCATGTTCTTGTTCACCGTGATGTCGGCTGCCACCAGTGCGTTCTCGGCTTCCTTACCGGTGAGCTCGGGGAACTTGGTGCGCAGGTCGATAAGCATGAGGTGGTTGTCGGTGCCGCCGCTGATGACCTTGTAGCCCTTGTTGACGAACGCCTCGCACATGGTCTTGGCGTTCTTCATCACTTGCTGTATATACTGGTCGTAGCTGTCGGTCAAAGCCTCGCCCAAGGCGACGGCTTTGGCAGCGATGACATGCTCGAGCGGGCCGCCCTGAGTGCCGGGGAACACGGCGCTGTCGAGCAATGCGCTCATCTTCTTTATCTCGCCCTTCGGGGTGGTCTTGCCCCACGGGTTGTCGAAGTCCTGACCCATGAGAATCATACCGCCGCGAGGTCCGCGGAGGGTCTTGTGGGTCGTGGTGGTGATGATATGGCAGTATTTCACGGCGTTGTTCAGGTAGCCCTTGGCGATGAGGCCGCTGGGGTGGCTGATGTCGCCCATGAGGATAGCGCCGATCTCGTCGGCTATGGCGCGCATACGCTCCCAATCCCAGTCACGGCTGTAGGCCGAACCGCCGCCGATAATGATCTTCGGACGGAATTCGAGGGCCTTCTTCTCCATGTCGTCATAATCGACGGTGCCGGTCTCTTCCTTCACCTGGTATCCGACCACCTTGTACATCAGACCGCTGAAGTTCACAGGGCTGCCGTGCGAGAGGTGACCACCGTGGTTGAGGTCCATACCCATGAAGGTGTCGCCAGCGTTCATGCAAGCCAGGAATACTGCCATGTTGGCCTGTGCGCCGCTGTGGGGCTGCACATTGGCCCAGCAAGCGCCGTAGAGCTGCTTGGCACGCTCGATGGCGATGGTTTCGCTCTGGTCCACCACCTGGCAGCCGCCGTAGTAACGCTTTCCAGGATATCCCTCAGCATATTTGTTGGTCATGACGGAGCCCATGGCTTCCATCACCTGGTCGCTTACAAAGTTCTCGGAGGCAATCAGCTCGATGCCTTTGGTTTGACGCTCACGCTCCTTCTGGATGAGGTCAAAAATTTGTGTATCTCTTTGCATATCAAATAATTTATTTTGTTATTATTTTAATTTTACCAATCCGCAAAGATATGCATAATAATTGAAAATCAAAAACCCCGCCACGGAAAATAGTTCGCAACGGGGAAACAGTGTACGACCACACACCGACTAAAGAACGGTTCGTTTACGTTTTGAACCGGGGAGCGTATGCTTTGTTAAAAAATTTTCTTGCAAGTTTTTTTGTTTTTTTGAAATTATTAACATACTTTTGTTACATAATAATATACGCTCCCCCGAAGCGTATGGATGTATAATATAATATATTAGCAAAAACACACCAGATATATGGAACATACAATACCCCCTGTTTTTACGGAAAAGAGAGGTGGAAACACGGTTGGAAGAGTGAAAATGTTCGTGGCGGCACTGTTGCTGTCGCTGGCCGGCATCGGCACAGCGCATGCGCAGTGCGACGACCTTGACCCCAGCGAATTCTCGTTTAATGTCACGATGGCCACAACCCTCAATTTTGAGGCCGACTGG
>JAFZTV010000076.1 GCA_017618625.1 Bacteroidales bacterium | reverse complement strand
CTGTAACGGTGTAACGCTCACGTCTCTTCTTGACTTTGTACTGATATAGTTGACTACCACATATTGGGAGTTGGTAGGGAGTTGGTACGGCGTTGGTTGGGAGGTGGGGGTGAATTGAAAATTGAAAATTGAAAATTGGAAATTCGAAAGTTGAGGTGGCTCGCTATTGCGTGCTAACGGTATTCGGTATTACGAATGGGGGATGTGGTTGTTAAGTTGTGAAATTGTTAAGATGTGAAGGTTTTGTTGGGGTGGGGGCTGACAACCGAATTCGGCTGTCAGTAGGGGAGCCTAACACCCCTGCCCATCTCCTGAAGGCGAGGGGAGAGATGATAGTTGGTGGCCTCACTCATTGCCCATCTCCTGAAGGCGAGGGGTGTTTTGATAGTCAATGGGTTGGGGGTGGGGTGAAGATTTTTTTGTTTTATTATTCGTAGACCGCAATGGGAGTTTTGTACTTTTGCAAGCAGAAACAACGGACGGATATGAACGGTATCTTCATAAGACTGAAATCACTGTGGCTCGCTTTGGCTGCAATCGTTGCCGGAATGGATGCGTGGGCGCAATCGTGGGGCTCGTTGCCAGAGAAACGGGCAGCGGAGCTGTTTGCGGAGGCGCAGCGCGTCTGTGCGGCAGACGGGGGAAGGCTGTGGGGCGAGAACATCTGGGGGCCTGTGCTGCTCGTGAGAGATGCGGACAAGCTTGCTTTCACCAACGAGCCTTCGCTGCTGCCAGGTTCTATAAAAATAGATTCGCTGTATTGCGGGACCTTGGATTCGGACATCGTGGTGGCGGGCAGCGCCGTGAGTTACAAGGACAAAGATGTAGCCATCGTACCGATGTTTGAGCTGTCGGACAGCGCGCTGGTGGAGGTGTTTGTGCACGAGCTGTTCCACCGGTTCCAGAACCGGCACTACGGAAGGGACGAGATGGTTTACGACAACGCGCATGTGGATTCGAAAACGGGCAGGACGCTGGTTTTGTGCGAGCTGCTGGAGCTCACCAAGGCATTAGGCTGCAACGGATTGGACAGGCGGCCACACATAGAGAAGGCATTGGGTTACAGGCAGTGGCGGTGGACACTTTTTCCAGACAAAATCACCGACGAGTGTAGGTTTGAGTTTCAGGAAGGCCTTGCGCTTTACACACAATACCGCCTGTGTCTCAGCGATTCGGCGAGGGTTTCGGAACAGCTTTGCCGAGATGTCGAGAGGATGCTGACGTCGCCCAACCTTTCGCGCCAATACGGGTATTATATGGGGGCCATCTATGGGTGTCTGAACGACATAGAGCCGTCGTGGAGAAGAGAGGTGGAGCCTTCGAGGTGCTTGTGCGAGTTCGCGGGGAAGGCGTACGGCATAGACTTCTCAATGCTGAAAGACACGATGGCGTTGAGGCAGACGGAGTCGTACATCCGCGTGACGCAAGGGGTTGACTCTCTCGAGGCAGCCAGACGGGCGACGAGGAACAGGGTTTTACAGGCGATACAATCGAAAAATGTCGTTTACCTCGGTGCAGACAACTATCAGATGGGGTTCAACCCGGCATGCGTAACGGGGCTTGACGAATTGGGAACCTATTTCTCGGTCATCGAGTTGAAAGGCGATTTCGGCAGATGCTATTCGGCATACGGCTGCTTGATTTCGAATCGTCCGATGTTAATACTGCCGCCAAAACAGACGAAAAAGAGAGGGACGAGCAGTTCTGACTTTGCGATTGAGCTGAAAAAGGGCTGGCGGCTGAAAAAGTGCGCTGATGGTTATGAGATTGTTAAGAGTAAGAAACATTAGCCGTTAGTGAGTTACGAGTGATGATAAACGACGGCAACTTATTAACAAAAAGGGTATCTTTTCCACAATGGGAAGAGAAATAATGGTCGGAATATTTGGAATTAATTAAATAAATGTTTACCTTTGCAGTGGTCAAATTGATGTGGAATTTTCTGTGTGATATGTGGGTGAATCAGCATGTGATGGCAGATGAGGAAAGACAAATAATAATCCAAAACTATATAAATTATGGCAATTATAGATTTAGTCAGATGGACACCCGACAGTGACGAGATGCTTTATGCTTACCGTTTTCCGGAAACCAACTTAAGTACGTTCACCCAACTGGTGGTATATGAGTCCCAGCAGGCGCTTTTGTTTTCGAAAGGGCAGTTGCTGGGGAAGTTCGGTCCGGGCAAACACCAATTGAGCACGGAGAACCTGCCGTTACTGCGTTCGTTGTATGGCTTGCCCTTCGGAGGCAAGAATCCATTCACGGCAGAGGTGTGGTTTGTGAATTTGCTCCAGCCGGCCACGCTGGAGTGGGAGACTGGCAGTATGTCGATACATGATGCGGACTATCAGACACAACTGCCGTTGGTGGCGAAAGGACGATATGGAATAAAGGTCGTGGACGCTGAGAAGTTTTTGATAAAGTTGGTGGTGCCACGACAGGAATTTTCGCGCGACGATGTTACGGAACAGTGTATGGGAGAATTCGTTACAAAGACGAAATCGGCTATCGTGCAATATATGGCGAGTAACAAAATAGGATATAAGTCGGTATCGGGACATTTGGACCAGCTTTCAACATATCTGAAGAGCAATGTCTCCCCATTTTGGTCTCAGTACGGTATAGATCTGGCACATTTCTATATTACAGAGATTGACATCGACGACTCGACAGAGGAAGGTCGCAAAGTGAAAGAAGCGATAGCACAACAGGCATCGATGCACATAACCGGCCATACATGGCAGCAAGAGCAGATGTTCCAGACCGCCCAGGGGGCTGTGAACGGCATGGGCAACGGTCAAGGCGGAATATTGGGTGGCTTGATGGCCATCGGCATGATGGGAGGCTTTGGCGGCGGTATGGGAGGCGGTAGTATGGGACAGCCTCTCATGTCGCCCAATAACGACCATCCCACATTCGGACCGGGAGGTCAGCAGTCTTTCGGCGCGGGACAACCCCAAGGCGGTGCTATGCCAAGGCCGGCGGCTGTGTTTTGCAGCAACTGCGGCAAACAGTTCCCGACCACCTCGCAGTTCTGTCCGAACTGCGGACATAAATACAACCCGTGTCCGAATTGTGGACGGGACAACGATGAAAAGGCAAAGCGTTGCACTGGATGCGGAGCGCAGTTGCAGTCGTCGGAAAGCAAATGTCCGCATTGTAACGCTCCATTGGCGGCTGGCGCATCGTTCTGCAGCAATTGTGGCAAACCGACGCAGATGGGCGATGTGTGTTCAAGATGCGGCGCAATGCTGCCGCCATCGGTGAAATTCTGTCCCAAATGTGGAAACAAAAGATAAATAATAAACAATGTAAAAGGTAATACTATGGCACGCAAGTTTTTATCATGGGCTATTTTGGCCATCTGTGAAGCTGCGATGATTGCAGCGTTCGTTATATATAGAGGCGAGATGGAGACCAGTGTGATGGTGATGGACATCTTGATATGCAGCATAATCTTAGGCCTGTTTTTTATAGACATCGTAAGACCGTGGAGCGACGAGCATACGGCCAAGATTGGCTCGATGGGAGTGAGATGGACGCTGACGATAGTGTATGCGGTATTGGCGTTAGGTGCGATGGTGTTGATGAGAAACAAAGAGTTCAGCCTTCAGATAATAATACAGGGGGTTCTTGTGGCCGTGTTGCTCTTAGGCTTGGTGGCAGCGCTCCGGACGAAAGAACAGATTGTAAAGGTTCATGAGGATGAGCAACAAAAGGTGGGGAACCGCGACAGCGTGAAACAGGCTTGGAGCATGCTGCTGGAGAAGATGGAGATGCAGTCGGACTTTCCGCCGGAGCTAAAGGAGCGCACGGTTTCTTTGGTAGAGGACATGCGGTATCTGTCTCCGACCAATGGCGCCGAGGCGATGGAAACAGACCGAATGCTGATAGAGTGTGCGGAAGAGATGTCCAGGATGTTGGGCGACTATCGTCTGAATGCCGAAAGTGCAGGACAGTTAATGTCCAAAAGCGAGAGATTGCTCCAACGGCGTCGCACGCAGTTCTCGAAATAAATCCTATGGCCAACTTTGTAAAAACCAACGTTATAAGACAGTCAAAAATATATGTTTGCTGTAACATGTTGATATGCACTATACTTGGGACGGTCCAATATATGACAATGTCCTGAAGTGTTGTCTGCAGTTGTCAATCTGTTGCATAAAACGTATCCACGCTTAGTTTATACAATTATTTATAGTGGACGCTGGTGCATATTACCGCGAATGACCAATCAGTTAATTAATAATAACCACAAACCTAATTTATTATGACAGGTAAAATTTTCCCAGAATCGTCCAACATCTATCAAGACCAGGCGAGAGTGTTGTTCAACTACTACCGCAAGGCAGCCGAGAAGATTGTTGGTGAAGAAGAACGAATCGAAGGCTTGATAGCCGATCTTGAAAAAGAGAAATCCGAAAAGCAGGAAATGCAGTCAAAGCTTTGGATTCCTTGGTTGCTTCCGCTGGCAATTCTGCTGATCCCTATCATCATTTATTTGATGAAAAAGAATCAGCTGAAAAAAGAGATAGAAAACATAGACGTGAGAATAGAAGAGTTTAGAAAACAACACAAAGAAATTTTCCGCGACTATAAAGTAAACAAACTTGGAGTGGCATATGTACCTGTTGCCGACCAAATTAAATATGAGGACAAGAGTTTCATCGTGGATTATACAGGAACAGTCGGAGATTCGGAGGTGACCTTGCAGATGTCGAGACAAAACGACCTCTTGGTGTCAACCATCAACGATATAGAAGAGCTTTCGCAAGGAGCTCCTGTAGTGGAGAGTACCGAGGATTCCGAAGCACTCGATACAGATGAATATTCAACCTCAATACAACAGGTTACTCAACATGACTACTTCGGCAAGATGGAGCGTTCGTTGCGTACAATAGGATATTGTATGGAAGATCTTGATGTGTCGAGCGTGAGTTTGCCGTTAGTGGCGGACAAGAGTGACTATCACAAGTTCTTAAATGAGTATGCCACAAGCGAAGTGCCGGCAAGCGCTCCTATTGTGAACGTATTTGACAAGAGCAGATATGAAGGCAGCATCAGCAAATTCCAGGAGTTGAATAGATTGAAGGACTCTCTGTCGAGCAAAACCGACCAGTTTGAGGACGTGCTGAAGAAGTTGATGATGACGATGGCTCATTCGGTGCAGGCGATTTCAAAACTCAAAGTGGAGTCGGCCGACAAAGTGATTTTTGAATCAAACAAGTTGTTGTATCAAATATTAAAAGCTCCCTACAACCACTACTCTCCATTGTTGGAGCATGATGAGATAGACAGGATACGCAATGAGAGATTTGATTTTTCCGAAGATGTACAAGGTTATACCCCGTTCCAGCTGAAAGAAAGCTCGAGGGTCCGTTATAATCTGGTGACCGGAACGTGGACGGCTGAAGACGGAAGCACCACCACGGTGCCTTTTGGTGTGCATCAGATGTATGAGGAAATAGTCGCTCCGGTGGTCGAGAATCTTATGAGGGAGACGAGAGTGGAGCGATTGAAGATATACAACCACATAAAAGACCAGAAGATAAGCTACCTGAACAAGTGGAATCAGGATACAGACGCTTTCTATAGAGACAACCGTTCGGAGGCTAACAAGATAATAGCGGCAATGCAGGAAAGCCTGCGTGAATACACTGCGGCATACAATACGCTGGTGTCACTGCAGAAGACCGAAGCCAACATGGCAAAGAGTGAAGGCCAACTTGACGCCACCTTGGTACAGAGCAACGACAATGTGGCCGAGACTGCGGCCGCATTTGAGGCACAGTCGCAGCAGTTCAAGCAGGCTCAGAATCAATTTGAAGAATACATGGACCGCCTGCAGGACGACATACATGAAAAAGGCGAGAAATTCGGTCACGTCGAATACTTCGATGCAAAACTGAGAGACGGCTATTCGAGTGAAGAGGCAGTTGCAGCCGGCGAGGTGAACCAACTTGACAGCAGACGCAAACCCTTGGCCGCCGCCAATCCCCTGTTGGCTAAAAAGGCTGACATTCCGCCCACTCCGAATGTGGACGAAATCACGTTTGAATACCTGCAGCTTGACCTTCCGTCAATAGCAGAGAGAGCTCTCAAAGGATTGGCCGACATGGAGCAGAACATGGCTAAAGATGAGCAGTATCAGGACTTCGAGGCTGAGGCTGAAAACGACAATGTTGAGCCGGAGGGCCCTGCCGTCGATAATGAGACCGAGGAAGAAACTCCTGTTGAGGAGGAAGTCGACACCGAGGATACGATGGACGAAGAACAGGACAATCAAGATGTAGACGAAGAGGAGTACGACTCGGAATCGGACGAGGACGATACAGACGAGGGTGAAAACGAAGAAGAAAACAATAAATAAACAAAAAAACGGCTAATTATGGCATCATATATAGATTGTGTTGTCGACACCCATCCCATGGCGAAGGAGATTGACAAGGTGTCGCACCATGTAACAGCCACCACAACGGCAGTAGTTGCTATGAAAACGGCTGTTATCGCCGCGGAAAAAGAGGCATCAGACCATGTATGCGAAAAGGTGAATCAAGGTTTCTACACCATGATCCGTTCGCAGATTTCTCAAAAGATGGCCAAACTGCAGAGCGAAGTGGACTCATTGCTCATGCAGTTGGCTCAGCAGCAGAAACAACTTTTCGGAATAAAAAACCGAATGGAAAGGGACTACAATATGCTCTTGGCCCGCTATGGCAAACTGTTCAACGGATTGAACCAGAACTTGAAACAACGCGTGGCTGAACTTGATAGGCCCACGATGAATTTCGCTTTGGGCGAGGTGGAGCATATCACAAACCGAAGCAAGCTGCTCACCGCCACCGTTCCCATCGGCCAGATGGAATCAGTTATGCAAAGTCAGCAGATTTTGGCGTCAAACGTTAAGTATCAAGGCATGAAAGTCATTAACTCGATGAGAGACTTTCTGTCAGACTTGAATGACCAACGCAGGCTGACATCGACCATTCTTCTTGAAGGAGAAGCCCAGGAATCTCATTTGTCCGTTCCGGTTGTGATGATGGAGTCTCGCATCGATAAAAACGGTACTACTGTTGAGAATATCGTTATGAACGACACGGGGCTCAGCGTAACGATGCAGCGAAACATCGAGAACACCATAAATACGGCTGCTGACAGTCTCAACTGGGTGGAAACCTCTGATAAAGACCGCGAAACCACCAATGAGTTCGGCAAAATGCTGGCAACGGCAGATATGCCGGAACGGGTAAAAGAGATGATGAACAGTCTGTTCAGAGCTACGAGCTACAAAACCCTTAAACAATAGGAGGCGTTATGAGTTATACAAAACAAGTAAGGAAAACCATAGCGGTTCACTATTCGGGAACTGTCACTTACGGCCCTTCCCAGAACGGGGGTACAGCTCATTACAGTGGCACCGCTTATGAAGATGTGGTGGTGAACGTGAATGTGGACACCGACCCGTTTGACGATTCGACTCGAAGATGCGGCGGTACGGTTGATTTGTTGACAGGTTCGGTGGCGGCAACCGAAGCCGCACAGGTGGAGTCTATCAAAGAGAACTCTCGCAAGATCGGAAAAACACTCATTGACGGGTTCTTTAAGTCGGTCCGCAGCGAAATCAGTCAGCAAATCAACGAGATGAAAAACGTTGTGAATGCGACTTTGCTCAAACTTCAGAGTGATGCCCGCAGGTGCAACGACATGATGAAGCAAATGGAAGTTGACTATAATCGTAAATGCGCACAGTATCTCAAGATATTTGATGAGCTCGACCGAGAGTTGGAAAACCGTATCCATGAGCTGGACAAGCCTACGTTCCTGTTTAGAAGAGAGGCCGACAAGGTCAGCAGACGCCAGGCTGAAAGCGACATGGTGCCCACAATATCTATTGCAGGAAGCGAGAATGTGCGACTTGGGGCGCAGATTAGCGCTACACTGACTAAGCAACGTGCCTATGAAACAATAGGTAAGTCAACACGATTCCTCCAGGTACAAAAACGCACTGCCGCAACTATCGATTCCAGCATAATAGACAAGAACGGGCAAGGAAACATCTTTTTGCCGGTATGCTATATGGAGACGGTTGAATCCAATGGCAGTGTTGTACGCGATCTACAGGTTCAGAAGAGTCTTTCGTCATTTAGAGGACGTATAGAAGAAGACCTTAGGGAACATAAGTGGACATCCTCGACTGAGGAGGAAAAAGCGACTGTAAAGCGCTATTTCAACGAAGAAGTCTCGGTCTCCATGGGGTCTGGAAAACATGAAGAACGGGTTAGAGAACAAATTTTCCGAATGTTTAACAATTAAACAATTAAAGAAATGAAAGAATTAAACGAGATACGTTTTAACGATACCAATGTTTTGCTAAAGGACAACTTGGTAAAAGGTTCAATATTGCCTGAACAAGTCAGTGAACTCAATCGCAACATTACTATACAATCGGACACTATCATAGAGGGTGCGGTATACGCCCACCGGTTGGAAATTCAAAATGGCGATTGCGAGATACGCGGCGCTGTGTTTACACAGTTGGAGCTTTATGTAAATGGGGATGCCAAAGGAAGCGTGGTTTTTAGAAAAAGTGTCGGTTCTGTCGACACCATCTCGTCACGAGCTTCTAATTGTCAGCTGACATTCCAGAGTGATATCAACGCCAAGAGCGTCACTTTGTTCAACGCGTTTGTAGCGGGAAGCATCTATGCCGATGAAGTGGTTCTTGACAATTGTGTGGTCATTGGAGGCGTTTTCGCCACACAAGGAATTGAGATGAACAACAGCATAGTGGGTACGTTCAACACTCCAACGGTAAGCATTGACGGCACTGTGCAACTATTGCTCCCATCGGCTTTTTCCATAGAGAAGATGGTGGTGACGCCTGGTGCCAAACTTTACAACCTCAGTTTGGCAGATTTAGGCTCTTTGTACAAAGGGATGCCCCAGTCGCCTGAATCAGGTCGGGTGCCCCTTGACGTGGAAGCTGATGAAGTACGAACCACACTCACCAATGAAGAGATACAAAAATCGTTGCGTAGCTATACTATTGTCGGAAAGGTTCTTGCCGCCGACCTGATAGACACCGATAAGTTTCAGAACCATTTCCTGCTTGCTGCCGCCGCGTTGGGCCCCCAGTTGTTGAAGACCTACGACTTGGGACCGGACAAAGACGGAAAGACCTCAGTGCTTTCGTTTGACCGTCTGCGTGAATTCTTCTTCAATCTGCTGAACGGAACGTTGGTTGTTCAAGACATGCATGGCAGCTTCAATATCAGCGATATAACCAAGAAGTACAAGTAGGACTGAACTGAAATAGGTTAAGTTATGGTATAGAACCAGTCATTCTTTTATAAAATGGCTGGTTCTGTCTTTTTTTGTGTATATAGAGGATTTTTATAATAGCTATTTGTACATATCAATCTGTTGATAACGCTATCCAAAAATCAAATTGTTTCTCATCGCTTATCCAGCTACTACCTAACGCCACCTCGCTACCTCCTAACGTCCACTTGTCTCTCGGTGTATTTTCAAAATCCAATATTCAACTTGTTTCCCTCCGAATAAGCTCACGGTAAAAAATTGAACCAAGTACATCTGCCTGCTATCCACATGTTTTTTTTTTCAACAAAAAGGGTATCTTTTCCACAATGGGAGGTTGTGTTGTGTTATATTCAGATTTTTTTATTATCTTTGCACATTGAAAATTTAAGAATCATTAACATTAAATAAAATATGAGCACAAGGAAGTACACCCTGGTAATCAACCCAGGCGCAACATCTACCAAAACATCCATCTACGATGGCGAGACAGAGGTATTCACCGAGAACATCACCCACCCCATCGAGGAGATACAGAAATACAAGGAGGTGGCCGACCAATTCGACTACCGCAAGACGGCTATCCTCGCCATGCTGAAGGAGCACGGCATCGGAACCGACGAGATTGCCATAGTCATGGGTCGCGGCGGCTTGACCCGTCCGTGCGAGAGCGGCACCTACCGCGTGAACGAGCTGATGAAACAGGAGTGCCACGACGGTATCCAGGGCAAGCATGCCTGCAACCTCGGCGCTTTGATCAGCGACTCCATCGCCAAGGAGATTGGCTTGGAGTGTGCATATATAGCCGACCCCGGCATTGTGGACGAGCGTCCGGCATACGCCAAAATCACCGGCCATCCGGAGTTTGACCTCGACCCCAGCCGCGAGGGTGTCATCTGGCACTGCTTGAACCAGAAGATGACGGGCAAGCTCTATGCCCGCGAGCTGGGCAAGCACTATGAGGACCTGAACCTTATCATCGCCCACATGGGAGGCGGCGTGAGCATCGGAATCCACGAGCACGGCCGCTGCGTTGAGGTGAACCGCGCTCTCTGCGGCCTCGGCGCTTTCTCGCCCACCCGCTCGGGCTCGATCAACGCCAGCAAGCTTATCGAGGTCTGCTTCAGCGGAAAATACGACATGGCGAAGGTGAAGAAGATGGTCACCGCCGAGGGCGGCTTTGTGGCCTACCTCAACACCAACGACGCGTACGAAGTGGAGAAACGTGCCCTCGCAGGCGACGAGAAATGCAAGCTGCTGGTGGACGCTTTCTGCTATCAGGTGTCGCTCGAAATCAGCCGTCTCGCCGCTGTGGTGAAAGGCAAGGTTGACGCCATCATCCTCACCGGCGGTATCGCCTACAGCAAACCTTGGATGGCTCAGATTACCGACCAGATTGGCTGGATTGCCCCCGTGAAGATTTACAAGGGCGAGAACGAGATGCTGGCACTCGCTATCTGCGGCAAGGAAATCCTCGACGGAGTACCGGCCAAGGAATATGTGTGATTTGGTGACCAGAGATTAGTGAATTGAAAAATTAGAATAATGTAAGACAAATGCCTGCGGTTCGCCGCAGGCATTGTTTTGTAGAAACGACCAACCGATATGAAAAAAATCATTGCATCATCAGTTTTCTTCTGTGCTGTGGCGCTGAGCTCTATAGCATGCGCACAGGAAATGACCGTAGTGAAAGCCAAAGGGCTCAAGACCTTCAACGACTCCATCTCCTACGCCGTAGGTCAGAGCATCTACACCGAATGGCAGCGTCAGGGTGTAGAGTTCAATGTGGAAAAGGTGTCGCAGGCGCTTCAGAACGCCGACAAGGGCAACATCTATTTCACCCAGGAGCAGATGGAGAGCCTCATGGTGCGTTTCCAAACTCAAATGAACGACAAGATGAAACTGGAATGTGATAAGAACATCGCCGCCGGAAAGGCCTACATGGAGAAAATCCGCAACAACAAGTCGGTTTACACCACCCAGTCGGGTCTCTCGTATATCCGCAAGAAGGCCGGCAACGGCAAGAAACCCACCGCCACCGACAAGGTTAAGGTGCACTACACGGGCAAGCTCATCGACGGCAAGGTGTTCGACAGCAGCGTGGAACGCGGCGAGCCCATCACCTTCGCACTCAATCAGGTCATCGCCGGCTGGACGGAAGGCCTGCAGCTGATGGACGAGGGCTCCAAGTATATCCTCTACATACCCCACAACCTCGCCTACGGCGAGCGCAAGGTGGGCGACATCCCAGCCGGTTCGCTCCTGGTGTTTGAAGTGGAGCTGTTGGAGATAAATCCGAAATAAAATATTTGAATGCGTTAATGTGGGAATGTGTTAATGTGGAAGTCTATTTAATGTGGAAATGTAAAAGTGGCTGACGCAATCACACACTAACGCAATCACACAATTACACAATAACGCAATCCTCAAGATGTCTGGCAATACTTTCGGTGAACACTTCCGTCTGACCACCTTCGGCGAGTCGCATGGCGCATCGGTGGGAGGTGTGATTGACGGCTGTCCCGCAGGCGTGACGATAGACTTCGCACAAATCGATGCGGAGCTTGCCCGCCGTCGTGGCGACGGCATCGAAGACACCACCGAGAGGAAAGAGTGCGACCACATAGAGTGGCAGTCGGGCATCATGGACGGCGTTACGCTCGGGACGCCCATTGCCTTCCTCGTCCGCAACGGCGACACACGCAGCGACGACTACGACAACCTGAAAGAATGGCAGCGGGCAGGACACGCCGACTACACCTATCAGGAGAAATACGGCCTCCGCGACCATCGAGGTGGAGGCCGTGCGTCGGCACGCGAGACGGTGGCGAGAGTCGTCGCCGGCGCCATAGCCAAGCAGCTGCTGGCGGCCGAAGGCATAAGCATCACGTCGGAATGGAATGTGGGCGGCACCCCACAGGAGGGCGACACCGTCGGCGGCAGCGTGCATTGCACCGTGTTCGGCATCAAGCCAGGAGTGGGCAACCCCGTGTTCGACCGCCTCAACGCACGCCTGGCATACGCCATGATGTCCATACCCTCGGCTGTGAGCTTCGGGATGGGCGTAGGCAAGGAGGCTACCGCGATGACGGGCAAGGAGTATGCCGACCGCTGGAACGACTGTGCACAACCGACATCGGAACTAACCCTATCCAACCATTGCGGCGGCATCCAGGGGGGCATAAGCAACGGCATGCCGATTGAGTTCACGGTGGGTTTCCATCCTGTCGTGACGCAGATACCGCTCACCCAGTGCCGCAACGGTGCAGGCGAGGTGCGCATGATAGAGGTGAAAGGCCGCCACGACCGCTGCCATGTGCCGAGAGCTGCTGTGGTGGTCGAGGCGATGGCGGCGTTGACGATTGTCGATGTGCGGTGATGGGTTGATTTGTTTTAGGTTGATATGTTGATATGTTAATGCTTATTGGTTAAAAATAATATAATATGAAAAAATACATCCTTTTGTTTGCAACGGCGCTTCTGCTTTTCGCAGGATGCAAGAAAGAGAACAAGTTCACCATCGAAGGCACCATCGACAACGGCGCCGGGAAGATGATGTATATCGAGGAGCTCACCCCCGACGGGCCGCATTTCCTCGACTCGATACAGATTGACAAGAAAGGCAAGTTCAGCTATAGCGGCAAGTACGAATACCAGACTTTTTACAATCTCCACACCTCGGCGGTTGACTATGTGGTGCTGCTGCCTTACAAGGGCGAGAAGATAAAGGTCTCGGGAGTGTTCGACAGCCTCTCGCTCAGCTACAAGGTCGATGGCTCGAAAGAGTCGACGACCCTCTGGCAGCTGCAGGATTATAGCAACTACGGCGCCTACAAGCTGCGCGACATCGTGTCGGCCGACCACGCCAACCGCGAGCGTTTCAACATCCAAACCGTCGAAGAGAACGGCATGCTGAAAATGGTGGGCGACACCGCCTCATACCGCGCTGCAAAGAAAGAGACCGACTCGCTCTATCGCGAGGCGTACGACGAGCAGGTGATGTACGTCACCCAGTTCCTGCAGGACAACAGCGGCTCGCTCGCCACGCTTATCGCGCTCTACAAGCCTTTCAACGGCAATCACCCCATAATCGATGTTGACCGCTACCCCGAACTTTTCTCCTACTACGAGCAGGTGCTTCAAGGATTGGAAGAAAACGAGGCGACAGCCGACAACCCGCACACCCTGGCGTTCAAGAACGTGATGGAGCGAGTGCGCTATCAGGTTGAGCGCAAAAAGCCTCAGGCGGTAAACTTCTCACTCAACGGTGCCGAATGAACGACCTCCGCGATAAACTCTATTTCGTCAGCGACGCCCATCTGGGTTCGGGCGCCGACAGCCGCGAACGCGAACAGTCGCTCTGCCGTCTGCTTGACACCATGAAGGCCGACGCCAAGCGTCTGGTGCTGCTGGGCGACATGTTCGACTTCTGGTTCACATACAAGCACGTCGTGCCGCGCGGACATGTGAGGCTGCTTGGCAAGCTCGCCGAGCTGGCCGACACCGGCGTGGAGATACACTACTATATAGGCAACCACGACATGTGGCTCTTCGACTATCTTGAGAACGAAGTGGGCGCGGTGATGCACTCCGACCCCGACATCATGGAGTTCGACGGCAAGCGCTTTCTGGTAGGTCATGGCGACGGCCTCGGGGGATTCGACCCCAACTATGACCGCCTTCGTCGGGTGTTCCGCAACCGTGTGTGCCAGCGTTTGTTCTCCTTTGTCGCACCGCGCGTCACCTTCCCCATCGCCAGCCGTTGGAGCGACAGCAACAAGCTCCGCCACCAGCGCGAGGGCCTGCAGCACTACCTGGGCGAGGACCGCGAGGGCATAGTGATTTACATAAAAGAGCGACTGAAGGAAGATGCGGCCGACTTCTGCGTCTTCGGCCACCGCCACACACCGCTCGACATGATGGTAAACATAGAAAACGGAACCGCCGTGCAGTACGTCAACGCCGGCGACTGGCTCGACCACCGCTCCTATGCCGTCTATTCAGATGGGAAGTTGGAACTGAAGAAAGGGGTGTGAAGATGTGAAGATGTTAAGATGTGAAGATGTGAATTGACAACACTGCCCGCTTCACAACTTTACAATTTTACAACTTCACAACTTAACAAAACCAACTGCCCTGTCGGGCACGACCACTGTGTGGGCACGCACCTAATACTCCGTTTTATCTTCTTTGTCACGCCACATCTCGAAGGCTTTCTGAGCTTCGTCGTGCAGCATTTGTTCGCTTGCGATGCTGCGGGCGTTGCGTTCAAGTGAAAGCTGCTCGTAGATGAACGAATCGT
The DNA here is from genome assembly GCA_017618625.1 of Bacteroidales bacterium. The sequence goes on along the minus strand of JAFZTV010000076.1, from coordinate 869 downwards.
CGAAATTTATCGCCTTGGCGTCGTCTTTGGTGTTGGCGTAGTATATCTTCGACACACCCGCCCAGTAGAGCGCGCTGAGGCACATCGGACACGGCTCGCACGAGCTGTAAACCACGCAGCCGTCGAGTTTGAAGTTTTCCACCTTTTGGCAAGCAGCGCGTATGGCACTTACCTCGGCGTGTGCGGTGGGGTCGTTGTTGGCGGTCACACGGTTCACACCAGTGGCGATAACTTCGCCGTCCTTGGCAATCACCGCGCCAAAGGGCCCGCCGCCGTTTTGCACGTTCTCCTCCGAAAGCCGAATTGCCTGCCGCATAAGTTCTTGGTGAGTCATGAGTTTCAGTTTTAGTTAATGTAAAAGGGCCGGCCGTATTGATGTGACACGAAGCCAGCCCTTTTCGTTTGTATAAAAACCGTCTTATTTCTCGATGCGTATGCGTGCATCCACGGCGGTCACATAGCGCGGGTTGCCGAGCAGCGGGTTGAGGTCCATTTCTGCAATCTCGGGCGCTGCCTGCACCAGTGCGCTGACGCGAGCAATCTGGTCGGCGTAGAGGTCGAGGTTGACGCCTTCCTGTCCACGCACGCCTTCGAGAATCTTGTAGCCTTTAAGCTGCTTGAGCATCTCTTTGGCTTCGGCTGCGGTGATGGGCGCGAGGGCGCTCTGCACGTCTTTCAGCACCTCGATGAAGATGCCGCCCAGGCCGAAGAATATCTGATGGCCGAACTTGGCATCCTTGATGGCGCCGATATAGACGTCCGTACCGTCGAGCATGGGGTACATCTCCACAGCGTAGGTCTCGGGGATGACGATGAGGCGGTTGAACTCGCGCTCCACAGTCTCGAGGTCTTTCACTCCGAGGGTCACG
>JAFZTV010000075.1 GCA_017618625.1 Bacteroidales bacterium | reverse complement strand
CTTGCAGTGTTCGCAGCGGCCGCCGCTGACGTTGAACGAGAAGCGTCCGGGCTTGTAGCCGCGTATGCGGGCGCTGGGCAGCTGGGCGAAGAGCTGGCGTATCTCGTCGAACACGCCGACGTAGGTGGCGGGGTTGCTGCGCGGTGTGCGGCCGATGGGCGACTGGTCGATTTCGATCACCTTGTCGATGTTGTCGATGCCGTATATCGCGCGGTAGGGTAGGGGGCGCGCCTGCGAGTGGTGGAAATGCTGGCTGAGGATGGGGTGCAGCGTCGAGTTGATGAGCGACGACTTGCCGCTTCCGCTCACGCCCGTCACGCAGACGAAGCGTCCGAGCGGGATGTCGAGGGTGACGTCCTTGAGGTTGTTGCCCGTCGCCCCTTCGAGCACCAGATGCTTGCAATCGTCCATAGGGCGTCGCTGCGGTATGGCGATGTCTTTCACGCGACGCAGGTAGTCGAGGGTGAGGGTGTCGGATTTGCCGCTGCGCAGTTCCTCCTGCGTTCCGGCGAATATTACCTTGCCGCCGTGTACTCCGGCTCCGGGGCCGATGTCAACCACATAGTCGCCGCTGAGTATCATGTCGCGGTCGTGCTCGACCACGATGACGCTGTTGCCTATGTCGCGCAGCTCTTTGAGTGCGTTGATGAGTTTGCGGTTGTCGCGCTGGTGCAATCCTATCGACGGCTCGTCGAGGATGTAGAGCACGTTCACCAGCCGGGCGCCAATCTGTGTGGCGAGACGTATGCGCTGGCTCTCGCCGCCCGAGAGGGTCTTCGAGGCGCGGTTCATCGAAAGGTAGCCGATGCCCACGTCAATCATGAACTTGGTGCGTGTCGCAATCTCACGTATTATCTCGTGTGCTATGGCTTTCTTGTGACCGTCGAGTTTCGCCTCCAGCGTGGTCGCCCAGTCGTAGAGCTCGTAGAGGTCCATGTTGGCGACCTCGCCGATGTGCTTGCCGTCGATGCGGAAGCAGAGCGACTCGTCCTTGAGCCGCATCCCGTGGCAGTCGGGGCAGGTGGTGAGGTTCATGAAGCTGTTGGCCCACTTCTGGAGGCCCGCCGAGGTCTCGTCGGCAGCCAGCTCCTGTATGTAGTTCACCAACCCCTGGAATCCCATCGTGCCGTCGCTCATGCCGCTGTAGTCGCTGGTGCCGTAGAGTATGGCGTTGAGCGCCTCGGCGGGGAAGTCTTTCAGCGGGTCGTCGATAGAGAAGCCGTAGCTGCGTCCCAGCGTCTCGAGCTGGCGGTAGAAATAGTTGGTAGGGCTGTATTTGCCTATCACCTCGAAGGCGCCTTCGCGTATGCTTTTGGTGTCGTCGGGGATAATCTTCTTGAGGTCGATTTCGGTCACTTCGCCCAATCCGTTGCAGCGCGGACAGGCGCCGTAGGGCGAGTTGAACGAGAAGGTGTTGGGTTCGGGTTCGGGGAACGAGACGCCTGTGTCGGTGTCCATCAGCAGCTTGCTGAGGTAGCGCACCTGCTCTTGGGCGCCCTGCTTGGTGAGAAGCATCATCACCCCTTTACCCTGTTTGAAGGCGGTCTTCACCGCTTCGTGCAGACGCGTCTCGCAGCGTTCGTTCACCCGCAGGCGGTCAACCACCAGCTCGATGTCGTGAATCTTGTAGCGATCGACCTGCATGTTGTAGGTGAGCTCTTTTATCTCGCCATCGACGCGCACTCGCAGAAATCCTTTCTTCGCCACCTGGGTGAACAGCTCGCGGTAGTGACCTTTGCGCCGGCGCACCAGCGGGGCGAGCACTATGATTTCCTGGTCGGCGTAGTCGTTGTGTATGATGTCAAGTATCTGCTCTTCGGTGAGCTTCACCATCTTCTTGCCCGAAGTGGGCGAGTAGGCGTCGGCCACGCGGGCGTAGAGCAGACGCACGAAGTCGTATATCTCGGTCACCGTGCCCACCGTAGAGCGCGGGTTCTTGTTGGTGGTCTTCTGCTCGATGGAGATGACGGGGCTTAGGCCGTTGATGCGGTCAACGTCGGGACGCTCCATGTTGCCGATGAAGTTGCGCGCGTAGGCGGAGAAGGTCTCCATATAGCGGCGCTGCCCTTCGGCGTAGATGGTGTCGAAGGCAAGCGACGACTTGCCGCTTCCGCTCAAGCCGGTGAATACCACCAGCTGGTTGCGCGGCAGCGTGATGTCGATGTTCTGCAGGTTGTGAACACGGGCGCCAAGTACCTCAAGTATGGATTTTGATTCCTTCATTTCAACGGACAACGACCACTCAAAACTAAAAACATGAAACTTACCACTTAAAACTAAATAATCGCCCTGTGCGGGCACGCACTTACTGACGGGTCACTACTGCGGTCGATTTGTTTTCGTCTTTCAGTATGGCTTTGAGGCTTATGCCGTCTTTGGCTGGTATGCGTACGGTGTAGCTCTTGTTGGCTTTGTTCACGATTTTGTCGTTGTTCAGCCATGGGTTCAGCTCGCGTAGCATCTTGTAGGTGGTGCCGTTCTTCTTGGCGAACTCGTAGAGGTCGATGTTCTGACCGCTGAGCGTCGTGGTGGTGTAGGGGATGGTGGGATAGAGGTCGCATTTGCGCAGCTGGAAACCGTAGTCCTGAGGGTGTTGCATCACCAGCTTTATCGCCACTATGCGATAGACGTAGCGAGAGGTCTCGACGTTCAGGCGGGTGTCGTAGTACGACTTCACCGACTGCTGGCTCATGCGTTTCGAGAGGCCGCCTTCGCCGCAGTTGTATGCCGCCGCAGCCGCCGACCAGCTCCCCAGGTGGTTGTATAGGGTCTTAAGATAACGGCAGGCGGCTTCGGTCGATGCCTCCAGGTCGTTGCGCATGTCGATGTCGGCGTTTATCTCCAATCCGTAGCTTTTGCCCGTCGCCTCCATAAACTGCCAGTAGCCCTGCGCCTTTGCAGGCGAGGTGGCGTTGGTCAATCCGCTTTCGGCCACGCAGAGGTATTTCATGTCCGACGGCACGCCGTTCTTTTTCAGTATCGGCTCGATGACGGGGAACACGCGGTTGGCGCGTTTCATCCACATTATCATGTTGGTGTGGCCGTACATGTTCACTATCAATTCGCGGTCGAGGGCTTCGCGCACATAGTAGGTGTCCATCGGAAGCTGTTCGCCGCAGAAGGTGACGCTGTCGGGAATCGGCGGCGCGTAGATGTGGTAGCTGTGTTGTATCGCCTGCTTGTGAATCTCGTGCGGCGGCTCTTTGTGGGTGGCGAAAATAAACAAAGTTCCGGCAATCGCAATCAGCGCGATGCCGGACAGGATGATGGAGGTTATGCTGAGTGTTTTCAAGTCGTTGGTGGTATTAGGTTTTTAGTTTCAGGTTTATGGCGTCCACGATGTCTTTAGCCACGTCGGCTTTGCTTTTCAGCGAGCCTTCGGTGGTGTTGCCGTCGCGGTCGATGATGGTCACCTTGTTGGTGTCGGTGCCGAATCCTGCACCTTTGTCGCGCAGCGAGTTCAGCACAATCATGTCCAACCCTTTGCGTTGCAGCTTCTCCTGTGCGTAGGCCATCTCGTTGGCTGTCTCCAAGGCGAAACCCACCAGCAGCTGCCCTTCGCGTTTGCGTTTGCCGAGGGTGGCGAGTATGTCGGGGTTCTGCACAAGGCGTATCACCATCCCTTCGTCGCCCTGCTTCTTCATCTTGCCGTCGTAGGTGCTTTCAGGACGGTAGTCGGCCACAGCCGCCGAGAGTACGGCGACATTGCAGCTGTCGAACCGATCCATGCAGGCGTCGTACATCTGCTGTGCCGACTCCACGTCTATGCGTTCGATGTTGTGGTGCTTTGCTGTGAGTGCGGTAGGGCCGGTCACCAGAAAGACGTGAGCGCCGCGATTGGCGAACTCTTCGGCGAGGGCGAAACCCATCTTGCCCGACGAGTAGTTGCCGATGAATCGCACCGAGTCGATGCGTTCGTATGTGGGCCCTGCGGTGATGAGAACCCGCTTGCCAGTCAACGAACCGACCGTTGGCCGATTGTTATCGCCCTGTGCGGGCACGCACCCATTCATGACTGTCTCGAAGATGTTGGCGGGGTCTTCCATCCGACCTTTGCCTACGGCGCCGCATGCCAGCTCTCCTTCGGTGGGTTCGATGATGTGGATGCCCCACGACTTCAGGGTTTCGAGGTTGCGTTTCACCGCCTCGTTCTCCATCATCTGTGTGTTCATCGCCGGACACACATATACGGGTTTGCCGCTGAACGCCAGCAGCAATGTCGAGAGGGCGTCGTCGCCGATGCCGCTTGCCATCTTGCCTATGATGTTGGCTGTGGCGGGTGCCACCACCATCACGTCGCCCCAGTCTTTGAGCGACACATGCTCGGTGGTGTGGTCGTTGGCGGGCGCGAAGAGGTCGCTGTAGAGCTTGCGACCCGACACCGTCTCCAGCGTCAGCGGTGTCACAAACTCCAGCGCGTGGCTTGTGGCCACACACTGCACCTCGTGTCCCGCTTTGCGGAACAGGCGCACCAGTTCGGGCGCCTTGTAGGCCGCGATGCCTCCCGTTATGCCGATGATGACTTTCATGTCAAATGCCAATGACCGCCTTGTACGCCCCGTGCGGGCAGGTACCTAGTTACTTCTTCTTTGCAATCACCTCGTTCTCGAGAGCTTCGATGGCTTGCTGCTCTTTGTTCTCCTTGGCGGGGTTGCGGTAGTACATCTCGTGGTCAAGATATTCCTGAGTGGCAACCAGAACGGGCTTGGGCATCTGCTCATAGTGGCGCACTATCTCGATCTGTTCGCGGTTTTCGAACATCTCGTCCATAGTGTCGGTGCCTGTCGAGAACTCCTCGATTTTCTTGTGCAGCTCCTTCTTCTCTTCCACGGCCAGCTGGTTGGCGCGCTTGGTCAACATCGCGACGGTCTCATAGATGTTGCCCGTCTCCTGGCTGAAGTCGTTGGTGTTGCGGGTGATAGTTGTGTTGATGACTTTAGGTCTGCGCACATTCTTTGTAGCTTCTTCTTTCTGTTCTTTAGCTTCCATTGATGTTTTTATTGCGTTATTTTGTTATTGTGTTATTGCGTTAGTGGATAACTTCCAATTGCCCTGTCGGGCACGACCCCTGTGCGGGCACACACCTGACTACTGACCGCTATTCTCCAGTTTCGCCAGCGCCGAGCGGCTTTTCGTGTATATGCTCTGCGCGTTGGACAGATATTTCGAGTTCGAGAACGATGCCGAGAACTTCTCGAAGTCGTTCACCACCTGCTGCAGGCGCTCTTTCATCTTGTCCTCGCGGCTGTTGATGCCGTATTCGTAACCCGATTTCAGCATGTAGTACATCGCCTCTTCGCGTTTCTCCGACTCTGGGTAGTAGTTCAGGAAATGTTGCAGCGATACGTATGCCGCGTGGTATGCCTCAATCTTGTAGTATCCGTAGGCAATCTCGTAGTCTTTCAGCATCAACTTGTTGCGCATCTCGTCGAGGTATCCGTTCACCTCGGGTATATGCACCGACTGCGGGTATTTATCGACAAACTGCTCCATCTCCGTTATCGCCTCTTTGGTGGCCGTCTGGTCGAGGGTGTACGAGGGCGAATCCTGATATTTGCAGTATGCCGAGAGGAACAGAGCCTCCTCTGCGTTGCGGCTGTACGGGAACTGGCGCACGAAGCTCTTGAACTGGTACGCCGCAGTATAGTAGTCCTTCTCTTTCAGCAGCGCCTGGCCGTAGTACCACGAGATGTTCTCCGAGTAGTCGCGTCCGCGGTAGTGCATCGAAAGATTTTCAAACAACTGGATGGCTTTCGAGTAGCGTCCCTGCTCGTAATAATCCATCGCCGCCTTGTATTTTGCGTCGAAATCGTTGCTTTTTACCAGCTTCTCGGTGCCGTTACATCCACATAAGGCTATGACGGACAATAATATAATGCAGACTTGCTGTATTCTTTTCATAATGCAAAAATAACACAATTTTTGTATTATTATTGTATATAGTGATATTTTGCTTCTTTTTTTGGGCTTCGTCCGTCCTCTTTTCCGCGCGCCCTATTTCACCGCTTCCACCGTGTAGCCCGCCTCTTTCAGCAGGGCGAGCACTCCTCTTTCGCCGCACAGGTGCATCGCGCCGACGGCGAAAAAGGTCGGTTTCTCCTTCATGATGGCGGGCATCGCCTTCACCCAGTCGGCGTTGCGGTCATATATGAGTTTTTCGCTGTCTTCGGGCGACGAGCCGCAGCTGCTTGCTGCCTCGTCCTCGCTCAAGTCCTGCAGCTGGTCAAGGTCCTGCGAGAAGTAGGCCTCCGTCACAAACTCCGCCATATCCGTCGTCTCGCGGTAGTTCTCCACTATGCACATCAGGTCTTCCACTTGCTGCTCAATAGAATTTCCAAAGAGGGCCTCCATCTGGAAGTCGGCTGTCTCAAAGCCCTTCACTGCTTTGCCTTTCTCTGCGGCGGCAAACTGGAAGTATCCGTCAATCAGCTTCGACTGGTCGGCGGTCAGCAGTGCGGGGTTGTCCTTCGCGTAGGTGTAGAGCATGATGGTGTTCGACACCAGCGCCGGCGACAGACGGTTCATCTGTGCCGCAAATGCCTCGTTGTTAAGGTCTTTGCCCAGTACCTCGCGCAGCAGCGCGTTCAGTTTGTTCAGCTGTTCGCCCGTGAGCAGCGACGTCAGCGTCTTCCCGTCGGGCAGCACCTGTTTCTGCTGCATCTCCAGCTGCTTCTCGGGCTTCGAGGTCTCGCGCATATCTATCTCGCCATAAACCTGGTCGCACGACTCGAAGGCCGCGTTCAATCCAGGAATCTTCTCCGCAAACTCCGCTGGCGCAAGGTGATAAGTGCCAACAATATAGCTCGGTTTCTCCAATCCGTTGCCGCTTATTTTATACAGCAACTGCGCCTGCGCCGAGGCGAAAGTGAAGGTCAATACGATGACCGCGATAAAAGTCTTTTTCATAGTGATAGCGTTTCAAACGAGCTGCAAAGTTACGAAAAAAGTTTTGACCGCAAGCCACAAGGCTGGAGTAGAGTAGGATTTGTGTCGAAGTTGTATAGAATTTGTGTCGAAGTTGTATAGGCTTTGACCTAGAATTACCCTAGAATTACCCTAGAGTTACCCTAGAATTACCTTAGAATTAAGTGTCGCCCATCTGGGATGGAAAAAGTGGAAGTTATTATATCAAAGATATAATAAGGAACGAGCCCTGGGGATGATATTGTATTGTGAGGTGGAAATATTTTTAGGGAGGATGGGGGCATTGTTGTCATTAAGTGTCATTAGTCAATAAGTCAATAAGGATTTTCGATGTCGGACGACTTGAGGCGTTACAGTTGTTACAGTGTTACAGTTTGAAATATTTCATTTGCATTTTTAAAAAAAAGGTCGTATCTTTGCAGTCGTGAAGGAAGTGTAAACAAAAAAAAACTTAAATCCATATATCATGAAAAACCTGTTTTACTTTTTGGCGGCAGCGCTGTTGACCCTGGGGATGGCGTCCTGTGAGAGGCCCGACGACAACGACGAACCTGATAACCAGAATGTGCCCGAAGGCTATGTTGACCTCGGTTTGCCGAGCGGCTTGCTTTGGGCGGAATGCAACGTTGGGGCAACCACACCCGAAGGCTACGGCAACTTCTACGCCTGGGGTATGGTGGATACGGTGAGCGAATACCTTTGGGAACAATACTCGTTGGGCGACGACAATGGGGAAAACGACTACGTTTTGTACAAGTATAACACAGCCGAGTGGTATGGCACTGTAGATAACCTGCTCACCTTGCAGGCTTCGGACGACGTTGCCACTCAGACCCTCGGCGACGGTGCAAGAATACCGACCAAGGCCGAATGGCTGGAGCTGCTTGAGAATACCACGTCTGCCTGGACAACCGTGAACGGCGTTAATGGACGTAAGTTCACCGCCTCGAACGGCCACAGTATCTTCCTGCCGGCAGCGGGCGGCATGTATGGCAGTTCGCTCGACGGAGTGGGGCTTTACGGCCGCTACTGGTCGTCGTCGATACTCGATAGCGAACCGTTATACGCCTGGGGAATGGGCTTCTTCTCCGGCTACCAGGATGTGTTTGACGGCATGCGCGACTTCGGCCGTTCTGTCCGTCCCGTCCGTCCCGCCAGTCAGGATTAGCCAACAGTAGCGTACCCTCGGCACGCTACCGTTAGTTTTAAGTCTTAAACTGTTAGTTTTAAGCAGTCGTCGTGCGTACTGTCGCACGGCGCTTTCGTTTCCTTTGTCTTGACCCAAGTCTGACGTGATGGTTCTCAAGGTGTAGTGGCAGTAAGGCAAAATAAACTAATGGTGGCAATATTGTACGGTTTAGGTGAGGGTGAAGTAGTGTGGGGCTAAAGGGATGGTGTGCCGTCGGCTTGTTGGAGTGAACGGCAGTTATGGTAGGAAAAGGTGGATGTGGAAGGGGTGAAATTACTTGTCACCGTAATGGCCGTATGCCGAAATCACCTCAACGAGGACCTTTGTCTCAAAAATCTCGTAAACCATACGGTGCTTCTTAGTGATTTCGCGAGACCACTGTCCAGAACGGTTACCTTTTAATGGCTCGGGATGTCCAGTTCCAGTTGTTGGATGAACCATAAGTTCACCGATAAACCTTTCTGCCTTTTTGAACGCTGTTGGTTCAAAACGTTGTAACTTTCGCAGGTCTTCTTCTGCTTCGGGCGAGATCTCTACATCGTACATCAGTCAACCCTCTTTAAGAATTCGGACAATGTTTCTCCGGGAAGCATCATTTTCCCTTTGCCTTGACGAAGACTTTCACGGGCTTTGTCAACACGGGCAAAAAACTCTTCTTCCGTCATCAAAGTAGGGTCATTTTCTTGCTCTTTCACCAAACGACGCAAGTACTTTGAAAGACGAGCCAAAGCATCTTCATTGCCAGATATCGCACCTAAATTCTGCAGTATCTCAGCGCTGTACGAATTGATTGCTGTGGTATTCATGACTTTGATGATTTAGTTATCTGACTGCAAAAATACATATAAAAATTAAAACTGACAAATCCCTACGAGTTGGCCGCATTCCCGTTTAATTTCATTATCAACCCCGACCTGTCCTCCACCAGCTTCCGGTCGAGGCTTACCATCGTTCGCCAGTTCGGTATCACAGCCACCATCGCCAAGTGCTATCTGCGCCAACTCACCGAGTACGGTTATCTTGAGTCTCACGGCGGCAACCGCAACCGTACCTACCGATTGAAAAAATACAATTTCGGAATAAGAATCGGTGGAATCAGATATAATTCGTATCTTTGTAAAGTGAAAACAAAACGATAAGTATTAACCAAAATCACAACGATAGAGATAGATAAACAGCGATAATTAAATAATTTAGAAGCGTTTTTGCTTTTTGGGGGAATGTTTCGAAAATTTTACGATAATACAATTGAAGCGGAAAACGCTCAGGGTAATTGTAGTTTTCTCCTATTTGTACTACAGGTCGTATAGACACTCCTCATGCCATCAAAAGATTACACGTTTTTTTTTTATTAATTTCAACCAAAGTTGGAATAATCACATAACCAAACAGATTTAATACCATTAGAAGTTGTGCCCGACACGAATTAGGGATTTCTAAATGAAAAAAACACTATTGCTGATTCTATGTATCGCTGTGACCATTGGGTCGTTTTTGTTTTCATCGTGTGGACACAAGCAGAGAGTAAAGATGATTCCTGCCAGCCATGTAAAACTGTCCGGTGAACATAAAGGATTAATAGAGGTGGCTGCAGACTCGGTAAAGATCATGTTGGTTGAGACTTACGACAACACATGGGAGGTTCGTGCCCTTATTCCCATTCGTAACACAGCCGCATGGTCTGACATAACTGGTGGCTCCGATGAATATAACGATGTTCTTGATGCCCGAATGAGCAATGTCAAGGTCCATTATATCGACCAATATGGCAGTGAAATCAAAGAAATATTCAATGGATTGGATATTGACCATGATGCCATTGAAAGCATAATGCTATCGGAACACCCCAACACCGAGGATGTGTTAATCAAAGACAAAAGTGGCTTATGGGGCGAAAAAAGTCATCGTGTGAAAAAGAATACATTCAAGAAAGTTGATGGGATAGTTATTTCACAGATAAACATAACCAAAGGTCAAGGAAAGAATTTTGACGAGTCAATGGAACGCATTGAGCGTATTTTGGGAGTTCTCGAGCATGCAGCTGCTTTAGGTCTTTGATTTTACGAAAAAATGGGATATGAATAAATCAACAATATTATTATTAATCGCCATCATAGGGACAACCCTGAGTTCTTTTGCTCAGAATATCAAGGCGAGCGATCTTGTCGGATTGCTAGGTAAGAGCAATATTGAGCAAATCAACCAATCGCTCTCCAATAAAAAATGGAAATACTCTAGTTCTAAGAAAGAAAGCTCAAATGAAAAGAAGATAACATGGGCTTATGAGAAAAACCATTATGACGATGCTGCACTAGGTTGGATTACTGTGCATTTTTACGATGGGGTATCGATAGCCGTTTCTTATGAGTGCTTTAATGATAAGTCATATTCAGTTTTCAAGAACTCCATCCAGCAGAGTGGTTTCGTTTCATATAAACAAGACGTGGATGACGACGAAATAGAAACCAAGTACAAAAACAGCAATTATGTATTACGTGTACGTCAGTCGAGGGATGGGTATTCCACAAGATATGCATGTGCCGTGATAAAGAAAGGCAGCGAATATGATAAGGACAATGGGAAAAGGATAGAAAAACTTGATGACGATGATTATGAAGGAGATTACATTGAATATACCCTAAAAGATGGAGAAATCGATGGGACGGTAAAAATTTATAAAATAAGTTCTCACACTTTAGTTAATTTAAATGGGGGGTATTTATTTAGTGATGGAGACGTTGTTAAAGAATTTACAATTCACAATGGAGAAAAAAATGGACCGTATAAAGAATACTATAATCCCTTATATGGTTCGAGGACACTCAAAGCAGAGGGAACTTATAAAAATGGAATTAAGGTAGGTACAAACAGAGAATACTATCAAAACGGCAAATTAAGTAGAGAATCGTATGAAAAGAACGGTATAAAATATGAGAACGAATATTTTGAAAATGGTGACATTCGAGAGCAAAGGCAAAGTAAGGACAATGCTCCGTTTTTGTTTTGGAAACGATATGGTCCGGATGTGAATGGAAATGCGAATGTGCTGATTTACGAATCTCAAATTGACGAGAATGGAACGGGGTTTACAAGAGAGCGTTGGGGACCCGGTCGGAATTGTGCAACACGAATATGCGAGTATGTCCAATACGTTAAACACAACAAAATATATTGTGAAGAGTCGCGCATGCAATCGGATGGTTCATGGAAAGTTGTAGGGTATGACAGTTTATTTTACGATGGAAACAATAATTCCCCCCAAAAAACAACAAAAGAGAAAATCATGTGTATGAATCAAAATTATATTGGCGATATTTTTGATGCTGGGTTAATTGTTTCTCCTGGTGTTGGAGCTAACGTTTGCTACTATGAAAAAAAGGATGGAAAGTTCGATGGCTGGTTCTGCTGCTTTATTGATACAGCTTTGTATCAAAGGATACATGTGAAAAAAGAAAAAATAAGTGATGACGGGGATAAGGGATATGATTCATATCCACACACATACGATACCACTAAGCTGTTGAAATACATGACAGGTTATATCAAAGATAATAAAAAACAAGGAGTGTGGAGAGAGTACCATATATCAACAGGAAAATTACACTCGGAATTTACTTACATAAACGGAACCCCCGAAGGACCATTCTACTACTATACAGACGAAGGCAAGCTGGCTGTAGAAGGCACCCTTAAGAATGGGAAACTACATGGTGAGCTAAAGAAGCACTACGGACACATTGAAGAGACTGATACCTGGGTTCCGGAGGAGTCCACGACAATGTATGATAACGATGAAAAACATGGCAAGTATACCGCGGTTAACGCTAATACCGGTGATGTTGTGGAGGTATACTACAGCCATGATAAAAGGCATGGTAAGTATATTTTAAGTAATCCTGAGTCGGAAGATGTAATTGAAGGTAATTACAGTAACGATAAAAAAGAAGGGAAGTGGACATATAAGGATGGGGAATCATTTTCTGAAATAACATGGAAGGATGGCGTACAAAGTGGTATGACTAAAATGTCATATAAGGGAAAACCTATTTATTGTGCGCAATATCTTGATGACAAATTAAACGGAACTGCTGTCCTTTACGGCTCTAATGAAAAGAAATGCTTTGAAATAGAGTTTGTGAATGGTCGTCCGAATCTCATAATAGATTACCGCGATGAGCACACAATGTCATATAGGTATTCATCGCATCGCACATTCACACTAACATGCCAACATAATGACACCTCTATATCCATCGACTATATAATGAAAAAAAATATTTTCTCACAAATCCCGGCCACCAGCACGGAGTTGGCAAAGATTATAGACGATTGTTGGAATAGTGGCAATGTATTTATTCCGAATGGAACAATAAAATGCTATAAATCGTCCAATTCCACCATGGTTTATTACTATGGTTCCGTTGACAATGACAAGAAAGTAGGACGATGGAGCCATTTCTTTTATGACCAAGATGTTCGTTTGAACATTGACTATGACGCCGATGGAGCGGAATCATATTTCACTGTTAATACAAATTTGCTGTATGATGGTAAATTCAAATACATTTACAAGGATGCTCCTATATACGAAATTAGGCAAATAAAGGAAGGTCAGTGTGTAAAAAAGAAGACCAAGCGTTATAATGTTTCGAATGACAAAAAATATAAAGGAGAATCTCCGGTTATAGATTATTACCATATCAAGACAGAAAGCGGAAATGTTGTGTTTGAAAATATGGCAGATATAAACGAATTGACTAAAAAAAATAAGAGTAAAACAGTTGGTTCTAACATGGGAATTCCTGTTATTGCTGGCACATACAAAAACAACGGGGTGGTTATGTTTAAGATGAACAATGAAAACTAAACTTCAAAAGAGATAGTAATAATCTTTTCTTGCCGATATCGGCAAGAAAACCGTATCTTTATATCGCGTTTTGATATGAAAACTTGCCGATAGGATAGTATGGAATATCTGTCACAGTAGATAACAAAAGAAGGCCAGCATCCGCCGGCCTTCTGCTTTTTTTGTTGCCTAAATTGACGTTGTTTTACAGCGCCAGGGGCTTGATGTGGTCGTGCAGGTACATGAAGAGGTTGGCGATGGGGATTCGCTCCTGCTTCATGGTGTCGCGGTCGCGCAGGGTGACGCTGTTGTCCTGCAGGGTGTCGTTGTCAACGGTGATGCAGTAGGGGGTGCCGATGGCATCCTGACGGCGGTAGCGGCGTCCGATGGCGTCTTTCTCGTCGTACTGCACCATGTAGTGGTATTTCAGCATATCGACAATCTCGCGTGCCTTCTCGGGTAGGCCGTCTTTCTTGACCAACGGGAGCACGGCCACCTTGTAGGGCGCCAGCAGCGCGGGAAGGCGCAGTACGGTGCGGGTGGTGCCGTCCTCGAGCTGCTCGTCTTCAAGTGCGTGGCTGAAGATGGCGAGGACGGTGCGGTCAACTCCGATGGAGGTCTCGATGACGTAGGGGGTGTAGCTCTCGTTGAGCTCACTGTCGAAATACTGCAGCTTTTTGCCGCTGAACTCGCTGTGGCGGCTGAGGTCGAAGTCGGTGCG
>JAFZTV010000074.1 GCA_017618625.1 Bacteroidales bacterium | reverse complement strand
GTGGGGTGCCTGGCTTGCCAGAAGACGGGCGCCTGCGTCATCAAGGACGATGTGCCGGCCATTATGGAAAGCGTGCTCAATGCCGATGTGGTGTGCTGGGCAACGCCCATCTACTACTACGAGATGAGCGGCCAGATGAAGACCCTCATCGACCGCATGAATGCCATGTACCCCAAGGACTACCGCTTCCGCGACATCTACCTGCTGACCACCGCCTTCGAGAACGAGGCACACGTCCCCGCACGTGCTGAGAGCGGCCTGCAGGGCTGGATAGCTTGCTTCGGCAAGTCGTCGCTCAAAGGCCACGTGTTCTGTGGCGGCGTGGGTGCCCCCAACGATATAGCCGGCAACCCCAAGCTCCAACAAGCCTACCAGCTCGGGATGGGTGTCTGACCTCAATTAACAATACCTCCCACGCCCCCTACAACCGACCGCCGCGATTCGGCTATTTCAGCATCTGCTGTATATCGCCTTCTATCGACTCGGGTGGTACCATCGGCTCGAAGCGGATGATGGTGTTGCCGTCGGCCGAGACGAGGAACTTGCCAAAGTTCCATTTGATGGCGTCGCCTTTGTGGAACTTGCTTTTGGTTGTCTTGTGAATCATTGTCAGCTGCTTGGCGAACTTCTCGTAACCCTCAGGGTATCCCTTGAACGGAGCCTTTGCCTTGAGGAAGGTGTATAAGGGGCTTTCCTTCTTGCCGTTGACGTCTATCTTGTCGAACAGGGTGAAGGTGACGTCGTATTTGAGTGTGCAGAACTTCTCTATGGCCTCGTTGTCGCCTGGCTCCTGTCCGAGGAACTGGTTGCACGGGAAGGCGAGTATCTCGAAGCCCTGATCCTTGTATTTGCGATAGAGCGCCTCAAGTCCCTCGTATTGTGGCGTAAGGCCGCACTTGCTCGCCACGTTGACGATAAGCAGCACCTTGCCCTTGTAGGAGGCGAGGGAGACATCGTTGCCGTGGATGTCCTTGACGCTATAGTCGTAGATTGATTTGCCGTCTTGTGCGAAACCAGCGACGGAGAAGAGCAGCGCGAAGGCTGCGAGGAGAATCTGTCTTTTCATTTTTTTATGGGTGTGTGAAAAGGTTAATGATTGGTGTTTTTGCAAGCTTTGAACCAGCTGAAGAGGAACCTGAGGCCTGCCACGGCGAGGGCGGTGCCAAGCCCCGGATAGAAGCCTGCGAAGAATTCGGCCGGCATGCCCGGCAGGTATTTCAGCCCTATGCCGAGCCCCATCATGAAGGCTATGAGCAGGTAGCCGCGCAGGTCGAGAAAGGCGAGCAGCGACTTGCGTTCTTGGGGAAAATTGAGGATGCGAAGGGTGCAGCGTTTGACAAAGTTGTGGAACATCAAAGAGAAAGCCACAGCCACCGCCAAAGCCACCACCGCCAGCCACCAGACGCGGTCGGGGTGCGCCGCCGCCACGCCGCATAGGGCTTTGATGCCGGTGATGAATATCTTGATTCCTGGGGCGAGCCAGCAGAGCACCTGCATCAGCAGCAGATGGTGGCGCCTGACGGGCAGGATGTGGTCGAGGGTCATAACTGTGGCTCTACTATTTGCCTTCTTGGTTGGAGTACTTGGTGAAATGGTATTTCTCGCGCAGCTCGGCTTGCTTCTCAGGTGTGGCTGATGTGAAATAGGCCTTCCATCCCGGGCAGAAGTCGATATGCCAGCGCCAGAAGCGTCCCATCAGTGAGTTTGGTTTGGCGTCGTAGTGGGCGCGGATTTTGCAGTTTTCGCATTGATGAGCCATGATGTCTTGGTTTTATTGGTTTGTAAATGTGTTTTATTTCTTAAGCAAGTTTATGATGCCGTCGAGGGTGGCGGCACACGCCTGAAGGCTGTCGAGGGGCAGGCGTTCGGCCGGCCAGTTGGCTGTGAGGCAGAAGGGTATGTCTTTTGCTTTCGTCTCAAGACGTTTGCCTTTGGCGGTGAGTTCCACGAAGGTCTGTCTGGTGTCGGTGGCTCCTTTAGTGCGGATTATGAACCCCTCCTTCTCCATGCGTTGCAGAAGCGGCGTGAGGGTGTTGGATTCCAGCATCAGCAGCTCGCCGATGGCACCCACGGTGAGCTTGCGGTGTTCCCAGAGCACGAGCATGACCAGGTATTTCGGATAGGTCAAGCCCAGCGGCTCGAGCAACGGGCGGTAGGCCTGTGTGACGAGCCGCGAGGCTGAATAGAGTCGGAAACAGAGCTGGTTTTCGAGTTTCAGTTGTTCGTGCATCGCTCAGAGCATTGCTTCGATTTCTTTCTCAAAATCCTTCGGTTCGGCCGTTGGTGGAAATCGCTTCACAGTGGTGCCGTCCTTGGCGACGAGGAATTTGGTGAAGTTCCACAGTATGTCGCTTTCTTTCTTGGCTGTGTTGCTGATGCCTTTGAGCAGGGCGTGGGTGGCTTTCGCCTTGAGGCCTTTGTACTCTTCGGTCGGCGCTTGTGCTTTGAGCCAGGTGAAGACGGGGTGCTCGTCGTCGCCGTTGACGTCGGTCTTCTTCATTATCTGGAAGGTGACGCCGTAGTTGAGGCGGCAGAACTCCTGAATCTCACCGTCGCTGCCCGGGTCCTGCTCCTTGAACTGGTTGCAGGGGAATCCGATGACGACGAGGCCGCGGTCGCGGTATTTCTCGTTGAGGGCCTCGAGTCCGTCGAACTGGGGGGTGAAGCCGCACTTGCTGGCGGTGTTGACGATAAGCAGTACCTTGCCTTCGAATTCTTTGAAGTCAATCTCTTTGCCGTTGCTGGCGATGGCTTTGTAGTCGTATATTGTTGCCATGATGAATGTGGTTTTTGTATTATTGATATGATTATATTTGTTTGATAAGCCAGTTCTGCTTGCCTATGAGGCTGATGAGCTCCACCTGCTCCTCGTCCCAGTAGAGGTCCTCCTCTTCGTCGGCGAGGTAGGCTTTCATGATGTCGTAGGTGGTGGGGTCGTTGGCGAGTGTGGGCATCATCTTGTAGAGAACCTCCACACCTTCGCGCTGCAGCTTCATGTCGGCGTTGATATATTCGACGGCGTCGCTGATGAGCGTTGTCTCGTTGCACACCTTCACCTGCGGCACGCATCCGAGGTCGAGCATACGGTCGGTGAATTTCTCAACCCACTCCATCTCCTCGGTGTAGTGGTCGATGTATTTCTGTCCAAGTTTGCAGAAACCCTGCGATTTGAAGAGCTGGCCCTGCATCTTGTGCACAAAGGCGCTGCCGCTGAGTTCGTTGACGATGAGTTGCATCAGTTGGAGACTGTTGTTGAATTCCATAATAGTGATATTTTAAATGGTTAATAATTTTATGTCGTTCACGATGCAAATATATACATATTTTTTAATTGCAAATCATTTAACATAAAGATTCGTAAAATTTTAACAAATATCGCACGCGATATATCTGGTTGTCAATATGTGACGGAAAACGAAAAAAAAGTCACTATGGTCTCTTTTTTATACCTGGAAGATGTAGAAGCTACACTTTTTTGATATTTTTGCACCTCCGAAAACATGGGTTATGAATATCGAGGCTTATCGTGAATACTGTCTGTCGCTGGGTGGCGATGTGGAGGAACGGATGCCCTTCGCAGCGTTCCATGCCGCTTCGAATGTGCTGGTGTTCTATGTGAAAGGGCACATGTTCTCCTTTTTCGACTGCGGCGACTTCTCTGTCGTCACTCTCAAATGCCAGAGCGAGCGCATCGTCGAGCTGAAAGAACGCCACTCCTGCATCGGTGAGCCCTACAATGAGTCGTCGAAACACTGGATAGGCATCGACCCCGATGCCGCCCCTGACGAGTTGCTGAAGGAGCTGACACGCAATTCGTACGAGATTGTCAAAGCAAAATACAGCCGTTAGGTGCCGTCTGCCGTGACGGTGGTCGCAGGCGGCTCACGTTTCGCATAAATTTATGTATCTTTGCAAATCTAAAATGACATCAACAATGGATCGTCGTGATTTTATCAAGAAGTCGGCTATGGCTGCTGCCGCCGGAGTGGTGATTGCGTCACCGCTCGGTTCGGTTGTGGCACAGGAGTCGGACATGACCGCAAACAAGCAATCAAGGAAAATGAAAGTACTGCTTATCAACGGAAGCCCCCGTCAGAAAGGCAACACCAACCTTGCCCTGACCGAGGCAGCCAAACAACTCGAAAAGAACGGAATCGACACAGAACTGCTTCAGATAGGCACCCAGGCGATGCATGGATGTGTGGCGTGCAACAGTTGCCACGCTACGGGACGCTGTGTTTTTGACGACGACCTCTGCAACCGAGCCATCGAAATCATGTCCAAGTGCGACGCCCTCATCGTGGGTGCGCCCACTTACTATGGACAGCCCAACGGTTCGGTGCTATGCCTCATTCAGCGTATGAGTTATGCCGCCTCGCCGGTCATGCAGAACAAGCCGGCGGCAGCGGTGGCGGTGTGCCGCAGGGGCGGCGCTTCGGCGGTGTATCAGACGCTCCTCATGCCCTTCGAGATGCAGAACATGCCGATAGTGACCTCCCAGTATTGGAACATCGTCTATGGGCGCACCGAGGGCGAGGCATCGCTGGATGCCGAAGGCCTGCAGACAATGCGCACGATGGCTGACAACATGGCCTTCCTGCTGAAGAAAATCCACGCCGACGGCAATCCCGATTATCCTCAAAGGGAGAAACACCAGACGACGTCGTTCATCAAGTAGGACGACGCCGGAGTAACAACAAACCCCTGCCGCATCTTCATGTGTGGCAGGGGTTTTGTTTAGGATTTATTGTCTTGGTCTCGCTCTATTTCCTCACGATAACGCTGCCGCTGCCTTGGTGGGTGGCCAGTATGAGAACTTCGGCAATCTGGACGTGGGCGGGTGCGTTGGAGGCATAGACAGCCACGTCGGCTATGTCGTCGCCTGTGAGAGGCTTGATGCCCTTATAGACGTTGGCGGCCCGCTCGGTGTCGCCATGGAAGCGGGTGTTGCTGAAGTTGGTCTCCACCAAGCCAGGTTTGAGGTTGGTTACTCGTACGGCGGTACTGGCCACATCGAGGCGCAATCCGTCGGTGATGGTCTTCACGGCGGCTTTGGTGGCGCAATAGACGTTGCCGTTGGCGTAGGCGGCGTCGCCGGCCACGGAACCGATATTGATGATGTGGCCGCGGTCGCGTTTCACCATGCCGGGCACCACGAGGCGCGTCATCGTCAGCAGTCCTTTGATGTTGGTATCGACCATCGTGTCCCAGTCGTCGTAGCTGCCTTCGTATTCGGGTTCAAGTCCGAGCGCAAGACCAGCGTTGTTCACCAGCACGTCTATCTCTTGCCATTCAGCGGGCAGTTCTTCTATGCATTTCGTTGCCATCTCGCGGTCACGCACGTCGAACACCAGAGTCAGCACCTGAGTGCCTTTGGCAGTCAGCTCTTTGCGAATCTCTTCAAGACGCTCTGCGTTGCGTCCGGTGAGTATGAGTCGGTCGCCGTTGGCGGCAAATTTCTTGGCGCAGCCGAGACCTATGCCGCTGGTGGCACCTGTTATGAGTACAGTCTTGTTCATGATGATTGATTAGAGGTTAGACAAATGAATTTTTCGAATTGCAAAGTTACGCAATTTTCTTGTGATGCAATTAAACAGGCTGATTGACGTTATTTTAGTAGCAATAAAACATCGCTATGGAACTAAGACCTTACCGTCACGAGGTGAAATACTATGAGTGCGACCGTATGGGTATCACGCACCACAGCAACTACATACGCTTCATGGAAGAGGCGCGAGTGGATTGGATGGACCAACTGGGATTCGGCTTCGAGCGGATGGAGGCGGAGGGTGTGGTGTCGCCGGTGGTGAGCGTGGAGTGCCGCTACCGTCAGCCGTCAACCTTCAAGGACGTGATACAGATAAGTGTGACGATAGCCGAGACCACGCCGCTGAAGGTGGTTTTCGCCTATACGATGAGAGTGGGAGACCGCACGGTGTGTACCGCCACGAGCACGCATTGCTTCCTGGAAGGAGGAAAGCCTGTGTCGCTTGAGAAACGGTTCCCAGAGTTCTATGCACGGGTGAAGGAGGTTGTTGGGAAGAGTGTAAACAACTGAAGCTGTTGGAAGGCAATGGTGAGATTAATTCTGATATTAGTGTCGGTGTTTGTCGTAGGGACTGGTTTGTCTGCACATGAACCCGTTGCGGAAAGTCTGATTAGTCAGTATGGGCTATCGGAACAAAGCTCAAACGTGAATGTCAATTATAATGTTTTCGAGGAGGAGGACAGCACGATATTCTCTGTTGCGCAAGTCAATGTCGCTCCCAAGTTTCCCGAGGGAATGGACTCTGCGCGGTCTTGGATTACCAATCATATAGATTGGGGCCGATTTAATGAATGCGATGTGACGGGTAGAGTCTATGTCTCATTTGTCGTTGAAAAAGACGGTTCTTTGACAGATATCCACATACTTAGGAATATTGGATGCCACGCTGGGGAAGAAGTAGCCAAAGCAGTCAGCATTATGCCGAGATGGATACCAGGAAAGTTGCAGGGCAAAGAGGTGCGGGTACGATACTATTTGCGGTATTCTTTTGTTTTCCAATAATCCGCAGAGTGTGAATCAACAGAAAGATGTCGAATAAAAAACATAGAAAACAGATGCCATTTGTCACGATCTTATGTTCTATTGTGTTGGTTTGTCTCGGCTTTATAATCGCTTTTGGAGAAGGTGATTCTCTGATACCGGGTATTAACGAACTTGACAAAGAGAACAGGCGGATATACAATGCAAAACGGTTGCGGATTGTTTTTTTTGTTCTTCTTTTTCTGGTTGCCGTCGTGCTAATTATTTCTGATATAATTGACGATTATCTGTTGCTCGCATTGGCCGTTTCTGTTCTCACTGTTATTGCGTGTTTCACGGCAACCATATGGTGCCGCAATAAGTGACAAATATATTGATTATGGAAAGACCAATTAAACTCATCTCGATATGTGTTACGGCGATGGCTCTCGCAATGTTGAGCTGTCAAAGTCCAAGGCCTTCCTCGTCATCTTCGGGCTTGCCTAAGCGTGCGGTTGAGTTCATCCAGCAATATGACCTCGCTGATGATGTTGCCTCGGTTTCTTTTGGTGAGCCTCAGTGGTCTCTTTACAATATGGGGTTCGAGAGGCCCGCAGTCGGTTGGACTGTGCTGACCAAGGATTCCGTGCAGATTGTCTTTTCTAAAAAGGGTGAGTGGTTATTCACTGCTCTATATTACACTATGGACGATTTGAACCCAAAGTATTTTTCCCATATAAACAGGGTGAATTACATGATATTCCAGTTGCGTGATGATGCACGTGTGGTGGGAGTGTCGAAGGTGGACGACTTGTGGATAGTCGCCCACTACGAAACGCATAAGGTTTATATGGGACCACCCATATATTCATATTTTAAGACAGACGGAACTTTTGTTAAGGCACATATAACAATCTAACCCAAACAATATTATGAGCAGGCAAATTAAGATAGGTGATCTGACGCTGGGTGGGGGAGCTCCTGTCCGTGTGCAGAGCATGACTAACACCGATACGATGGACACCCGCGCGACTGTGGAGCAGACGTTGAGAATGGTGGAAGCTGGCTGTGAGTTGGTGCGTATTACTGCACCGGACGTGAAGGCGGCGGAGAACTTGGGGCGTATCAAGGAGGAGCTGCTGCGTCGCGGATGCGACGTGCCGCTGGTGGCCGACATCCACTTCAACCCCAAGGCCGCCGAGGTGGCTGCCACGTTGGTCGAGAAGGTCCGCGTCAACCCGGGCAACTACACCGACCGCAACACCGGCAAGCTGGAGTTTACCGAGCAGGAATATCAGGACGAGCTGAAGAGGATAGGGGAGAGGATGTCATCTCTGATAGAGATATGCAAGGCGCATCATACGGCTATGCGCATCGGCACCAACCACGGGTCGCTCAGTGAAAGAATCATGAGCCGCTACGGCAACACGCCCGAGGGTATGGCACAGTCGGCCATAGAGTTCGCCGAAGTCTGCCGCCAGCAGGATTTCCATGATATCGTATTCTCGATGAAGGCGTCCAATGTAAAGGTTATGGTTGATAGTACGAGGCTTTTCGTCGAGAAGATGTATGAAATGGGAATGGATTACCCGATACATCTGGGAGTTACCGAGGCGGGTGATGCTTTGCAAGGACGGTTGAAGTCGGCAGCTGGAATAGGGGCGTTGCTTTTGGACGGCATAGGCGATACAATCCGGGTTTCGCTCACCGAGCCGCCGGAGGAGGAGATACCTGTGGCGTATGCCATACTGCAAGCCGTGGGTGTGCGCATAAGCGAGGCGGAGTATATATCTTGCCCATCGTGCGGACGGACGCAATACGACATACAGGAGGCGTTGCAGCGCATAAAAGCCGCCACCGCGCATCTAAAAGGAGTCAAGATTGGCGTGATGGGCTGCATAGTGAACGGACCTGGCGAGATGGCCGACGCCGACTATGGCTATGTGGGTGCCGGCAACGGCAAGATAACGCTGTACAAAGGTAAGGAAGCCGTGGTGAGGAATATCGACCAAAGCGAGGCTGTGGAGCGATTGGTGGAACTGATAAAACAGTCGGGCGACTGGATGGATGCTTGATTGGCATATTGGGGTGCTTGAGCGTTCTGGAATTTATGTGCCAGGTTGGCCTTTTTGCGTGAATTGTTGACATTTTGGAATAAAGTTGTACTTTTGCACCTCGAATCTATCAGTAGGAACCAAAGTATTCACGCTATCAGAGATACACTAAATATGCGGATTGTGCGACACTTGTGTTTGATGCAGGTGGCGTTTTGGTTTGTGCTGTTTGGTTCAGTAAGCGGTGCGGCGCAGGAAGTCGAGCAGGTGCAGAAGACTGGTGTGTCGCTCAGTGGGGGAGGGGCTTTGTCGCTGGCACATATCGGGGTGTTGGAGGCGTTGGATTCGGCTGGGGTGAAGATTGACTGCATCACGGGATGTTCGTTCGGGTCGCTTGTCGCGGTGCTTTATGCCAACGGCTACACCCCGGACGAGATTTACAGGATTTTCAGGAAAGAGAAGGTCCACAGGATAGTGTCGCTTTACCGTGCGAACTGCAAAATCACTTCGGGAGTGGTCGGCAACAAGCATCTTAAGCGAAAGCTTGCCAAATACTTGCCCCACAACTCGTTTGATTCGCTGAAGATAAAGTTCTACTGCAGCGTGACGGATATGGACAGCAACTGTGTGCGTCATGTGGGGTCGGGTGGTAACTTGGTGGAGTATGTGATAGCGTCGCTGTCGCTGCCAGGACTGTTCCCTCCGGTGAAAATCGACAGCGTCTATTATTTTGACGGCGGTTCGCAGGATATGATGCCGTGGAAACCGCTGATAGAGGAGAACTGCACACGGCGTATCGGAGCCTACCCGATACTGGACAAGCCTCAGAAGGTCACGAAGACCCGTTTCCTTTGGACAAGGGTATATAACAATATCTTTTACCAGATAATACTGAGGGGAAGCGATCAGTTCAACGAGTTGATTGCCATCGACCCAGGCAAGTATGGCACGCTGTCGTTCAAGCACATGGAGGAGTTGAGGCGGTGCGGCTATGTACAGACGCAGGCGGCGTTGGAGAAGTTCGCGCAGTAGAGGTCGAGAATTTCGTAGGAGTTTCCCGTTTCATTGATGAATTTCATCATGTCGTCGATGGTTATCACCAAAGAGGCGCGATTGTCGTTTGGGTGAAAGCTTACTTTCGTAGCATTGAGTAGGTTGCGGTCAACGAAGAGGGTTACGGCGTGGTCGGTGTCGTTCACAAGTGTGAATAGCGATACGGAACCGGGGCGCACTCCGAGGTATCGCATCATACGCTCTTCGGATGCGAAGCTGAGCTTTCCCTGATGCAGCCGGTGTTCTATGTCGTGGATGTCCATCGGGTGGCGGGCATCCATGATGACGAGATAGTGGCGGTTGCCCTTATGGTTGCGGAAAAAGAGGTTCTTGCATAGGGTTGTACCCTCGCCGCGATAGAACTGTTGTGCAATCTCGATGGTTGGGGCCTCGGGGTGTTCGTAGTAGTCGAAGGGGATGCCCATACGCTCTAAGGCTTCATATACTTGTGGCTGTCCGATCATTTTCTTTGGCTGTTAGGTTGTCTGTCGGTGAAAAAACGTGACGTGGGAGAGTTTTATTTTATTTTTGTGTTGTTTAATTGTTTTTACTCAAAATTATTCCTATCTTTGTAAACCCTCATAATGGGGGTAAAAATCGTTAATTGATTAAATAATATACACTTAACTAAAACACAAATCACAATGAAAACAGCTTATAACTTCAATGCAGGTCCTTGCGTCCTGCCGAAACAGGCCATCGAGAACACCATCAAGGCTCTCTACGATTTTGACAACACCGGCATCGGTATCGCCGAAATCAGCCACCGCACCCCCGGTTGGGAGAAACTGATGGCCGAAACCCGTCAGCTCTGGCGCGACCTGCTGAACATCCCCGAGGAGTACGAGGTTCTCTTCCTCGGCGGCGGTGCCAGCACCCAGTTCATGGCTGTTCCCGCCAACCTGCTCAACAAGAAGGCTGCCTACCTCCAGACCGGCGTTTGGGCAAAGAAAGCCGCCAAAGAGGCTAAGCTTTTCGGACAGGTCGAGATAGTCGCCAACAGCGAGGACAAGACCTACAGCTACGTCCCCAAGGGCTACTCCATCCCCATGGATGCCGACTACTTCCACATCACCACAAACAACACCATCTACGGTACTGAAATCAAATACGACATGGATTGCCCGATCATGCTCGTGGCTGATATGAGCTCGGACATCATGAGCCGTCCCGTCGATGTGAAGAAATACGGTCTCATCTATGGCGGTGCCCAGAAGAACGTCGGTCCTGCCGGCGTCACCTTCGTCATCGTGAAGAAAGACATCCTCGGCAAAATCACCGACCGTCAGTACATGAATCCGCTGCCGACTATGGTGGACTACCGCACCCACGCTGCCGAAGAGGCTAAGAACATCTCCATGTTCAACACTCCTCCGGTGAGCGCCATCTTCGTCATGCACGAGACCCTGAAGTGGGTTAAGAACACCATCGGTGGTGTGGAGAATATGAACAAG
>JAFZTV010000073.1 GCA_017618625.1 Bacteroidales bacterium | reverse complement strand
CATGGTGGACTTCCGCACCCACGCCGCCGAAGAGGCCAAGAACATCTCCATGTTCAACACTCCCCCGGTGAGCGCCATCTTCGTGATGCACGAGACCCTGAAGTGGGTTAAGAACACCATCGGAGGCGTTGAGAACATGAACAAGCTGAACCTCAAGAAGAGCGCCCTGCTCTATGAGGAGATTGACCGCAACAGCATGTTCCGCGGTACCGCCGAGAAGGAAGACCGTTCCATCATGAACCACTGCTGGGTGATGGCCGAGGGCCGCGAGAACCTGCAGGATGCCTTCATGGCCTTTGCCAAGGAGCGCGGCATGGTTGGTATCAAGGGTCACCGCAGCGTGGGTGGCTTCCGCGCCAGCCTCTACAATGCTTGCCCCATCGAGGCCGTCGAGGCTCTCGTCCAGTGCATGCAGGACTTCGAGAAAGCTAACAAATAAGAAACAATGGAAATCAGAGATGATGTCAGAGAGGGCTTCGAGAAAAAGCTTCGCAAGGAGTCTACCTGCGTCTTCTCTGACGAAATAAAGATTTATTGCAAAATGAAAGTACTAGTTGCTACCGAGAAACCCTTCGCCAAGGTTGCCGTCGACGGTATCCGCGAGGTGGTGGAGAAGAACGGCTACGAGCTGGCTCTCCTCGAGAAATATACCGATGTGAACGACCTGTACAAGGCCGTTGCCGACGCTGATGCCCTCATCGTGCGCAGCGACAAGGTGACCAAAGAGGTCATCGACCACGCCAAGAACCTGAAGATCGTCGTCCGTGCCGGCGCCGGTTTCGACAACCTCGACCTCGAGGCTTGCACCGCCCGCGGCATTATCGCCATGAACACTCCTGGCCAGAACAGCAACGCCGTCGCCGAGCTCGTCATGGGTATGCTCGTCTACGCCGTCCGTAATTTCTACAACGGCAAGAGCGGCACCGAACTGATGGGCAAGAAGCTTGGCCTGTTGGCCTTCGGTAACGTGGGTCGCAACGTGGCCCGCATCGCCAAAGGCTTCGGCATGGAGGTCTACGCCTACGACGCATTCCTCACCGCCGACCAGATCAACGCCAGCGGCATGGCTACCGCCGTCGCCAACCAGGATGCCCTCTTCGAGACCTGCGACGTCGTTTCGCTGCATATCCCCGCTACCGCCGAGACCAAGCAGAGCATCAACTACGCCCTCGTCAACAAGATGCGTAAAGGTGGAATCCTGGTCAACAGCGCACGCAAGGAAGTCATCAACGAGCCCGAGCTGCTCAAGCTGATGGCCGAGCGCACCGACCTGAAATACATCACCGACATCATGCCCGACGCTGACGCCGAATTCAAGGCTTTCGAAGGCCGCTACTTCGCAACACCCAAGAAAATGGGTGCCCAGACAGAAGAGGCCAACATCAACGCCGGTATCGCTGCCGCCAACCAGATTGCCGACTTCTTCAAGACCGGCAACAAGAAATTCCAGGTGAACAAATAAATCGGCGCCTGTCAGTAAACAGAGGTCAGTGGTCGGTCATCGTCGGCCACTGACTTTTTTTTAGAATGATACTCAACTTGAAACTAAAAACTTAAAACTAGAAACTTGCTTGCCATCTTCAATCCCGAACACGACCTCTGTCTGGCCAACGGCGACGCCAACTATGTGCCGCCCGCGTCGGCGTTGCGTTTCGCGCGGCAGGAGGCGCACCTGATGAAGTCTATCTATGGCGACGGCTGCGAAGCCTGCGCCGCCGAGGACGTACGGCTTACTCAAGCATTTAAGCATTCAGGCACTCAGGCATTCGAGCAATCCATCGTCGCCTGGGGCTGGGATGCCTCCCTGGTCCGACGGCTTGTCAAGCGAGGCGTCCCGCGTGAGCTTATGCCGACCGACGAGCAGTTAGCCACCATCAGGCGTCTGTCCCACCGTCGCACCGCCCTCTCCGCCGCCAAAGCCTGCGGGTTCAAGCCGATGGGAGAGGAGGCCTTCCGATTGAGCGAGGTGCAGACGTTGCTTGACCGTCACCGCCGAGTTGTGCTGAAAGCCCCTTGGTCGGGGTCGGGTAGGGGGCTGCGGTGGGTTGACAATGCCCTTTCCGCCCACGACGCCGACTGGCTTGAGAAACTCCTCGCCACGCAAGGCTCCGTCATAGTGGAGCCCCGCTGCGAGGTGGTGCAGGACTTCGCCCTGGAGTATTATATAGGAGGCCAAGGCCGCGAGGCGTACTCAAGCACTCAAGCACTCCAGAACTCAAGCACTCAAGCATTCAAGCAATCAAGCATTAGCTTTAAAGGCTATTCGTGGTTCGAGACTCAGAACGGCGTCTATCGAGAGAACCGTTTGTTGTCCGACGACGAAATCTTGCGGCGCCTTTCGGCTTATATCCCGATAGAAAAGCTCATTTCGGCCAAGTCCGCGATAGAGACGTGGCTTGCGGCAGAGGTGGAGCCGCAGTATGAAGGGCCGTTAGGCATAGACATGTTTGTCTATAAATCCGCCGACGGCTACGCCCTGAATCCGATGGTCGAGATAAATTTCCGTCACACGATGGGCCACGTGGCCGTAGCCCTGCGAAGCCGGACAGCAGAAAAGACCTTCCGCCCAAACACGCTGTGAAATGTCGCATCGAGCGGCAGGCAATATTTTCGAGCTTTTGCGGTTATTGTAAGAGAAGAAAACCACCGATGAAAAACCATAATCCTCATAAAATACTGATTTTCACCCCCCCCCACGGACGGGCATGTAGTCGTCGAGGATTCTCTCTCATTTATTTTGATTCATTTTCCTGCACCTGCCGCAAACTTGCAGCGGGTGGGGATGGTTTGTAGCCTCTAAAACACACAATATGAAACACAAAATTGTTTATCTATTGTCAATCCTATGCCTTTCGGCAAATGTTGTTTTCGGCCAAGTACCGGGAGAGCCCAAGGACTTAAAGGAATGTATAGGACAAGATATTTTCTTCCGTGGTTTCTATGACAATAGCGACTATGCCAAAGTGAAAGAAAGGGCCTATGTAAATGTTAAGGGAAAATTCAAGCCAGCCTCGAAGACGAAAGAATACAAAGACGTCCAATTGTTAGAGCCTGGAACAATCTATCACATAACAGGTCCCGTCATAATTGAAGATGCAAAATCAGAATTTGGAAGAGGAAAGGAATTTTATCACTTCACTTCAAAAGACAAGGATTTTTATCTGCCGACATGGTGGTCCATACGTGACTATGTTTCAAAATGCAGTTTCTGGGAGGAGAAATTTAAGAAATTTCAAGAAGAATACGCATACGTTGACACCGTAAAAGTAGTTCATGCTTTTTTGAGGGACAAGTGCTTAATATTAAAAAAATACGACAAGAACAACCTTATACACGTGCCAGGTATGCATCTGTACCCTGTAGAATGGATTGGTTTTGAGTATGACGTTTCTCTAATTAGCCCAGTTAAGTTCTATGTAAAGACGAATACGAATGATACTCTTGTTGTGTATTACAAAGAGATTGAAGATGTGAAGCCATACCATGTCTTTGTATCCAAAACAGAAGCAATGCGGGCTATCGAACAAAACACCAAGGATGCTACTTTGGATTCTAAATTGTTTATTGGGACAATTCAAAGACGGCTCAATAATATTGAGAGCATGAGCGGAGTTAGACACACTTTTGAGGTTGGAGACAAAATGCCATTTGTTGGATATGCCGATTCCGAATATAAATATTTAGGTCTTTATCTTGGCAAAATATACTTGATTGGCGAAAAGAATGTGTCATTCCAAAACGCTGAGGATGGTGACCTCCTTAAACGCAGAAAAGAGATGGGGTTTGATGTGAGAATGAAATTCGCCAAAGAATATGACAGTGTCGTCATGGTTGCATACAAGGCAAAGCAGGATAGCATAGAGAAAGCGATGCGGAGTAAAGAACGGTTCATTGTAGATGTCAACTATTCTTTCGGAGAACACAAGCCGCAATGTGGCATTGCTATAAATGTGTACAACTGCTACAACAAGCAGATAAAATACATCGACATCTCAATGACCCCTTACAACAAGGTTGGGGATGTGCAAGCTGATTACTTTGGGAAAAAGGAGAAAAAAGTCCAATGCATCGGTCCTCTGGCGGCAGGCGAGACGGAGACATACGAGTTCAGCGATGTTTATTGGGATGAGTATAATGTAATCGAATTAATAAAACTGACGACGATAAAGATAACGTTTATGGATGGGACGTCGAAAGTTTATACGGGAGTACCAAACATAAAGAAACATGCGCTTAAAATGAGTCTTGGATATTAAAATAATTTTGAAAATGGCAAAAAAGACTCTTGTAAGTCCCAATTGATTTTGAAAATGGGAGAAAAGAGTCTCGCCAACGCCAATCAAATAAAAAAATGGTCGAAAAGACTCTCGCAAGCCCCAAATGATTTTGAAAATGGGTGAAAAGAGTGTTTTCGGCGGCTTTCAAATTTGAAACATGGTTAAAAGAGATTTTTCAAACTAAAAAAATATAGAAACATGGAAACTGTAAAATTTTCGGACAAGGCATTGAGTGTTTACCCAATGGCTTTCTATTTCAGCGCCGTGGAGGCGTTTTTGCACAGAATCGAGGTGGTGGACTATGGGGTGGAGCGTTTCGCCGGGATGCGCAACGAGTATGTGGTGCTGTTCAAGGCGTTCGACAAGGCCTACAAGCGTTCGCAGAAGAGTGCGTTGACCGACCAGATCCGTGACCTCGACCAGGAGCGCGACCACTACGCCCTCGTGATGCAGCGCGTGGCCGAGCTGTGGGGTGAGAAACTCGACGACGAGAGTCTGGCGGTGCATGGTCGCAGGGTGGCGCAGGTGTTCCGCGACTACAGCTTCCGCACGTCGGAGGCTCTGGTGGCCGAGAACGCGAAGGTGTACAACATGGAGCAGGTGTTCTCGGACCGTCAGCTGACGGCCGACCTGCAGATGATGGGCCTCACCGAGCTGAACCGCCGCCTGGAGAACCGCACGGGGCAGATCGAGCAGCTGATGTCGCAGCGCAACGAGGAGCGCAGCGACGTGGTGGTGGGCGAGCTGAAGGCGGCCCGCGAGAGTCTGGACCTGCACTACCGCGCCTTCCTCACCTATCTCAACGCGGTGCAGGAACTGGAGCCGGTGGACGCCCTGTCGCAGGCGGCGCAGTACTACAACGCCGACCTGGCGAAAATCGAACTGCAATACCAGCAGAGCCGCAAGCGCGGCGGCAAGGACGACCCCGAGCCGGAGCCTGAGCCCGACGACACGCAGGATCACGCATAACGGCCAGCCGACAACAACGAGAGCGGCCCCGCCATCCGGCGGGGCCGCTCTGCTTTTTCGTCACTTCGTCGCCTCGGTGCGGCAGGTTATTTCTGCATGGCTTTCAGGCGCTCGGTGAGCATGGGGACGATCTTGTGGAGGTCGCCTACGATGCCGAGGTCGGCCACGCTGAAGATGGGGGCGAACTTGTCCTTGTTGATGGCGATGATGTATTCGCTCTCCTCCATGCCAGCGAGGTGCTGGATGGCGCCGCTGATGCCGCAAGCCATGTAGAGGGCCGGGCGGACGGTCTTACCTGTCTGTCCCACCTGGCGGTCGGCGGGCATGACGCCTGCGTCAACCATTGCGCGGCTGCTCGACACTTCGCCGCCGAGTTCCTTGGCGAGGGCTTCGAGCTTGGTGAAGCCTTCCTTGCTTCCCACTCCGCGTCCGCCGGAGACGAGTATCTTGGCGGCTGAGATGTCGGTGACGGTCTTCTTCTCTTTGACGGTCTTGACAATCTTCACGCGGCTTATCTTCTTCTCGTCGAAGGCGACTTTGTAGTCAACCACTTCGCCTTTGCGCGAGGGGTCGGCGGGAAGTTTCTGCATGACGCCGGGACGCACGGTGGACATCTGCGGGCGGTTGTTCTTGCAGAGGATGGTGGCCATGAGGTTGCCGCCGAAAGCGGGACGGGTCATACGGAACTCGTGGGCTTCGTCGTCGCTGATTTCGAGCTTGGTGGCGTCGGCGGTGAGGCCTGTGATGTTGCGTGCCGAGACGCGCGGGCCGAGGTCGCGGTCGATGGTGGTGGCGCCGATGAGCATGATGCTGGGCTTCTGCTCTTTGATAATCTGGGTTATCGCCTCGGTGTAGGGCTCGGTGAGGTAGGTCTCGAGCAGGTCGTGGTCAACAACCAACACCTTGTCGGCTCCCGCGGCTATGAGCTCCTGGGCTTTGTCCTTGATGTTTTTGCCAAGCAGCATGGCGACCACCTTCTCGTTGTTGGCGTCGGCCAGCTCGCGTGCTTTGCCAAGCAGCTCAAGTGCCACATTCTGTATCTTGCCGTCGCGTTGCTCGGCAAATACGTAAACGTCTTTATAATCTGATAAATTCATAATCTTTGATTTTGGGTGATTCGTGATTGGTGATTAGTGATTCGACAAATGTGTATTGTCTATTCACAATTCACTTTTCACTATTCACTAAATAATGTGTTTTTCTTTGAGTTTGTTGACAATCAGTTCGACAGCCTCTTCGGGGGTCACCTCGAAGGTTTCGCCGGCGGGTTTCAGCTGCTTCGGGAATGCCTTGAACACGCTGGTGGGCGAGCCTGCCTTGCCGATGCGGTCCTCGGGCACGTTGATGCGGTCGGCGCCCCATACTTCGACTTCCTTGTCCCATGCGGTCACGATGCCGCTGACGCTCATGTAGCGCGGCTTGACGGCGCTGGCCAGGGCGGTGACGACGCAGGGTGCCTGCATCTCGAGAATCTGGTATCCGTCTTCGAGCTGCTTGCGGATGGTGAAGGTCTTGGTGGCTTCGTCATATTTCAGGTCTTCCATGTAGCTGACCTGCGGCAGGTCGAGGTGCTCGGCAATCTGCGGTCCCACCTGAGCGGTGTCGCCGTCGATGGCCTGACGACCGGTGATGACGAGGTCGAAATCCATGGTGCGCAGGGCGCCTGCGATGGCGCTCGAGGTAGCCAGGGTGTCGGCTCCGCCGAGCTTGCGGTCGGTGAGCAGGATGGCGCGGTCAACGCCCATAGCCAAAGCTTCGCGAAGGATGGCTTCGGCCTGGGGAAGTCCCATGGTTATCACGGTGACGTGGGCACCGTATTGGTCTTTCAGTTGAAGGGCGAACTCAAGACCGCCCTTGTCGTCGGGGTTCATGATGCTGGGTACCCCTTCGCGTATAAGCGTACCGGTCACAGGGTTGATCTTCACCTCGGTGGTGTCCGGCACTTGTTTTATGCAAACTACTATGTTCATTGTTCTTTTTTTTAGTGATTAGTGAATGGTGAATAGTGATTTATTCGCTTGATTTAATTTAATTCAGAGGTGCTCATGAATGCTAAAGCATTTGACAACTGTTTTATGAATGGTAAATCATGGTTCGACAAATGTAATGTCTATTCACTCATCACTCATCACGATTCACTAAATTATTTGAATAACTTTCCTGCAATTACCATTCTCTGTACCTCGCTGGTGCCCTCGTAGATTTCGGTAATCTTGGCGTCGCGCATCATGCGCTCGACGGGGTACTCGCGGGTGTAGCCGTAGCCACCGTGGAACTGCACGGCCTTCGTGGTCACTTCCATAGCCGTCTCGGCTGCGAACAGCTTGGCCATAGCGGCCTCGGCGCTGTAAGGCAGGCCGTGGTCTTTGTTGTAGTGAGCCTTGCGGCAGAGCAGGCGGGCGGCCTGAACCTTTGTCTCGAGGTCGGCCATCTGGAACTGGGTGTTCTGGAACTGGCTGATGCTCTTGCCGAACTGTTTGCGCTCCTTGGTGTATTTCACCGTCTCGTCCATGGCGCCCTGTGCGATGCCGAGTGCCTGGCAGGCGATACCGATACGTCCGCCGTCGAGGGTCTTCATGGCGATGCCGAAGCCCTTGCCCAGCGCACCGAGAAGGTTCTCCTTAGGTACTTCGCAGTTCTCGAACACCAACTCGCATGTGGCACTGCCGCGGATACCCATCTTCTTCTCCTTCTTGCCGATGCTGAAGCCCGGGTCGGTCTTCTCGACGATGAAGGCGCTGATGCCCTTGGTGCCGAGGCTCTTGTCGGTCATGGCGATGATGATGAACACGTTGGCGTACGAGCCGTTGGTGATGAAAATCTTGCTTCCGTTGAGCACCCAGTAGTCACCGTCCTCGACGGCGATGGTCTGCTGTCCGGCTGCGTCGGTACCGGCGTTGGGCTCGGTCAAACCGAAGGCGCCAATCCATTCGCCGCTGGCGAGTTTGGGCAGGTACTTCATCTTCTGCTCCTCGGTGCCGCTTTCGAGTATCGGGGCGGCGCAGAGGCTGGTGTGGGCCGAAAGTATGACGCCCGTGGTGGCGCACACGCGGCTCAGCTCCTCGACGGCCATGCCGTACATGATGTTGGTGCCGCCGGCTCCGCCGTACTGCGTCGGGATGGGAATACCCATTAGGCCGATTTTGGCCATCTTCTCTACCGTCTCCATCGGGAAACGCTCCTCCTCGTCAACTTCCGCTGCGAGGGGCTTCACCTCTTTCTCCGCAAATTCACGAATCATCTGCAGGAAGAGTTCTTCTTGTTTTGTGAAACTGAAATCCATATATTTTTTTAGTTTTTAGTTTTAGGTTTTAGGCTGTAGGTTGGCTTCCGTGTCGTGGAGACAACTTACAGTTGACGGCTTGGGGCGCTTATTTTACAGCGATTGTTTCTATCTCGACCAGCACGCCCATCGGCAGACCCTTCACCGCGAAGGCGGCACGTGCGGGGCAGTCCTTGCTGTAGTATTTGGCATACACCTCGTTCATCGGTTTGAAATACTCCATGTCGGCCAGCAGGCAGGTGCTCTTCACCACGTCGTCGAAGGTGAATCCAGCTTCGTCGAGGATGGCTTTGATATTTTGCATTACCTGTTCTGTTTGAGCCGTAATGCCTTCAGGCACCTCTTTGGTTGCGGGGTTGATTGGAATTTGACCCGAGATGTAGAGCGTGTTGCCGGCAAGGATGGCCTGGCTGTAAGGTCCGATGGCTGCCGGAGCCTTGGGGGTGTTGATGACTTTCTTCATGTGTGTATGTTTTTAATTTGAATACAAGAAATGAGGTTGCAAAGATAAGAAAAAAATATAAAAAACACTAATCAATCAATTCAAATCCTTGCCACACCAGCACTCCCTTCCTCGTTATATAGCCGCATTTGCCGTCTTTGTAGTCGTCTCCAAGCCCCACTTTCGCCATCCCGTTCTCGAACAACCCCGCCCAGCAGTACTGTGCCTCTATCACCATTTTGCCCGTCTTGTCTATATATCCCTGTTTGCCGCCTTCCCACCATTGGCCGCCAACCCACACTCCAGCCAATCCCTCCGAGAAAGCGTCGGCTCCGTCATACACGAGGTTCACCACCACCTTGCCCCGCTTGTCTATATATCCGTATTTGCCGTCAATGCTCACCACCGCAAGCCCCTCGTTGAAGCTGCCTGCTGAATTGTATTTTGGCTCGATGACCATCTTCCCGCTCTTGTCTATAAATCCGTATCTGATCGAGTCACCCTCGCCGATTCCCACGCGTGCCATACCCTCCGAAAAGTCCTCGGCGTATGAAAAACTCGGCTCGATGGCTATTGCGCACGATTTGTCCATATATCCCCATTTCCCGTCTATGATAATTATGGCTAAACCATCGTGAAACTCGTCCGACGTTCTCTCCGGACGTTCAAACAGCATGTTCCCCTTCTTGTCGATGCAGTATTCCACATATCCCTCGCCGATTCTCTCCTTTACAAACGCCACTCCTTCCGAAAAACTTTGTGCCTCGGCATATTTCGGCTCGATGACCCACTTGCCCGACTTGTCTATATACCCCCATTTGCCGCTCGTCTCGTCGCCCGTGCGCACCGCTGCCAAGCCCTCGCTGAAACCCCGGGCAGCGTCATATTTCGGCTCTATCACGAAATCGCCTGTCCTGTCGATAAATCCCCATTTGCCCTCGCTCCAGTCGCGATCCCACTCCCAATCCCCGGGATTGTCTGCCCCGCGCATACGTTTCCACACCCTCGAAAGTCCCTCGCAGAAATCGTCCGCATGGTCGTAAGGCCCAAGCACCACCCTGCCCAGAGTGTCGATAAACCAGTATTGGATGTTCATGTCCGAGATGCCGTAAAGCGGCCCCTCATACTGCGTCGCCGCTTCCACCTCAACCGTCTCGCTCTTTACCTCTCCGTTTTTGGCGTTTTTCTTCCCGCCGCACGATACCAGCATCCCTACCATGCAAATTGTTATTGCTACTGCTGCGAATAATTTTAATTCTGATTTCATAACGCGATATATTGTGGTGACTGTGTTCTATTGGCGTCTTGTACGCATAGTTGTACTCACCCTTTTAACCCTGCAAAGATAATGATTTTTCCCGGATTGTGCCGATTATTTTCGGCACTTTCTTTTTACCTAGTGTTGCACTTACAAGTTGAATTTAAGTACCCTCTCTTGCGTAACTCAAAAAATTTCTCACGTTTTCTGACACAAGACCGAGGCATAGCGCTTCGTGGTTTCCGTCTGAAACCATTTGCAAAGATAAACATTTTTAACCAATTGGCAAAAAACGTTGCTTTTTTCGTATCTTTGCAACCTGTTAAACGTTCGACTCTATCATGCCGTCAATTGAAAAAACTATCATAGGTCTTATGTCGGGCACTTCGCTCGACGGGGTGGACTTGGCTTGCTGCCGTTTTTCGGGCGACGACAAACTCGAGTGGTCGCTGCTGGCGGCGGAGACAATTCCCTATCCCGACGAGTGGGTCGGACGGCTCTCGACGCTCGAAAACTCCACCGCCTACGACTACGCCCTCGCCGACGTGCAACTGGGTCATCATTTCGGACGACTGGTGCGCGAATTTGTCGAAAAACATGGCTTGCGGGCCGATTGCGTCGCCTCGCACGGCCACACCATATTCCACCAGCCGCACCTCGGCCTCACCACACAGATAGGCGACGGCGACGCAATCGCGGCCGAATGTGGCCTGCCGGTGGTGTTTAACTTCCGCCGCATGGATGTGGCACTCGGCGGGCAGGGCGCTCCGCTGGTGCCCATAGGCGATCAGATGCTCTTCGCCGACTACGACGCCTGCCTCAACCTCGGTGGCATAGCGAATATTTCATATCGGCAGTCAGGTGCGTGCCCGCACAGGGCGATTGAGGAGTCGGTTCAAAATTTAAAATTCAAAATTCAAAATTCCCGCATCGCCTTCGACATCTCTCCGTGCAATATGGCGCTCAACCTGCTGGCGCGCAAACTCGGCCAGCCATACGATAAGGACGGCAGCGTAGCGTCGTCGGGTAAGGTTGCGGAGCCGTTGTTGAGCCGGATGAACACGTTAGGCTACTATGCCCAGCCGGCTCCCAAGTCGCTCGGCAAGGAGTGGTTTGTGTCGCAGTTCCAGCCGCTTCTCGAAGGGGGTGAACACAGCGTCCAGGACCTGCTGCGCACCTCTGTCGAGCATATCGCCGTACAGATTGCCGCTGTACTCAACGCCAATAACATAAAGTCGCTGCTGGTCACCGGCGGCGGCGCGAAGAACAAGTTTTTGATAAGCCGTCTGCGTCGGCTGTCGCCCGACTGCGAGGTGACGGTGCCGTCAGACGACATCATCGACTACAAGGAAGCCATAATATTCGCTTTGTTAGGCTACCTCCGCCTGCAATTCAAGCCCAACTGCCTGAGCTCCGTGACCGGCGCCTCCCGCAACAACTGCGGCGGCAACATCGCGGGACTTCCGTTTTGTCGTTAGAAATATTTGTAGCCCTCGATAAGCTCCAGCGCTGTCTTCACCCGCTCCATGTTGGCGGTGCGCTCCAGCTCCTCGGGCGGATTCTCCTTCAGCAGCTCCAGGTATCTGCGTTGCATGTCGGCCACCTTCTGCAGGTGCTCGGCGTTGTCGCTCCATTCGACGTCGGCTTCTTTCATCATGGCGTCGTAGAGGCTCGTCAGCTTGCGGAAGTTCATATACTTGTGTGCCTCGCGGTCCCCTGCGTCGATGGCGGCGAAGAGGTCGATATTGCTTTCGAATTGCCGTTGCAGCGAGTCCATTGCGGCGAGGTCTTTCAGCCTCACGTGGGGTTTCGTGGTGCGGTCGCTGAGCATGTTCTCGAAGGCGGTGACGTAGTCGTCGCGCCAGCTCTTGATGTTGCGGCATTTCTCAAGGAGCGTGGTGTGACGCTGCTTGACCACGAGCTCGCGGTCGTCGACGGTGTCCCAGATGTTGGCGGTTTTGCGGTATTGCTGGGCGGCGAGTTGGTCGAGCGAGAGGCGTCCGTTGTAGTCGGCGCGCACCCGTATGGCGTAGGAGTTGTAGCCGATGGAGTCGGGGCGCAGCTGGTTGACGCGGCATTGTGCCACATATCCGTGATAGGGTAGCCAGCGGATGCTGTCAATCTGGCATCCGATGACGGGGCCGACCTTCTCGAAGGCTTTGTCGAGGAGGGTGAAGAGGGAGACGCAGCGGGATGAAGCATTGGAAGTGGAGTCTTTACGGTCGATGAGTTCGTATATCGCGCCCTTGTCGCTGTCGCATCCGGCGAGCTTCTTGTCGCGCTGCATCTGCGAGAGGGTGACGAGTATGTGGCTCAACGCACGCTCCTGGTCGATGCGCCATTGGCGGTCAATCTCGCGTTCGGCGTTCGAGCTGAGGTAGCGCTTGCCGTAGCGGGTGGCGTAGTGTGCGTAGGTCTTGAGGTTGTCGTATTCTTTGTTGCGCTGGCGGTAGTACTCGACGGCGGCTTCGTCGCGCACGGTCTCTATCTCGGTGAGGCGTCCGATGCGGACGGTGTATTTCGGCACGTTGAAGCGCGGGGCGAAGGTGCCGATGCGGGCGTAGCGGTCGCAATGTTCGGCGTATCGTGCCCATTGTGCCAGAAACACCTCCTGGTAGTCGATGGTGTAGCCTTGGTCGGCAAGCGTGAAAAGTGTCTCGCCGCCGTCAAGATATTTGTCTATCAGCTTCTGCTCTTTGGCGGTTGTGGTTTTGGTCTCGCCCGTGATGTCGGTGTAGAGGTTGGTGATGACGCTCTTCTTCAGCGTCACCTTGTCGCCGCCCTTGATGTGGCCGCGCCCGTCGATAAGGCCTTTGTCGTCGATGGTTATGGTGTTGCCATCCTGGTCGGTGATGGCGGTGGCGCGTCCGCCTTGGAAGGTCACACGCTCGCGCAGCGCGGTGGTGCTACGGTCGTCGGGGCTGTTGTATTTCGAGTCGAGGGCGAAGGTCCATTGCCCTTCGGGTTGGCCGTCGCTGAACTGCCCTTCGACACTCCATCCGCGGTTTATCTTGTAGCGTCCGCCAGCCACTCCGCTGCCGTTGTGGCGGTAGCTCTGACGGTACTGCCCGTTGAGCATCCCGCGCACATAGGTGCGGCTCTCCGAGTACTGCTGGTTGTCGTTGTGCTGGCCGGCGTCCCAGCCGCTCTTGCCCGTGACGGTCATCGTGCCGTCTATCTTGCGCTCGCCGTCCACGGATGCGAAGGGGATGCTCCTGACGCATCGGAATGGCATCAGGTCGCTGTAGGGCGGACGGTATTCGACGGTGTCGGTGCGCGTCTGCGCTGTGGCGCCGAACGTTACGGCACAAAGCAAAACGGTGGCAAAAGACTTGAGGTTCAGCATAGGTGTTCAGTTTTTAGGGACAAAATCCCTAAAAAAACGCTGAAACCCTTAGTTTTATTGCCTACGCGATAATCAAGTCGGCAGCTATGCCGTCGGCATGGAGCAGTCCTTTCTCGGTGGGACGGTAATGTCCGTTCTGGATGTAGATGTATCCTTCCATGATGTATTTTAGGATGTTGTCTTTCAGGCCGTCGGCGAAAACGGGGTCGAGTTTGGAGATGTCAATTCCTTCGGTGGTTCTGAGCGCGGTCATGATGTACTCGTTGAAGGCGTCGATTTCAGATATTTTTTCCATTTCAAAATAGGTGTTGTTATTGTTTATTCCGTTGATATATTGCGTTGTGTCGGCTATGTTCCATCGGCGGTGGGAGCCGTCGAAGGAGTGGGCGGAAGCTCCGAAACCCATATAGGGCGTGTGGTCCCAGTAGCGGCTGTTGTGGCGCGAGCGGTAGGGCTCACGGCAGAAGTTGGAAATCTCGTACTGCGTAAATCCGTTGCTGCCGCACCAGTCGAGCAGCGTCTTGTATCTCGCCAATTCCTCATCCTCGTCGGGCATCCGCACCCGTCCGCTCTTTATCTGCTGCTCCAGTATGGTGTCGGGCTCCACCGTAAGGGCGTAGCAGGAGAGGTGCTGCACGTCGAGTTTCGCCGCCGTGTCGAGGTTCGATGTCCATTGCTCGGCGCTCTGACCGGGGATTCCGTAGATGAGGTCAATCGACACGTTGCGGTAGCCACGCTCTTTCAGGTTCGCCACCGCTCGCACAGCATCTTCACCGCTGTGTCGGCGGTTGAGCGTATGCAGGTCGGCGTCGGCGAACGACTGCACTCCCACGCTCACGCGGTTGAACGCCCCAATGCTCCGCAGGTCGGCCACATACTCTTTGGTCAGACATTCGGGGTTGGCTTCTATCGTCCACTCCTCCGTCTCCGAGAGGCAGAAACTGCGACGCAGCTGCCCTACTATCTGTCCCAGTTGGCTGACGGAGAGTAGGGTAGGGGTGCCGCCGCCGAAATAGACGGTGCGCACCTTGTGCGGTTTCGGCCACACCTCTTCGGCACGCAGCTCGATTTCGCGGCAGAGCGTATCGACGTACGTCTGCACATCGCCTCCCACCCGCGAATAGAATCCGCAGTAGCTGCACTTGCGCACGCAAAAGGGTATGTGAATGTAAAGCATGACTTGTGATTAATAGGCTTCTCCAGCGGACTCATCTGCCAAAGGCGAGGGTGGCGGCGAGTGTCGATTTGATTTGCAAATATACTATATATTTTGAAAGCGAAAAAAAACAGGCGGAATCGACCTCTGCCAATCCCGCCTGCGATTGCCTGTCTTGCAGGGCGTTATTTCTTTCCCGTTGCGCGCAGGTAGCGGTGGTATAAATAGTTCAGGCTGCTTCCGTGGGCAAGAATGAACCCCATCGCCACGAAGTTCACCCATACGCCCGAACTGATTTCAGGCGCCTCTTTTGCGGCAAAGTATATGATGACCGCCAGGATGAGACCTCCGATTGCGGATGCCATGTTCGTGCGGCGCCAGTAGGGTTCGAAGCCTTCCGGCTGTTTGAAGTCCTTGCGGCGGAACCACATCACAATCCATGCGACTCCCAGCAAGATTGAGGGCAGATAAACCCAACGCTCGTCCATGGTTTGGTGAAAAGCGAAATAAAGTGCGCTGACAGCAATGCCGGCTAAGCTGAAGCACTCTTCGATAATTGCCTGTTTTTTCATGTTACGATGATTTTGATGGTTAATATGCAGGCAAAGTTACTGAAAAAATATCGTACAA
Organism: Bacteroidales bacterium; assembly: GCA_017618625.1. Next base: position 20,054 of record JAFZTV010000073.1, on the reverse strand, counting down.
GAGATGCGTTTTTTTTTTTTTTTTTGATAAATCGCTGGTAATTACCGTGTTGTATGTGCGCGATTTTTCAATTCGGAGACGTCTAAACACAAAACAAAAGCCCCAGACGCATTGTCTTAGGCTTTGTTTTTGTAGCGGGGACGAGAATTGAACTCGTGACCTCCGGGTTATGAATCCGACGCTCTAACCTACTGAGCTACCCCGCCATCGTGAAAGTAGAAATCCGTTTTTTCTCCTCTCAAAAGCGGGTGCAAAAGTACACATATTTTCCATAATGGCAAAACTTTTTTTCAAAATCCCCGAACAATTGCTCTATTACAACGCTTCGAATTTTCTTTTCGGCGACTTTGCAGCGACTTTGCAGCGACTTTGTAGCGACTTTGCAGTGGCTTTGATATGACTTTGATATGTAATCGAAAAAATTCGTATCTTTGCATCGTCTTTCAAAAAAGTAACACTAACATTCGACCTATGCCGACCGACGACCATCATCTTTACAGCAATTTTGAATACGAATCCGCCCTCAACGTGATGGACGGCGTGGCTCAGCCCCAGCAGGTGAGCAACAGTTATGTCGAGCGTGCCCGTGCCGCCCGCCGTCGCGAGTCGTCCGTCGAAGAGCTCGTCTCGGGCATCCTGCACGGCGACCGCACCATGCTCAGTCGCGCCATAACCCTCGTAGAGAGTTCGTTGCACGACCATCAGCAGAAGGCGCAGCAGGTCATCGAGCGTTGTCTGCCCTACAGCGGCAAGTCTATCCGGCTCGGCATCACGGGCGTTCCCGGCGCCGGCAAGAGTACGACGATTGAGTCGCTGGGCAGTATGCTCACCGCCCACAACCACAAGGTTGCCGTCCTCGCCATCGACCCGTCGAGTGAGAAATCGAAAGGCAGCATCCTCGGCGACAAAACGCGCATGGAACGCTTGTCCGTTGACCCTAACGCGTTTATAAGGCCTTCCCCGTCGGCTGGCTCGTTGGGTGGAGTCGCCCGTAAGACGAGGGAGATAATATTGCTCTGCGAGGCCGCCGGCTTCGACGTCATCATAGTCGAGACGGTAGGAGTGGGGCAGTCGGAGGTGGCCGCCCATTCGATGGTGGACTTCTTCCTGCTGCTGCAACTCGCCAACACAGGCGACGAGCTGCAAGGCATAAAGCGCGGCATCATGGAGATGTCGGACCTCATAGCCATCAACAAGGCCGACATCGACCTGCAACGCTCAGAGCTTGCCGCCGCGCAGTTCCGCAACGCTTTGCATCTCTTCCCCATGCCCGATTCGCAATGACCCGTCAAGGTGGTGCTCTGTTCCGCCTACACCGAGCAGGGAATACAGGAACTCTGGAACGAGGTTATGGATTATGTCGCCTTCACCAAGGCCAACGGCTATTTCTACGAGAAACGCCGTCAGCAGAACCTGCGCATACTCACCGAGTCGATAGAGCGCACGCTGATGGACCGCTTCTACAGTCAGCCAGGTATGGAGGAGCGCATCAACCAAGCCAGCGACGACATACTCAACAACAAGGTGAGCGCCTACGCCGCCGCCGACCAACTGCTGGGCGACGCGCTGCTATAAAACAAATATAACTTCTAGGACATCTAGGCCTTCTAGGATTTCTAGTGTTTCTAGATTATCTAGATTTTCTAACTGCTATCTGCTGACCGCTAATTGCTTATTTGCCCTGTGCGGGCACGCACTTACTCGTTAGCGTCGTCGTCGGTCTCGGGCACCAGCTCCTCGGGCTCTATGGCCGACGAGAAGATGTTGTCCTTTATTATAGTGCCGTTATAGGGCCCTTTTATTTTCTGAAGGAAAGCGTAAGCCTCCAGGCGGCTGCGGAAGTCGCCGACTTTCACCACGAAGTTCGGCTCGTCGAACACCACATACACGCCCGTGCCCGGGTGCTCGCCGCTGAACTTGTTCTTCATCGCGAAAGCCTGTGTGCGCGAGTTGGCGCCCGACAGTTTGGCTATGCACACGCGGTAGCCGGGAATGGTCTGCACCCGCTCGTTGAACTCGATATGTTTCTCCACCATCTGCTCCACCTTCACGTCGCCCGTGATTTCGTGGACGCCTTTGTGGACGGAATTCTTCTGTGCGGAAGCGCTGAAACAGGCGGTCAGAGCCAATAGTGATATGATAAGTTTGAGAGATTTCATTGTGGAAAAAAATGATTGGAATGAATTTGCAAAAGTACGAATTATTTTTTTATTTTTGCAGTTGCGATAATCGGAAGAAGTGTGGATTTTTGTGGGTGATTATCAAGAGAATAACTATTACGAGGCAATTCGATGTTGTTCTTTGGTGCGTTTAACGCACTGTGGTTTAGGTGTTTGCGAGAGTGTTGAATGGTGTTTTTCCATCAGGTTCGAAGGCTTTTCTCTGACATTCGTCTGACATTTGTCTGACTTTTCTCTGACAGAAACTGCTGTGCATATCGGGGTTAAATCGGTGTCATGTGCTGTGCAGAAGATAGACAGATGCTTAGGAGAAGTGTCGTTGATTGTGGGTGGAGGACTGTTGATAATTGATAAAGAGTTGGTTATGGGATGGATAGGAGAGATGTATAGACTGTTGATAACTCGGCAAGTTATCAACAATCGGCGATTTTTTGGCAAAAAAAGTTTGGAGAAATGAAAAATGAGTAAATTTGTAGTTTAAAATCAATAATTCATGCCTATGAAAAAGATTTTTAGTTTTCTTATAATCATGACGTTAGTTGCCTTTGCGACTAACATAAAAGCGCAGCCATATCAGCTGCAAAACAACGGATTCGAAAGTTGGAGTTCCAATTTGCCTTCTAATTGGAATTCTACGAACAATGCGACAGGTTCATGGTCAGGTATGTTGCCGGGAGTCAGCAACTTGATAACGAAGGTGTCAGGTTCTCGTACTGGCGGATCTGGAAGTTATTTTGTAAAAATTACACCAAAGAGTTTGGTCCTTGCTCTGGCCAATGGTACCCTGACAACGGGGCGTATGAATGCGGGGAGTACGGATGCATCAAGTTCTGACAATTATAATTACACCGATAGAAGCACGTCTGGTTTCAATCAACCTTTTACAGCCACGCCAGATTCGGTCTATTTTTGGGTGTCGTTCTATGCCACCGCATCGGATGCCTACGCATCTGTAAGGTTCTTTGTACATAGTGACTGTAATTTTAAGGACCATTCATCCGGCGATGTCAACAACTCGGCCAAGTACAGCCGTAAGGCATGGCTCGATTTCACGAGGACAACCAGTTCAAGCTCCGGCTATGTATGGGTCCAGAAAAAAGTCGCTTTTGAGTCTGGAACAGGCTCTGCCAATTATGTGTTCGCAACTCTTACAACGAATAGAAATGCGGGTGGTGGCAACAAAAACGATTTTCTTTGTGTCGACGATATAGAGTTTATCTACAGCGCATGGGCAACTGGCATCGCCTTCCAGGGTACTGCCATTCCAGGATTCAGTAAAGGCAACTTCGGCGACTATGTTACTACGGTTGATTATGTGAGCGACCTTGACAACCTTTCTCCTAATGACTTCAACGTCACCACCGAGGTCAGCGATGCATACCCAACCATCTCTTTTGTCGAGGAAAGCGGTTTCACCTACAACGGTCGTCCTGCTCGCCGTGCAAAGATACATATCGTCGCTGAGGATGGCGGATATAAAGACTACTATGTCATAATCTACGCTCTCAACGATGACCCGAACCACTATAATATTTCGGTTTCCGCCGATCCCACTATTGGTGGTTCTGTGGCTCTCAGCCCTGCGGGCGGCACCTATGTCGAGGGTTCCAGCGTGACTCTTACCGCCACCGCCAACACTGGCTACAACTTCACCCAGTGGAGCGACGGTGAGACCGCCAATCCGCGCACTGTTACCGTGACGGACGATGCCTCCTACGTGGCTCAGTTCGCCCTCCAGCAGTTCAGTATCACAGTCAATGCCAACCCCGCTGAGGGCGGCATCGTCACTGGTGGCGGCACATATAACTACAATTCCACAGCCACCCTCACTGCGACGCCGAATACGGGCTATGAGTTTGTCGAATGGAACGACCACAGTACCAACGCAACTCGCATGGTGACTGTTACCGCCGACGCTGAATACACAGCTACATTCCAACTCCAGACCTTGACGGTTACGGCTACTCCCGACGACCCCTCGCACGGAACGGTCACGGGTTCTGACAGCTACACCTACGGCGCCACCGCAACTGTTGAGGCAACTCCCGCCGAGGACTATCATTTCCTCCGTTGGAGCGACGGCTCTACCGACAATCCTCACACCTTCACAGTCACTCAAAATACCGAGATTGTCGCCTATTTTGAGATGGACGAGATTAATTACTACACGGTGACAGTCCTGTCCGCCAACCCCGTTATGGGTACTGTCAGCGGTTCGGGTTCTGTGCGTGAGGGCTACTCAACCGTGATTTCGGCAACTGCCAACACTGGATACCACTTCACTCAGTGGCAGGATGCCAGCACCGAGGCTTCGCGTACCATCGTGGTTACTCAGGACACCACCTTCACCGCCTCCTTCGCTCCCAATAGCTATACCATAACTGCGCTTTCTGCCGACGAAACCATGGGTACCGTCACTGGCGGCGGTCCTTACGACTATGCATCGACCGCCACCCTTACTGCTGTCCCCGAAGAGGGCTACAGCTTCACTCAGTGGCAGGATGGCAACACTCAGAACCCGCGTCAGGTCTCTGTCTCGGGCGATGCCACCTACACCGCTTCCTTCGAGCGCATATCGTTCACCGTGACAGCTCTCGCCAACAATGATTTGTATGGCTCCGTCGCAGGTGGCGACACCTATTTCTACGGCGAAACTGCCACCCTTACCGCCACCCCGGTTGATGGGTATCATTTTGTACAGTGGAGCGATGGTGAGATCTCCAATCCCTATGTATTCTCTGTTTTCGAGAACAAGACTGTCACCGCCATGTTCGAAGAGGACGGCGCTCTGATTACCTATTATACCGTCACGGCCACTTCTGCCAACCCGACTATGGGTACCGTCACTGGCGGCGGCGTATATGAGGAAAACTCCACTGCCGTCATCGAGGCTATGCCTAACACTGGCTACGAGTTTGTGGCGTGGAACGACCAGGTTACCACTAACCCACGTACCGAGACGGTTACCTCCAACCTTACCTTCGAGGCTACCTTCCAGCCCATAAGCTATGAAATCACCGCAGTCGCCAACCCCGCCGAAGGTGGTCAGGTTACTGGCGGCGGCTCCTACCAGTATGGTGCTACGGCTACTCTTGTCGCCTCCCCCAACGCTGGTTATGAGTTTGCAGGATGGAGCGACAACTTCATGTCCGCCACACGTGATGTGCAGGTTTCGGGCAATGCCACCTATACTGCCAACTTCACTCAGCAGGTCTATCAGATTAACATCCTCGTCAGCAATGCCGCTTACGGCACTGCCACGGGTTCCAACACATACCATTATGGCGACATTGTCACCGCCACCGCTACCGCCAACCAGGGCTTCCGTTTCACTCGTTGGAGCAACGGTGTCACCGACAATCCTTATACCTTTGAAGCTACTTGCGATTTGAACCTCTATGCTGAGTTCGTCTCCGAGGAGGTTCAGTTCTATACCGTGACTGTTGCTTCCGCCAATCCTGGAATGGGTGGTGTGAGCGGTGCTGGCAGCTATCCCGCTGGTGCCACCGTCTCGGTCGAGGCTCTGCCCAACTACGGCTACCACTTCACTCAGTGGCAGGACGGCGAGACCGCCAATCCGCGCACGTTTGTGATTAACTCCGATATGGAGTTCACCGCTTCGTTCGCTCCCGACAACTTCACCGTTACCGTAGTCCCCAATGACCCCGCTATGGGTACAGTCACTGGTGGCGGCACCTATGCATACATGAGCCAGATTAACGTGATTGCAACTCCCAATGAGGGTTACCATTTCGTGACCTGGGATGGTACCAGCAACATCAACAACTCCAAGTCCGTATCCGACACTTTGGCGGTTACCGTTGAGGGCAATATCACTCTCACGGCCATCTTCGCCGAGGACGAGGTGATTTACTACACCATCACGGTCAACTCCAGCAACGAGAGCATGGGTACAACTACAGGCAGTGGTGTTTACAGAGCTGGCGAAACTGTCGAGATACAGGCTATCCCCAGCTTCAACTACGCCTTCTCTCGTTGGCTTGAGGACGGTAACGTTGACAATCCTCGCACTATTGTGGTTGAGGGCGACCGCACCTTCACAGCCATATTCCAGTTCACTGGTGCCGTCAATGGTGCTCCTAACGGCCATGTTGTTGCATGGTGTCAGGGTGGACGTCTCTTCGTGAAAGGCGTGGAGAACCACGATGTCACTGTGACCGACATGATGGGTCGTGTGATTTATCGTGCCGAGCAGTGCCTCTTCGATGCTTTCAACATCGATGTTCCGGCCGACGGCATCTATCTCGTCCATGTTGACGGCGTGGCTACAAAGAAAGTTTATATCCGTCACTAAAACTGGTTGCGTACCATCGTGTACGCCCCAATAATGCAAGAAAGCAGGTCTAAAAAGGCCTGCTTTCTTATTTGTATTTTACCGATTAACTGCCTTGTAAATAATTCTTTAGTGTATTTTGGGGCTAATCCTCTGTTGAAAACTTTGTATATTCCGTTAATTTGTTGTATCTTTGCAAGTCAGACTTATTGTATAATATCATAAGAAAAAAATAAACTATGGCCCATCAAATTATGCTTGCAGTGATCGTCTTAGGCGCACTGGGTATTATTTTTGCGGTTGTGCTCTATTTCGTGGCACAGAAATTCAAAGTTATCGAAGACCCTCTGATTGACGAAATCGCCGAGGTGCTGCCGGGCGCCAACTGTGGCGGCTGCGGCAAGGCCGGCTGCCGAGCCTTGGCAGAGGCTTTTGTCAAGCAGGGGAGTATGGAAGGTCTTAAATGCCCCGCTGGCGGCGACGCCGTGATGCAGAAAGTGGCAGCCCTTATGGGATGCGTGGCAGAGGCATCGGAGCCTCAGGTTGCAGTGGTGCGTTGCAACGCCTGCTTCACAGGCGAGCGCACCAAGGTCCACTACGACGGATTGCGCGACTGCTCGTTTGCCAATAGTCTCTTCAATGGAGAGAACGGCTGTCAGTTCGGCTGCCTCGGTCTTGGCAACTGTGCTGCCGTTTGTCAGTTCGGCGCTCTGGTCATGGATTCCGAAACTGGCGCTCCGAAGATTGACGAGGAGAAATGCACCGCCTGCGGCGCCTGTGTCAAGGCTTGTCCGCGCGGCATCATCGAACTTCGCAACAAAGGGCGTAAGAACCGCCGTGTCTTTGTTAACTGCGTCAACAAAGAGAAAGGCGCAGTGGCTCGCAAGACCTGCGACAACGCTTGCATCGGATGCGGCAAGTGCACCAAGGTATGTCCTAAGGAGGCCATCAAGGTCGAGAACAACCTCGCCTATGTTGACTACAATCTCTGCATCGCTTGCGGCAAGTGCGTGAACGAGTGCCCCACTGGCGCTCTCGTCGCTGTCAATTTCACCCCCGTGAAACCTAAACCTGCCGAGACTCCTGCTGTTGAGGCTCCCAAAGCCGACGCTCCGAAGGTGGAAATCAACATCCCGCAGCCAGAGCCTGTGGAAGTCAAGAAAACCAATGAGTGATTGAGTTAGCAAAATTTCATTTTTCAACTTTCAACTTTCAATTCGAATGAAAACATTTGCGATGGGTGGTGTTCACCCGCACGACAATAAAATCTCGACCGAGGCTGTCATCGAGCAGTTCCCTGTTCCTGCCAAAGTCGTTGTTCTCATGAACCAGCATCTCGGCGCTCCCGCCACTCCCATTGTGGCTAAGGGCGACAAGGTTAAAGTCGGTCAGCTTATCGGTGAGGCGCAGACTTTCATGTGTGCCAATGTCCATTCGCCTGTTTCGGGCACTGTCAGCAAGATTGATATTTGCAAAGACCCGTTCGGCATGGCCAAGCCCGCCATCTATATCGATGTCGAAGGCGACGAGTGGATGGAAACCATCGACCGTACTCCCGACATCAAGCGCGAGTGCAACCTTGAGCCCAAGCAGATTGTCGATAAACTGAAAGAGATGGGTATTGTGGGACTCGGTGGTGCCACCTTCCCCGCTCACATCAAATACAGCGTGCCAGAGGGCAAGAAGGCTGAGTATCTTATCATCAACGCTGTCGAGTGCGAGCCTTATCTCACCTCCGACCACCGTGTGATGATGGAGCATGCCGAGGAAATTTGCATCGGCATCAGCATTCTCAGAAAAGCTCTTGGTGTTCCCAACGCTTATATCGGCATCGAGAACAACAAGCCCGAGCCAATCCGCGTGATGCGTGAGATGGCCGCCAAGTTTGAAGGCATCATCGTGGAGCCCTTGAAACTCAAATATCCGCAGGGCGCCGAAAAACAGCTTATCAATGCCATCACCGGACGCCGCGTGCCGAGCGGCAAGTTGCCTATTGACGTCGGTTGCGTGGTTAGCAACGTCGGTACCACTTTCGCCGTCTACGAGGCCATACAGAAGAACAAACCCCTCATTGAGAACATACTTACCGTAACTGGCAAGAAACTGCCTTCGCAGCACAACTACCAGGTGCGTATTGGTATTTCGTATAACGACATCATCAAACACTCCATCGGAGAGTTGCCCGAAACCACAGGCAAGGTTATCAGCGGCGGTCCGATGATGGGTAAGGCAATGTGCAACCTCGACGGTCCGACGGTGAAAGGTGCATCCAGCGTTTTGGTCATCGACGAGAGCGAAGCTGTACGTGCAAAAGAATCGAACTGCATCCGTTGCGGCAAGTGCATGCATGCCTGCCCGATGGGATTGGAACCCTACCTTTTCTCGGCTTTGATAAAGAACGGACGTTACGAAGAGGCGGGCGCGCACAATATACTCGACTGCATCGAGTGCGGCTGCTGCTTCTTCTCATGCCCGGCCAACAAGCCGTTGCTTGACGAAGTTCGCCTCGGCAAGAACAAATACCGTGGAATCCTCGCCGCACGCAGCAAGAAATAAATTAAGGATTGTATTGTCAATTCACTAATCACTAATCACAAATCACTAACAATAATATGAAACTGCTTAATATATCGGGTTCGCCCCACGTACACAGCGACGAATCGACCAAACGCATCATGTGGCGCGTCAATATGGCGTTGATACCAGCGCTTATTGTTGCGACACTTTATTTCGGTGTGAATGCCTTGCTCGTGACACTTGTCTCGGTTGTAAGCTGCGTGCTTTTCCAGTGGCTTATCGAGAAATTCATCATGAAGGTGCCGACCACCATAGGTGACGGTTCGGCTGTTGTCACAGGTCTGCTGTTGGCGTTCAATGTGCCAGCTACGGCCTCGATGCTTTGGATAGTCGTAATCGGTGCATTGGTCGCCATCGGCATCGGCAAGATGGCCTTTGGTGGACTTGGCAAGAATCCCTTCAACCCTGCGTTGGTTGGTCGTGTGTTCCTGCTCATATCATTCCCCGTCCAGATGACCACATGGCCCAAAGTCGGTGGTATCTTCCCGACACGCCTTTTCACCGATGCCGATAGTGGTGCAACTCCGCTTGGTATAATCAAGGAGCATGGCACAGAGGCTTTGCCTCAGGCATGGGAGATGTTTGTGGGACACATGGGCGGCTCTTTCGGCGAGGTGTCGGCATTGGCCATCCTGATCGGTGCAATTTACCTACTCTGCCGCAAAATCATCACATGGCATATTCCAGTGGCGTTTATTGGCACGGCATTCGTGTTCAGCGGCATCCTTTATCTCTGCAATGGCGAGCAGTTTATTGACCCTGTTACAACAATCCTCACCGGTGGTATCATGCTTGGTGCCTGCTTTATGGCCACGGATATGGTCACTTCGCCGATGTCTAAGGTCGGGCAGCTTATATTCGGTTTCGGCTGCGGCCTGCTGACCATCATCATCCGTAACTGGGGAGCCTATCCCGAGGGCGTCAGCTTCGCTATCCTGCTGATGAACTCTGTGACACCGCTCATCAACCGCTGGTGCAAACCCGCAAGATTCGCCAAATAAGAGCAATAGCCCTCAAAATTCAAATTTCAGAATTCAAAATTATCACAATATTATGGCAAAGAAAGCACAATCAACATTACTTAATATGTTTCTCTCGCTGACCATCATTGCTGTGGTGGCGGCAGGAGTGCTTGCACTGATGAGTTCCATTACGAAGGAACCAATTGAAGCATCGAAAAAGGCCAAGACTGAAAACGCTATTAAGGCTGTACTCCCTGCTTTTGATAGGCTTGAAGACCAAGAGGTCAATGGTATGAAATGTCACCTTGCCTACAATGGCGACCAGCTTGCTTCGGTAGCCGTTGAGTCGGCCAGTGAAAACGGCTTCGGCGGACATCTTGGTGTGATGTACGGCTTCGATGCTGCTACGGGTAACATCACTGGTTACAGTATTTTGGAAACCAATGAGACCCCAGGCCTTGGCGCAAAGGCTGACAAGTGGTTCCAGGAAGGCTCGAAAGGATGTGTTGTGGGCAAGAATCCTGGTACCGACAACCTCATCGTCAAGAAAGACGGCGGCAATGTTGACGCCATCAGCGGCTCCACCATCACCTCACGTGCCTTCTGCGGAGCATTGGAGGCTGCATACGAGACATTCCAGCAAATTAATAAAGAATAGAAGAAACAAATCTCATTTGTCCATTCACTATTCACAATTCACTATTCACTATTCACAGATAGATTATGAAAGCAACTCAGATAATAAAAAACGGTCTCATTAAGGAAAACCCCACATGGGTGCTTATCCTGGGTATGTGCCCCACGCTGGCCACCACAACTTCCGCCATCAACGGTATGAGTATGGGACTTGCAACAACTTTTGTGTTGATGATGTCTAACATCGTCATATCTCTCTTGAAAAGTGTTATCCCGGACAAAGTGCGTATCCCGGCGTTTATCGTGGTTATAGCTACCTTCGTCACTGTGGTGCAGCTGGTTATGCAGGCATACGTCCCTGCGCTCTATGAGACACTTGGTTTGTTCATCCCGCTGATTGTGGTGAACTGCATAGTCCTTGGCCGTGCCGAGGCGTTCGCCTCCAAGAACAATGTATGGCACTCGTTCCTCGACGGTGTGTTCATGGGACTTGGTTTCACTTGGGCGCTGACACTCGTTGGCTTGGTGCGTGAGATGCTCGGCTCGGGCTCGGCTTTCGGCTTCAAGTTCATCAATGCCGATGCCGACGGCATGCTGCTCTTCATCCTGCCTCCGGGAGGATTCCTCTGCCTCGGTTTGCTGATGGCTTTGATCAACCATCTTCGGAAAACAAAATAGGAAATATCATATTCAAAACAGGATATAGATGAAAAAGCTCTTTTCTGCCATATTGTTGTTTTCGGCGATTGCTTTTACGCTGAACGTCAATGCTCAGAATTGCGACGAGATAGTGCTGCCGCATGTGAACTATGACCGTGCCAAGCTGGAACAGATGCCACAAGACAAGGTTCAATGGTATTGCAATTTTTCGCGCAATTCATTCTTTGTCACTAACGACGTGCCGGCAGGTTCCGTTGTGCATGACATCCGTGACGTTGTTTACAAACGTACGGGTGCAAAAGTAGGTGAGGGCTTTGTGGTCGATCTCGCCAACCTCAGCTACTATGCCTATAACTTCAGCGAGTTCCAGTATCAAAACTATGAAAAGACCATCTATTTCCATACGCCAGGTTCTACATACAATTATCTTGGTTTGTATTCGATTAATGAGACACACAGTCGTGTTAATGCTACTGTAAGACAGAAGGAATAAGTCTTGCTTGAAAAAAATATTTATGTCGATGACGGTTTTCGTCATTTTGTGCAACTAATTATATAGAGAAGGTCGGAAAAATTTGAGTAGGGTATAGAAAGGAACTTGAGGAACATGAAAAACAAGGAGTAGTAGTCCCTAAAAAAACAGCAGACATGAAACGTCTTTTATCTTTTTTAGTCGTGATGTGCATTTGCACAGTGGCTTTTTCCCAAGAAGAGCAACTTTTGCCAACACCGTTGACGCAGGAATTGCATGACTCGACAACTACGCTTCCGTCGTTGGGATTTTTGTTGGTGAATGAAAGCATCGGAACGGGTAACACGTCATCATACACAGAAGGGGTTGACCGCTGGTTTACGGTGTGCAGTCCCTGCGCTGGAACGATGAGGCTTTGTTTCAATATACAGGGTTTCGATGTTGATGCGTCGGACACGCTTTTCATTTACGACGGACCTGATATCAATTCACCGTTGCTTGCGATGGGTAACAATTCGTTCAGCAATTTGTACCGCAGGCATTATTATGTTTCAGCGAATAATTCATCCAACTGTCTGACAGTTAGATTTAAGACCAACAGCGACGGGCATGTGGGAAGCGGCTTTACGATACTTATGGGTTGCGAGACACCGTGTGAGAGCGTGACGCCTGTCATTGAGAGTAAATTCTATCGCACACATAATGGAGTGGTGTACGACTCTGCTTTTGTGCAAAAAGTGACCGAACCGACAGGAGACTATTACTATAGCGTGAACGTCTGTGATGGAGACGGCATGATACTTAAGGGGCATGGAGAATATTCAAACTACACTGGCTATTACACTCCGACGGATGCGACCTCTCTTTTTACATGGCAAATCAATACAGGAGACAACTTGATAGGTTTGAACGAGACATCTTTTGCATTCGATGCATTCCCGTCGGTTGCCTGCTACGAGGTGAGCCTCAGGATAACGGATATGCAGGGATGTGGTACCGATGTGATTGACATGATGAGGGTCCGTATAGCTGCCAACCCGATTGAGACCATTTCGGACGATTTGGCCATCTTCTGCAATGATACATGCATACTGCTTACAACGAGTGCGAGTTCAGATAGCGTTTCATCAACCCTGGTTGTGAATCCGACTCCGAGTGGTATCGTGTCCAAAACTCACGATTGTAGAACATTTATTCCAGATGGCCCCAACTGTCCTGCTTTGGGTGAATGTTACCTTGCTCCGATTGAGTTTAACGAATTTCCTCCGGGAAGAACGATAACCAGCGGTGCAGACGTCTGTTCGGTATGTATCAACTACGAACACTCATTCATGGGCGACTATGACCTGTATTTGGTATGTCCTACGGGTGGCGAGGCTGTCCTTAAGTTTAAAAATGCACCTACGGGATATCCAACTGATGCTGGCGGTGGTGGTAGTACATATACAGGATATCCGTATGGTGGTATGGATGATTCGGGGTACGACAATAGAGGTGGTGGCGGTTACTGCGATTCCATATACAATATGTATGGTGTCGGTTTGGATTATTGCTTCAGCCGCAATGCTGACTATACTTTGGTTTCAGGAATGCCTGCAAGCACCACAAGTACAGCAGGAAACCATTACATCGCCAGTTCGGGTTACACCATTTCGGTTACCTACGACTTTGGTTCCATACCGCCGCCATACTACGATGCTGGCACGAATGTGGGAACTTCAACGTTCACTACCAAACAACCGAGTAGCCATGAGACCAAGACAAACTATTATTTGCCTGCTGACGACTTCTCGCAGCTTATAGGATGTCCTTTGAATGGTCAGTGGTCTATAAAATTGTGTGACAGGTGGTCAATCGACAATGGTTGGATTTTTGCCTGGTCGATGGATATTTGCGATGTTTCGCAGATGACAGACTGCGAGTATGTGGTAGGAATTGACTCCATCCGTTGGACTCCCGATTATACGGTTGGAGGTATTGTGGCTAGAACCATAAACAGCGACTCTGCCTATATTTCATCTCCCGATACAGCTGGTGTATTCCCGGTTATGGCTCATGTGTATGATGAATTCGGCTGTGTATGGGATACTTTGACACATATCAAGACAGCTTGGACTCCGCTGCCGGATCTCGGTAACGATACGGCTCTGTGTGACCCAGAGTCGGTGCAACTGAATGCGACAGATATTCACAGTGACTTAGGTGATTTCGTCTATACGTGGGAACCTTTCGGTGAAACAACGGCAGTTATAAATACGACACCGTTTTTGGGGAAGGATACAAACTATATTGTTAAGGTCGTAAACCAGATCTATGGTCTGTCATGTACGGCTTACGACACGGTTACAGTGCATGTCTATCCGATGCCTATCCCTGGTTTCAGCACCAATGTGATTCCAGCTGCGGGATGTGCTCCGTTCGACATCCAGTTTGTCGATACATCGAAGTTTGGTTACAAATATAACTGGCGCTTTGGCGACGGCTTTACTTCACAAGAGCGTAACCCTCACCATTTCTATTCTGCTGGACGCTACGACGTGACGCAGATTGTCACAACCGATTTCGGCTGTGTCGACAGCATCACGAGGCCGCAATATGTTTGGGTGTTCCATAGCCCTGACGCCCAGTTTACCTGGGAGCCCGAATATCCTACTATCAACAATCCTAAGATACAACTCATAAACCAGACCTATCCTATGGTTAGCGACAATATTTATGAGTGGTATATCCAATCGGATGCTTCCGGCGAGAACTTCCATAAGGCATATAGCCTTAATCCCGTCTATACTTGGCAGCCACCGCTTACTGCCGATGATTACCATGTGCGCCTCGTTTCCCGTACTGAAAACTATGACCAGGAAGGTAACCTGGTTGTCTGCCAGGACAGCGTCGAGACGACAATCATGCTCATTCAGGACTTCCTCCAGTTCCCGACGGTCATAACTCCCAATGGCGACGGTATAAACGACAAGTTCGTTGTGCATGGTCTTATCGACGGTTTGGCATATCCAAACAACACGTTGCATATCTACAACCGTTGGGGTACTTTGGTCTATTCCAAAGACAATATCCGTCTTGACGAGGATTGCTGGGACCCTCAAGCCGAGCGTGCTCCTGCAGGCACCTATTTCTTCTACTTCAACGCTCGTGGCTATACCGGCAATGTCCAGCGCACAGGTGCTGTTGAGGTGATGATGCATTGACCTTGATTGCAAGGAATGAATAAGGCCTTAAAGCTGTGTCTTTAAGGCCTTGTTTCTTTTTTCTCTGTGTAACATCATTCAGTCGCAGAGTACGTAAATGTCGTCTCTTGGGTTGATGAACAAAACCGGCAGTCTCTGTCTGTTTTTTATCGTGCGTGTTTCTTGCGCTCCTATAAACCAGTCCAGCATGTCCATCTCTCTGGTATCCGTTGTTATTGAAACCATCAGGTCGTAACCCTTGCTGTGCGCTTGTTTAATGGCGCATTTGTCGGGGAAATTGGCCGAGCTGGGCATCTCCTCTGTTTCGTGGCTTACACCCACTACTGCAAAGAATTTGTCAAGAAACAGCATGTTGTTCTCGAACTTGGTTCGTAGGCCGCTGTCCCTGTATTCTTCGTGCATCACATGCAGGCGGCTGCCGTTGAAACGTGCAAAGTAGCTTGACCATATCAGTTTTTCCTTGCTCTCGCGGTTGTAATCTATTCGCAAGGCTACGTCGTGCATGCCGGATGGCGCCTGTGCATCGTTTTGCACTGTGAGGTACGCTGTTCTGCACTGCCCGAAATCGTATATGACCCGTCGAGGATTCGTCGGCTTCAGCAGCGAGGCTTTTCGGTCAACGCCAGCCACTATCACCACGGCGTTCAGTAATGTGGGCAGCAGGCTTATTATTTCGCGTGTACGCCCTTTCAAAGCGCAGAAGTTGATGTCCTCGCCGGGGTATTTGTTTTTTATTGCAGAGAGCCGTTCCTGGGCTTCGTCGGCTGAGGTCTTCGTGTATTTTTTGTCGCAGATGAATAGCAGTATCAGACCTTTCTTCAGAAACTTGGCCATTGTTCGGGCATAGTCCACAACCAGCTCCGAGTTCTCCAAGTCGGCAAGATATGCTATCACAAACTGGTCTTTCTTCGTTTTAGGCATCGGATGGCTTCAAGTTTTTAGTTTCAAGTAGTCGGCAGTTCAAGCTTTCATTTGTCTAATCACACATGCTTTAGCATTGATGAGCACCTTTGAATCAAATTAAATCAAGCGAATAAATCACTAATCACTAATCACCAATCATCTCATCTTATTATCGTAACATCCCCTTTGAATTCCCCTTTGAATCCCGCCTCGCAGGTTATGCGACAGAGGTAGGCATAGACACCTGGCAGACAGTAGTTGCCCTTGTAGCGTCCGTCCCAACATTCGTTTATGTCGTGGCTCTCATACACCAGCTCTCCCCAGCGGGTGAATATCGCTATGTAGAACTCCACGATATATTCGCCCGTAATGCAAAGTCGGTCGTTGCGTCCGTCTTCGTTGGGAGTGAATGCGTTAGGTATGAATACATTCGGGCGACCGCAGTTTACGTCTATGCAGTTAATCGTCACCGAGTCGGTCCAAGTGCATCCCGCGCTGTCTATCACCGTCACGGTGAACGTGGTGGTGTCTTCTGGAGTCGCTTTCGGCGAGTCGATATGTGGGTTGTTAAGCCATTCCGCCGGTTCCCAAACATAGTTGCTTCCTGGCACTGGGGTGACGTGCAGGTGAGTCGATTCCGTACGGAATATCGTTGTGTCGTCCGCCCATACGTGCATGTTCTCAAACGACTGCACCCTTATGACCGTTGTCGAGTCGTAATAAGGGCATCCGTGACTGTCGTTCATCATGACCGTATATGTGCCCGGACATAGGTTCCGCAGCACCGTGTCTCCCGTTTCGCACCACACATGTATCCACCCTTTGCAGCTGTCGTTGCATAGCTCGTTTTTCGCCTCTTTGTGCAGCTCCATAATCGGAGGGTCGGTTATGCGGAAACGTGCGGTTGCCAGACAGTGTGCGTCGCTGACTATCAAGGTGTACATCCCTGCCGTCAGGTTGTTTGCCGTCGCGCTGGTTGTTGTGTTGTTGTTCCACGTGTATCTTATCGGCTCCATCGCGTTGGGGTCTAGTCTCACGGTGGCGCTGCCGTCGCTGCCGCCTGGACAGTTGGGGTCAACGGTCAGCACGGTGTCGATAAGGTCAACATATATAACCTTGAATGTGTCGAGTTCCACGCATATACCGCCGTCTATCTTAAGTATATAAGTGCCCGTCTCGGTAACGTAGGGATTGGCCACGTTGGGGTCGGACACGTTGCCCTGAATCCACGTGTATTCGCAGCCAAGGCTCGGCCTCACGCCTATGTGTACCGGTACATGTGTGCACGAGTAGGTCGTGTCCATCGTGCGTGAGCCGTTCCGCAGTATCGACACCTCGTGGCGAGCCGTATCGGTTCCTCGGCATCCGCCTTCCATATATGCCACAAGTGTTATGGTGTAGGTGCCGGGATGGGCATAGTTGTGTACGGGGTTCGTCTCAGTGCTGTAAGTTCCGTCGCCGAAATCCCAGCGAAACGAGGTGCCGCGTCCTGTGTTCTGCAATTCGACGCGTTCGGGCCAGCATACTGCCGGCGGTGCTATGAACTCGGCCACTGGGTAGTCGGTGTGTATGTTCATGCGGAATATGGCGTTGTTGCAGTTCGTGCTGTTGTTTGTCGAACTCCAGGCACCAGGTGTTGTCGGGAAGTTTTGCGTATGTCCGCAGCTGCCGCATACCGACTGGTATATCGTCGAGAGCTTGTCGAAACGGCTGGTGCCGCCATCCACATGGTCGGCCCCTCGGTCGGCGTCGCTGGCGTGATATTCGCCAAAGAAGGTGGCGTAATCCATCACGTTGGCGTCCTCGTCCATGCTGATGATGTAGAAATCCTGTCCGTCGGTTTGGCTTTGGTAGGCGTCCGAGGTTACCTCCATACCGTATGTGCCGGCCGAATACCATTGCACACCGTTATATCCCACAAAGTCGCGTCCCCATCCTGCCGCATACACTCTGTCGCAGATGTCGCAGGCAAAGGCGGTAGGAGAGAGGTTCGGTCGTCCCAGCGGCGTGCCGAACACCGTGCTCCAGATACGGGATGATAAATCCGACGAGAACCGCGCCAGCAACATACCGCTGCCCGGCACGTTGTATCCGGCGTTGTAAATCATCGTGTAACCCGTCGCCTTCGTCTGTCCGAAGATAAACACCTCGTCTCGTTTGCCGACTCGCACAAAGAAACACTGGTCGTATTTGTTCGACCCGTAGTAGGTCGAGTGCATCAGCAGGTCGCCGCTGTACGATATTTTCGAGATAAAGCCGTCCGTCGAGCCTCCTCCGTATGTCCTTTGGAAAGCGCTGTCGGTGGTGGGGAAGTCGTTCGACGTCGTGCCGCCGCACACCACCACGTTATATGCCGAATCGACGTCGATGGAATAAACCGCATCGTCGCCCGAGCCGCCCAGATACGTGCTCCACAGCATGTTCTGCATATTGTAGTCGAGCTTGAACACCACACCGTCCTGCCCGCCGAAGCGCACGCTTTGCAACGCATTCTCGGTCACGGGAAAGTCGCTCGACATCGTTGTTGTGCCCACATACACGTTGTTCAAGTCGTCCGTAATGAGTTCGCCGCGGACACCGTCGCCGTAGTTGAAGTACAGCGAGTCGTTGCCCTGCATCATGATGGTGTACGAGTCGTTGTAGCGGTTCCTGAAGTTCAACCCGTCGTTGCCGCTGCCTCCCACGTATGTCGAAGCCAGGAGCTCCGACCCGTCGCTGCTGAAACGGCTTACGAATATATCGCTTCCCGAAGGGTACCACATGTGGTGGTTGTACGACGCGTCGGGGTAGGTGTAGTAATAGTCGAGATACGACAAGTCCGACCCTCCGACAAACGTGGACATATATGCGCTGTCGCTCGTCGGGAAGTCCGCCGACCCCGTCGTGCCGAACACCACCAGCTCGTCAAAGCTGTTCACAAACATGCTGTGCGGCATGTCCGCATACGACCCTCCCAGGTACGTTGCGAAAATACGCTCCGTGCCCGTCGTGTCGAACTTGAATATCGCCACGTCCACATTCCCGTGATACATCGTGTCATACGCGCCCACCGACGTCGGGTAGCCTATGTCGAACACAATGCCGCCCGTGTACGTGTTCTTGTACGAGTCATACGTCGCCGTCGTACCCCAGTTGTCCGCCGTCGAACCCGTGTATGTCGAGAAATACAGCTGCGGGTCTATAACCAGTGGCGCCGAGCGGTCGTAGTCGCCTATCTCCAATCGCACAATCGATTTGCTCCCGCTGCGTTTACGTCCTTCGGTCAGCACATATCGCGCCACCACCTTCACAGTGTCGCCGTCGATCACCTGGTAAGCGTACGGAGCCGCCTCCACTATCCTCCCCACGCAGGTCTTTATCACCAGGTCTCCGTCCTCCATCCTCACCGCGTCAGGCCCCTCGTATTCCATCACTATCTGCCCCGTGTGGGCGTGCGGAGCCACTATGAAGTCGTATTTCAGCGCGTTCTTGGCTCCATATACCTGCATGTCGATACCTTTCCACAAGTCCTTATATACCACGCTTGCAAACTCAGGGACATGACTGCGCCATTGGCTCCTGTCGCGCCCTCTGAAATAGTTGTTGTAAGTCTTTATCTGGCCCACTCCCTCCACCTGCGGCGTGGGGTTGCAGCCCGAAAAGTGAATCTTATACGCATGGCCGCGACGGCCGTATATACTGTGGTGGAAAGGCTTGTCCGGCTCCTGCGGCACCACCTGCCTCAGTGCTATCGTCATCGCCCCACGTTCCAGAAACAAGGCGGCACGCCCCATCTGTGCCTCATACAGCACCGCCGGGTTAATCTGTCCGCGGTTCTCGACAAACGACACATGTCCCCCCACACCCAACGTGTCCCCGTGGTGGTGTGCTGCCGCCGTCAGGCAAGCAAAACATGCAGTCAATATGAACAAAAACCGCTTCGACATAATTTTGCAAAAATACGAAAAAAAAGCATATCTCAATGCACGATTATCACTAATTTAAGTCGGTGCGCCCCAAACCCCCGACAACCCCCCTGCAAAGTTGCAACTCATTTCCCAATATATTTTCGCTGTCCCAACCCCCGACAACCTCCCTGCAAAGTTGCAACTCATTTCCCGATATCTTTTCGATGTCCCAACCCCCACCACCCCCAACAAAGTACCAAGCAAACCAAGAACCAAATTT
>JAFZTV010000072.1 GCA_017618625.1 Bacteroidales bacterium | reverse complement strand
CAAACCCACCCAAGACCCACCTCAAAACCACCCAACAACCACCAATCCCCCAACCCAAAACCACCCAAGACCCACCTAAAACCCACCTCAAAACCACCCAACAACCACCAATCCCCCAACCCAAAACCACCCAAGACCCACCTAAAACCCACACAAGACCCACCAGGCAACCACCAATCCCCCGACCCCCTGCCACCTCCTTCCCGCATCCCACACCTCCCGCATGTTCAAAAGTGCCGCACCGCACACTTGTGTTTATTCGGAAAAAATTAGTACTTTTGCATATTTAATGAATAACGTATTTATATATAATTACCTATAATTCTTTGATATGAACAACGAAATCAAGTGCGACGAGCAGGCCAGACAGTTGAACTTCCTTGAGGAAATCATCGAAGACGACCTGAAAAACGGTGTGCATAAATCCATATTGACGCGTTTCCCCCCCGAGCCTAACGGCTATCTGCACATAGGCCACGCCAAGTCCATCTGCCTCAATTTCGGCCTCGGCCTGAAGTACGGTGGCAAGACCAACCTGCGCTTCGACGACACCAACCCCGTGAAAGAGGACACCGAGTACGTCGAGTCCATAATGGAAGACATCCAGTGGCTCGGTTTCCACTGGGCCGGAGTGCACTACACTTCCGACTACTTCGACCAGCTCTACGAGTGGGCTGTCGCTCTGATAAAGAAAGGTCTCGCTTATGTTGACGACCAGACCCTTGACGAAATCCGTGCCAACCGCGGCACTGTGACTCAGCCCGGCAAGAACAGCCCCTGGAGAGACCGCTCGGTTGAGGAGAACCTTGACCTCTTCGAGCGTATGAAAGCCGGTGAGTTTGCCGATGGCGAGAAGGTCCTTCGTGCCAAGATAGACATGGCCCACCCCAACATGCAGTTCCGCGACCCCATCATGTACCGCATACTCCATGCCTCCCACCACCGCACAGGCGACAAGTGGTGCATCTACCCCATGTACGACTATGCCCACGGTCAGAGCGACTCCATCGAAAACATAACCCACAGCATCTGCACGCTTGAGTTCGACATCCACCGTCCTCTCTACGACTGGTTCATCGAGAAGCTGGAGATATTCCCCAGCCACCAGTACGAGTTCGCAAGACTTAACATCAACTACACCGTGATGTCCAAGCGCAAACTGCTCCAGCTTGTTAAGGAAAACCATGTCTCTGGCTGGGACGACCCTCGTATGCCCACCATCTGCGGCTTCCGCAGGAGAGGCTACACCCCCGAGAGCATCAAGTCGTTCTGCGACCGCATAGGTGTTGCAAAGCGAGACAACATCATCGACTACTCTCTGCTTGAGTTCTCGCTCCGTGAGCACCTCAACAAGGTGGCCCAGCGCCGTATGGCAGTCCTTGACCCCGTGAAGGTGGTTATAGACAACTACCCCGAAGGGCAGACCGAAATGCTCACCGCAGTCAACAACCCCGAATGTGAGGCCGACGGCACCCGTGAAGTCCCCTTCTCGAAGGAACTCTACATTGAGCGTGAGGACTTCATGGAGGTTGCCCCGAAGAAATATTTCCGCATGGCGATAGGACAGGAGGTACGTCTCCGCTATGCCTACTTCGTCACAGCGCAGAGCGTTGAGAAAGACTCCGACGGCAACATCACCTGCATCCACTGCACCTACGACCCTGCAACCCGTGGTGGCGATGCTCCTGACGGACGCAAGGTCAAAGGCACCATCCACTGGGTGAGCGCTCAGCATGCCATTGATGCCGAGGTGAGACTTTTCGACCGTCTCTTTGCCGTTGAGGCACCAGACGACTGTCCTGAAGGCAAGACCTTCCTCGACAACCTGAACCCCGACTCGCTGAAGGTTTTGAAGAACTGCAAACTTGAACCCGCACTTCAAAATTCAAAATCCGAAAGTCAGAATTGGAAAGACGGCATAGCCCGCTACCAGTTCGAGCGCATGGGCTATTTCTGCATCGACAAGGAGTCCACCCCCGACCACCTGGTGTTCAACCGCACAGCCACCCTCAAAGACAGCTGGGCGAAGGTGAAATAAGTATAAAGATTAAGTTTTTGCATATTAAGTTTCGATTGATATGAAGATTTCTTACAAATGGTTGAAAGAGTATGTCGATTATGGCGACATGACGCCTGAGCAACTTGACGAGCTGCTGACTTTCAGCGGCCTTGAGATTGAAGGCATTGAGAAAGTGGAGACCATAAAAGGCGGGCTGGAGCATGTTGTGATAGCCCAGGTTTTGACCTGCGAGCCCCATCACAACAGCGACCACCTGCATCTGACCACTGTCGATGTTGGCGATGAACGCCCATTGAACATCGTCTGTGGCGCACCCAATGTGGCAGCAGGCCAGAAGGTCGTGTGTGCACAGATTGGCACTAAAATCTACACCTCCGACACCGAGTTCTTCGAGATAAAGAAGGGCAAACTGCGTGGTGCTGTGAGCGAAGGGATGTTGTGTGCTGCCGACGAGTTGCAGCTGGGCAGCGACCATGCCGGTATCATGGTTTTGCCTGATGACTCACCTGTCGGAATGCCGGCAAAGGAATACTTCCATGTTGAGGAGGACTATACGCTTGAGGTTGCCATCACGGCTAACCGTAGCGATGCAACCAGCCACATAGGAGTGGCACGAGATGTGGTTGCTGTACTGAACACCCGCAACGGGGCAGGGCTGAAACTGCAGATACCTCCAGTGACGGCTCCGCTGGTGCCCAAGACCACCGAGGGTGCAATAAGCGTTACGGTGGAACGCACCGACCTTTGCCCTCGCTACACAGGCATCACCCTGAAAGGCGTTAAGGTGGCCGAGTCACCCGACTGGTTGCAGAACAAGTTGCGTACAGTAGGCATCCGTCCTATAAACAACATCGTCGATGTGACCAACTACGTGCTCATGGAGATTGGTCAGCCGATGCATGCCTTCGATGCCGACAAGATTGAAGGCAACCAGGTTGTTGTCAAAACCATGCCGACAGGAACTCCGTTTGTGACACTTGACGGTGTGGAGCGCAAGCTTGACGAGAACGACCTTATGATATGCAATGCACAGGAGCCTATGTGCATAGCCGGAGTGTTCGGCGGTGAGAAGAGCGGTGTGACCATGCAGACAACCAACGTCTTCCTCGAAAGCGCCTATTTCAACCCTGTGACAGTGCGCAAGACCAGCAAACGCCACGGACTGAAGACTGACGCATCATTCCGTTTTGAGCGTGGCTGTGATCCGAGCATTACCATCTGGGCACTGCAGCGTGCTGTGAAGCTGATACAGGAGATGGCCGGTGGCGAGATATGCGGCACCATGGTCGATGAATATCCAACTCAGATTCACCGTGCCAACGTGGAGATAAACTTCAAACGCGTGTTTGACCTGATAGGCAAGGAGATACCCGTCGATGTAATCCGCACAGCCTTGACTTCGCTCAACATAGAGATTGTCAGAGAGGAGAAGGACGGCATGTTCCTCAAGATACCCACATGCAAGGTGGATGTATATAGAGAGTGCGACGTAGTGGAGGAGATTATGCGCATCTATGGCTACAACAACATCACCTTCGACGAGCGGCTGAACAGCTGCCTGTCTTACAGCAGCAAGCCAAACCCCCGCAAGTTGCAGAACCGGGTGGCTGACTACCTCTCCGACAACGGATTCTTCGAGATAATGAACAACTCGCTGACCAAGAGCGAGTACTACGAGGGCAATGCAGACTTTGACTCTGCGAACAACGTGTTGATTCTGAACCCGCTGAGCAAGGAGTTGAACGTGATGCGCCAGACACTGCTTTACAGCGGCATGGAGTGTGTGGTGCGCAACCTCAACCACAAGTGCCTCGACCAGAAGCTCTATGAGTTCGGGCGCACCTATGTACTCAACCATGACTACATCCCTGTGGATGCGGCCTCGGTAGATGTGACCAAGAAATACATAGAGACGCAGCATCTGTCGCTCTTTATGACGGGTGCAACGGCACCTGAAAACTGGAAGCAGAAGCAGGCACCGGTGGACTTCTACAACCTCAAGGAGTTTGTGATGAACATCCTGTCCAAGATGCGTATCAACGTCACACGGCTTGATTTCGTTCCGGCTACAGAGAAGTTCTATGCCGAAGGCTATGATGTCGTCCTTCGGGACAGCAAGAAGCTTTTGCTGAGCTTTGGACGACTCGGACGCGAATTGCTGAAGAAGATGGACTGCAAGCAGGAGGTGTTCTATGCCGATTTCAACTGGTCGCTTATGCTCAAGAACTACCCCGACAAAGAGGTCACTTACAAGGAGCTGCCCAAGTTCCCAGAGGTGCGCCGCGACCTGGCACTGGTCATTGACAAGGGTGTTACCTTTGCTGAGATAGAGAAGGTTGCGTACTCCACGGAGAAGAAGCTGCTCAAGAGCGTGTCGCTCTTCGATGTCTATGAAGGCAAGGGCGTTGAAGACGGCAAGAAGTCGTATGCTGTGAGCTTCATCCTGCAGGACAACGACAAGACTCTGACCGACAAGCAGATCGAGTCTGTGATGGCGAAGCTGCAGGGCAACTTCGAGAAGCAGCTCGGCGCGAAGCTGAGAGGATAGCAATCTGTTTGGAGTCATAAGGCACCACGACACCCGTCTGAAAGGTAAAAACAGTCCACAAACTCCGTATGAAGTCCGTGTGAAGTCAGAATGAACTTAGAGTTGAGAAACTAATTTGAATCGCAAACACAAGAGCAAATTAACGCAAAAGGAAATGCAACTAGGCCTGCTGAAATATGATGTGAAGGTGCTGCTGGCTTTGCAGCAGGCTTTTACCGGCAAGGACGATTTCTTCAACTGGCTGGTCAACGCGGGCTATCCAGAACTTGCAGCCTTCTGCAATTTCATACAGGAAGACGAGGATGCCGAAGCATGGCTTGTGAAACATGGCTACCACTGGCTGGGACTACTCAGCCATGCCATTGACGGAGAAGATGCTGCGAGAGCGTGGGTGCTGAAGAATCTGCACCGTGCGAACTTCATGTTCTGCATGGCCTGCAGGAAAGACGAGGTGGCTATCTCGTGGCTCAAGCAGATGAAACTTGAAATACTGCTGAGACTAGCCAAGGAGGTTGCAGACATCAGAAAAAAGCAGGAGTCGGACGCTGCTTTTCCGTATAAGATGAGATTTTGAGTTTTAAGCTGTAAATTTTAAGTTTTAAGTTTGGTAAACATAACAACAATCATATAGTGAACAAGGAGAATAAACCACGCAGGAGTGAACCGGGACGCACTACAAGGCGTCCAAAGACTGACGGAAAGCCGTCGGAGCAGCAGAAGCGTACCTTCAAGAAAGAGGATGGGCCTGCAAAGAAGAGCTTTGGAGAAAAGCAGGGGAGGGGAGAACGTAAATCGTTTGAACGTAGGCCTGCAAAGAAGAGCTTTGGAGAAAAGCAGGAGAGGGGAGAACGCAGAACGTTTGAACGTAAGCCTGCAGGAAGGGCTGCCAGCGGAGAGAGACCGGCAGTAAGGAGAACAGCGGCTCGTAGAACAGACAAGGAGACGGTACGTCTGAACAAATATATTGCCAACGCGGGCATTTGCAGCCGTCGTGAAGCAGACCGACTTATAGAAGCAGGAAGTGTGAAAGTCAACGGACAGATTGTCACACAGATGGGTTATCAGGTCAAACCCGGTGACGTTGTGTCATACGGTGGAGAGACCCTCAGCGCAGAGGCCAAACGCTACTTCCTCATGAACAAGCCTAAAGGGTATATCACCACTGTGGATGACCCACAGGAGCGCAAGACCGTCATGATGCTTATAGACGGTGCCTGCCGTGAGCGAATCTATCCTGTAGGTCGTCTGGACCGCAACACCACGGGACTCCTACTTTTTACCAACGACGGAGAGCTGGCACGCAAACTGACGCATCCATCGACCATGGTTTATAAGGTATATCAGGTTGAGCTGAACAAAGCCGTCACCCGCGAGGACATGAAAAAGATGCTTGAGGGGATAGAACTTGAAGACGGCCCGATAAAGGTCGATGATGTGCAGTATGCAGACGGATTCAACGACAAACGTGTGGTGGGTGTTGCACTCCATTCAGGGCGCAACCGCATAGTTAGACGCATATTCGAGCACCTCGGCTATGAGGTACACAAACTTGACCGCGTCATCTTTGCGGGGCTCACCAAGAAGGACCTACCGCGTGGACGCTACCGTGAACTTACAGACAAAGAGGTTGGATTTTTGAAGATGGTGTGATAGTGAGTTTTGAGTTTTAAGTTTTGAGTGGTCAGTTACCTTTTCAATATTAAACATATCAACATTAAACATATCAACATCTAACATAAACAATCACAACTATGTATCGTACAAATACTTGTGGGGAACTGAATATATCGAATGTCGGACAGCAGGTGACCCTCTGCGGATGGCTCCAGCGTAGCCGCGACCTAGGCGGTATGACCTTCATAGACCTTCGTGACCGCTACGGCATAACACAGCTTGCCTTCAACATGGAGACGGATGCAGCACTCTGTGAGCAGGCTCGCAAACTAGGCCGAGAGTATGTGCTGCAGGTCACAGGCACCGTCATTGAACGTTCATCAAAGAACACCAAGATACCGACCGGAGAGATTGAGATTCAGGTAAGCAAGCTCACCGTGCTCAACGAGTCGAAAGTGCCGCCTTTCACCATAGAAGACCAGAGCGACGGAGGAGATGACCTGCGTATGAAATACCGCTATCTGGACATCCGTCGCAATCCGGTGAAGAACAACCTCATACTGAGACATCAGATGGCTATGCTGGTGCGCAACTACCTCAGCTCGCAGAACTTCCTCGAGGTAGAGACCCCGATGCTCATCAAATCGACACCAGAAGGAGCACGCGACTTTGTGGTGCCCAGCCGCATGAACCCCGGTGAATTCTACGCACTGCCACAAAGTCCACAGCAGTACAAGCAGCTGCTTATGGTGGCCGGAATGGACAGATACTTCCAGATTGTACGCTGTTTCCGCGATGAAGACCTCAGAGCCGACCGTCAGCCCGAGTTCACACAGATTGACTGCGAGATGTCGTTTGTGGAGCAGGAGGATGTGCTGCAGATGTTCGAGGGGTTAGCCAAGCACCTTTTCAAGGAGATGAAAGGACTTGAATTCGCTGAGTTTGAGCGTATTTCGTGGCATGATGCAATGAGACTCTACGGCAGCGACAAACCCGACAAACGCTTTGGAATGGAGTTCGTAGAGGTCAATGATGTAGTTAAAAATCACGGCTTTGGACTGTTTGACAACGCACCACTTGTGGTGGGAATCTGTGCGGAAGGCTGTGCTGAATACACGCGCAAGCAGCTTGACGAGCTCACAGAGTTTGTGAAACGTCCGCAGGTAGGAGCCGGCGGAATGGTATATGTCAAATACAATGCCGACGGAACATTCAAGTCGTCGGTAGATAAGTTCTATGGCCAGGAGGAGCTGAAGGCAATAGCCAACAAATTCGGAGCCAAGCCGGGAGACCTCATGCTACTGCTTTGCGGAGAGCCGATGAAGTCCCGAGTGCAGCTCTGTGCCCTCAGACTTGAGATGGGCAGCCGTCTAGGACTCCGCGACCCACAGAAATATGCTCCGCTGTGGGTTGTCGATTTCCCATTGCTGGAATGGGACGACGAGACCCAGCGCTACTATGCTATGCACCACCCATTCACAGCACCCAAGCCAGAGGACGAGACACTGCTGGACGACCCCAACCGCTGGGGAGAAATACGTGCCAACGCATACGACATAGTAATCAACGGAGTAGAGGTGGGAGGCGGCTCCATAAGAATACACGACCGTCAGCTGCAGAACAAGATGTTCCACACACTCGGGTTTACAGACGAGAGCGCATACGCCCAGTTTGGATTCCTGATGGATGCCTTCACCTACGGAGCTCCACCACATGCAGGACTTGCCTTCGGATTTGACAGACTCTGCTCAATTTTCGGCGGTGTGGATTCAATACGCGACTTCATTGCCTTCCCCAAGAACAACAGTGGACGCGATGTCATGAGCGGAAGCCCCTCACCGATAGCCAAAGAACAGCTGGAGGAACTGCACATAGACCTGAAACCCTGACGCAGTCATATCCTGAACCAAAAGAAAGCAGCCTGGAAAACAAGGCTGCTTTTTCTTTTTTCAGAGCAGACAGATAAGAGATTAACACACCCCTGAAAAATTGTTGATTAGTAGTTCATAAATGACCTGTCGGAACACAATAATTTGCGTATATTTGCAGTTTATTATTACAACTATCGCACGTGCGTATGGGAAACATTATCAGAAGATATAAGTCAGAGATTCACGGCAACTACCGGCTGGCATACCTCCGCTGGGGAGCCCTCTCGGGACTTGTGCTCTCGCTGTACTTGCTGGTCAGACATTGGTCCGGAGCACCATGCGCAACCCCGGCAGACCTGGGGAAAGACGGCCTGCTTGTGGTGGGGATTGTGGTGTCGATGTATTTTTACAGACGGTCGTTGCCGGATGGGAAAGTGACCATGAAAGAGCTGCTGCTTATGGGACTTGGAACAGGACTTGTGGCTGCCGTGCTATATGGACTGTTCGTATGGCTCTACTGCGGAGTGCTGTACCCTGAAATGACCGAGCTCTATGCCCAGCGATTCAAGACCGACGACTCGCAGACAGAGGGGTATCTGGCGGCACTGAACCCAGGAATGTGGGCCTTGATGTTCGGGTTTGTGAACACTTTTCTGACGTCGATAATAGTGACTTTCTTCGGAGCACTTTTTTTCAGGACCGAGAAGGCGGATGTGCGTGTCCGCACAGGGCGAGATAAATAGTTTCAAGTTTTTAGTTTCAAGTAAGCTTATCAATAGAAAACATATAAACATTCAAAGTATGGATATTTCGATTATAGTTCCTTTGTATAACGAGGCGGAGTCGCTGCCTCACCTGGCCAAGTGGATTGACCGTGTGATGGAGGAAAACCACTTTGACTACGAGGTGGTCATGGTTGACGACGGAAGCAATGACGGCTCTTGGTCGGTTGTGGAAGGACTGCATGACGCCAACCCACGCTACAGGGGAGTGAAATTCCGCAGGAACTACGGGAAATCGGCAGCACTGAACGTTGGATTCGGAGTGGCTCAAGGCGATGTGGTGATAACCATGGATGCCGACCTGCAGGACAGCCCCGACGAGGTGCCTGAGCTGTACCGCATGATAAAAGAGGAAGGCTACGATCTTGTGAGCGGATGGAAGAAAAAACGCTATGACTCGAAGCTGGCGAAGAACATCCCGTCGAAGTTCTTCAACTGGACAACGCGCAAGATGAGCGGCATAAAGCTGCACGACTTCAACTGCGGCTTGAAGGCTTACAGGAAGGATGTTGTTAAATCGATAGAGGTTTACGGCGAGATGCACAGGTATATTCCAGTGATAGCCAAGTGGGCGGGATTCAAGAAGATAGGGGAGAAGGTGGTGCAGCACAGAAAGAGGGAGTTCGGGGTGACGAAATTCGGAATGGACCGCTTTGTGAACGGCTATCTGGACCTGATGAGTATCATGTTTATGTCGAAGTTCGGGAAGCAGCCGATGCATTTCTTCGGACTCATCGGCAGTGTCGCCTTCCTGTTCGGCTTTGTGGCGTTGGTGGTGGTCATTGTGTTGAGACTGGCACACATCATAGCCCTGACCCGCAGCGTGTGGTTCTTCCTGTCCATGTTCTTCACCCTGATAGGAATGGTCCTTTTCCTGGCCGGATTCATCGGCGAGCTGGTTTGCCGAAACTCCTCGACCAGAAACACTTACTTGATTGAAAAGGAAATTTAAGTTTCAATCGTTCAGTTACTAACACAATAACACATTAACGCAATAACGCATTAACAACTTGAACTCCCGTAGCAGACATAGAAGGAACAATCGTGGCATAGTATGGATTGTGCTTTTGATGCTGGTCGCCGGTGGTGTGTTCTGTGCGTGGAAGTTTGCCGGCGGACACAAGTCGGGCGATGACGATACGGTGGTGACCGAGAGCCACAGCCGCTTGCTGCGCAGCGAGATACCCAAGGTGTCGGCCAAGTCCTATTCCGAGATGTTCCCCGACATGAACGATGTGCAGATAGAAGCCGCCCGCAGCAACGGCTTGCGCAACCCCGACAACCTGACCGACCCGGCAGACAGCTACGAGCTCGTTCCTGTCGAGACCTGCAACGACTACGTGATAGACACCTTGCGCCATTCCAAACCCTACCTTGTGCCGCAGGCCGCAAGGCTGCTGACATATATCGGCCATCGGTTCGAGGAAATCCAGGTAGAGCGTGAGGTGAAACAAAAGGTGCGTCCCATAGTGACAAGCCTGTTGCGCAGCAGCCATGACGTAGGGCGTCTCCGCAGGGTGAACGGTAATGCCAGCGAGAATTCGTGCCATGTTTATGGCACCACTTTCGACATCTCATACACCCGCTTCATGGACGAGAACGGACGTATCGTGACGGAAGACCCGATATACAAGGAGCTTCTGGCAGCCGCCCTCTACGAGCTGCGATTCGAGGGGTTGTGCTATGTGCGTTACGAGCGTCGCCAACCATGCTTCCACATCACGGTGCGTTCTGTGGATTATGAGGGCAATCTAGCCAGCGAGACGGTTGAATACGAGGTCGGCAACGGCCCCGTGATAGCCGCCGTGGCGGAAAAAACTGAAACGGTCAAGACACAAGAGAAACAAGATGTGAGCGAGGCTACTGTTGAGAACAAGGAAACTAAGGCGAACGAGGTGAAACCGGAAGAACCCGTCGTGAAGAAAAACAGCAATGTGCGCAGTCGCTCGAAAGAGTTCGACCGCCGAACCAATTATGTGGAATTCTAAGTTTCAAGTTGTTATAAAGTACCATTTGTCTAATCACTAATCACGATTCACAGACAACAATCAAGATATGAGTTTACAATGTGGCATAGTAGGACTTCCAAACGTCGGTAAGTCAACCCTATTCAACTGTTTGAGCAACGCCAAGGCTCAGGCGGCAAATTTCCCGTTCTGCACCATCGAACCTAACGTGGGAGTTATAACGGTGCCTGACGAGAGGCTCAACAAGCTGGTCGAGATAGAACATCCCGCCAGCGTGGTTCCGGCTACGGTCGAGATTGTCGATATAGCCGGACTTGTCAAGGGCGCCAGCAAGGGAGAGGGACTCGGCAACAAGTTCCTGGGCAACATTCGTACCTGCGATGCCATTATACATGTTCTGCGCTGTTTCGACGATGACAATGTGACTCATGTTGACGGCAGCGTTGATCCAATAAGAGACAAGCAGACGATAGACCTGGAATTGCAGTTCAAAGACCTGGAAACCATAGAGAACCGATACGAGAAAGAGGCGAAGAAAGCAAAAGCAGGAGGCGACGCCAAAGCAAAAAAACTTGTAGAGGTGATGGACCTGTACAAAGCTGCCCTGCTGAGCGGAAAGAACGCCAGGACAGTCGAACTGGACGACAGTCAGCTTGAAGCAGCGAAAGACCTTATGCTGCTCACGGCCAAGCCAGTACTGTATGTATGCAATGTCGATGAAGGGTCGGTGAAAAACGGCAACAAATATGTCGAGATGGTGAAGACCGAAGTGAGTGGCGAAGCTGCCGAAGTGCTGGTCATTGGAGCAGCCATAGAAGCCGACATAGCCGAACTGGAGACATTCGAGGAAAAACAGATGTTTTTGGAAGACCTGGGATTGTCGGAGTCGGGAGTGAACCGACTTATCAAAGCCGCCTACAAACTGCTGGGTTTGCAGACATTCCTCACCGCAGGGCCGAAAGAATGCAGAGCATGGACTTTCCGCAAGGGTATGAAGGCACCCCAGACGGCAGGTATCATACACAGCGACTTTGAACGAGGTTTTATCCGTGCCGAGGTGATAAAATACGACGACTATGTGACACTCGGAAGCGAAGCCAAATGCCGAGAGGCAGGCAAGATGGCCGTCGAAGGAAAAGACTATGTGGTGCAGGACGGAGATATAATGCATTTCAGGTTTAATGTGTAGGATGTTTTTTTGTTGATATGTTGGGGTTAATCGGTCATAAAGGTTCCAGAGGGTTGAAAGGGACTCGCGTTGTGTGCGTTCCGCTTCTAATCCTTTTGGCCTTTTCTACCCTTTTAACCATGCAGTCGTGCTCGACCAGCAAGGCCAAGTGGGCCAACATACGCTATCACAACCTCACGGCACACTACAACGTGT
Organism: Bacteroidales bacterium; assembly: GCA_017618625.1. The sequence continues at coordinate 8,770 of JAFZTV010000072.1, read as the reverse complement.
GGTGGAACGGCAACGAGAGCCTGAAAGAAGGAGTGAAGGACCTGAACAAAAAGGTGAACGACGACTACACCCAGATTCTGCCCGTTTACAAGCTGGGAACCACCGCCGAGGCCATGTCGGCAAAACCCAAGTTTGACCGAGCCATAGAGAAAGGCGTGAAGGGAATAAAGAAGCACAGCATCTTTGTGTATGGCAAAGAACATGTGCCATATATCCGCAAATGCTACATGCTGACCTCCTACGGCTCGTTTTACGAACATGACTATGTGTCGGCCGAGAACACCTGCCAGATGATGTCTGCCCAGTTTGCCGGCACCAAGGAAGGCGACGAAGCAAAGATTCTCATGGCACGCTGCCACACTGCCGACAAGCAATACATGGTTGCCGAACAGGAACTTGACCAGCTGGTGCAGAAGATGAAAGAGGGAGCCTTTGCGGGCAAACTCGACTCGAAGCTTTACATGGCTATGGTCGAGAGCCTCCTGCCGCAGGAACGCTACAAGAAGGCGGTCGAATATATAAAGCTTGCCCTGGAGACCACCCACGACAGAGAAACCAAGGCTCGCCTGTATTTCATCATGGCTCAGATATATCAGAAGCTGAACAAGAAACCCACCGCCACCAAATACTACCAGAAAGCGATAAAGAACACCGAACTCTATGTGATGGAGTTCAATGCGCGCCTTAACATTGCATCCTGTGCCGACTTGGAACACACCGACATCCCCAAGCTCGAGAAACAGCTGAACCGAATGCTCAAGGAGAGCAAGAACGAGGAATACCGCGACCAGATATACTATGCCATGGGCGAGATGTACATGGGGGTGAAGAACGCCAAGAAAGCCTGCGACAGCTACAAGCAGTCGGTGGCCGTCTCGACCAAGAACCAGCCCCAGAAAGCCAAGTCGGCCCTCAGACTGGCCGAAGTTCTGTATGACGTCTATGAAAACTACGACCTCTCGCAGAATTACTACGACACCGCCATGCAGATAATCACACGTGAATATCCCCACTATGGCGAGATTAAATCGAGGTACGACGTGCTTACAGCCCTGGTTTCGTACACTCGAGTCATAGACCGCAACGACAGCCTGATAGCTGTTTCGGAGATGCCGGCAGCAGAGCGCGACGCACTTATAAGAAAGAAGATAGAAGACCTCAAAAAACAGGAGGAAGAGGCCAAAGAACGCGAACTGCTGGCCCAGATTGCATCAGACACCAAGGCGGCACAGAACACCTTGACCGGCGACTGGTATTTCTACAACCACAACACCGTGCAGAAAGGCAAGGAGACCTTCCGTCAGCGTTGGGGCATGCGAACACTTGAAGACTACTGGTTCCTCTCGAAGAAAGGCCTGCTGGGCATGAACATGTTGGCGATGGCCGAAGAGGAGACACAGACAGACACCGAGACCGACGACAGCGACACAACCTCCACCGAGGAGAAACAGCCCCGAGGAGCCGACCCCAACGACCCGCACAACGTAGCATACTACACCAAAGACCTTCCAACCACCATAGAGCAGAAAGACTCCATGCGAGCCGAGATAGCCGTCGCGCTGCTCAATGCCGGATATATCTACTACGACGGTATCGGCAATGTGCCGCGTGCACTGGAGTGCTACCTGCGTATGGCAAACGAATTTCCAGAGAACGACGAGATTGTGCAGGCCTTCTACATGCTCTACCGCATATACACCAAGCAGGGCAACACCCCTCAGGCCAACTACTACAGAGACATGATACTCATGGGATTCCCCGACAGCGACTACGCCAACCTCATACGCGACGAGGATTACTACAAAGAGATTATACGACGTGAGCAGCGTGTCAAGGACGAATATGAGGACCTTTACGCCATGTTCCGCAAACGTCGCTACAACGAGGTTATCAACCAGGCAGGAGTGGCACGAGAGAGTTTTGCCGGCGACCCCATGCTCGTAAAGTTCGACTACTGGAAAGCCATGTCATACGCCAGGATAGGAGAGAAGGAGAAAGCCATCGCAGCCTTTGAAAATATCATAGCCGTCAGCGACAAGACAGACTCCATCGTCCCGCTCGCGCAGCTGCAGCTCAAGTACCTTAAAGGCGACGCATACGTCGAGGAACCAGAGACAGCAGAGACCATCACCCCCGAAGAAGAGACCGTTGCCACAGGCCGCACCCCACGCACCCTCGAGCCTGAAACCCCGCCCGAAGAAGAGCAGCTTCCAGCCGAGGCACTATATTTCAGATATAAAGAATCACTTCAGCATTACGTCATCATCCTGGTCAACGACAAGAAGATACGGGCCACCGAGTTCCAGTACCGCATTGCCGATTTCAATGCACAGTACTACTCGAACGCCGGCTACAAGGTCAATGCACTCATGTTTACCGACTCCACGCAGATGGTCACCATACACCGCTTCAAGAACGCAGCCGAAGCGATGCTATACTACACCCACCTACAGCAGCCCGAAAGCCCGCTCAACGAGTTTGACAGCGACTACTACGAGGTGTTCCCAATATCCACCCAGAACTACACCACCTTCTACAACCGCAAGAATGTAGAAGCCTACCGACTGTTCTTCAGGAAATACTATCGTTAGCAGCCGGAAAACACATTTGACGAAATACAATTAACCAGTAATACAATCAAATAATCAAATAATTTTCATCATGGCAAAAACATTTGAAATGGAAAACACATCGGTCAACACAATCAGCAACGGAACACAGATTAAAGGTGACATCACCGCACAGGGCGACTTCCGCCTCGACGGCCGTCTAGACGGAAACATCCAGCTCAACGGCAAACTTGTCGTCGGTGAGTCGGGACAGGTCAAAGGAAATGTGGTCTGCCAGAACGCCAACATCATTGGACGTGTTGACGGTAACATATCTGTCAAGGAGGTCCTCACGCTCCATTCGACTGCCGTTGTCAAAGGCGACATCCTTATCAACAAGCTCGCCATAGAGCCCGGTGCAGCCTTCTCGGGTACCTGCCGTATGCTCGACGAACTGCGCAAAGAGAACGACGGCGAACAAAACACCGCAGAGTAACAACAGAGTGCGAGCAGATGATGCTCACGCATTAACGTAATCGCAAAAGTTGGAAAACGACATATCTTCAGCACTTGCCCTCTTTCGTCGGTGGGCAGGCGTCGATTGTGAACGCCACTCACTGCTTGGTGCCAACGGCTCAAACCGCAAATACCTGCGACTCACGGCAGGCGACATCACCTGTATAGCCGCCATCAACGACGACGTCAGAGAGAATGAAGCCTTTTTCTACTATACCCGTGAGATGCTGGCACGCCACATCTCTGTGCCAGAGCTTTATGCTGTCAGCGACGACCGTCGCACATACCTACAGCAAGACCTCGGCGACACAACCTTATACTCCTACCTCTATGCCAAACGTCAGCGAGGCGAAGGATTTGACAGAGAAACACTTCAGCTGTACAAGCAAGTACTTTCCGACCTTGCAGTCATACAGACACGCTGTCGCGACCTCGACTTCTCCCATGCCTACCCGCGCCCCGACTTCGACAGCCAGGCCATACAGTGGGACCTCAACTATTTCAAGTACCACTTCCTGAAACTCCTCTACATCCCGTTTGACGAGCAGCTTCTTGAAAACGACTTCCACACCCTTATCGACTATCTTCTTGCAGGTGACTGCGGCTCGTTTATGTACCGCGACTTCCAAACCCGCAATATCATGGTTGTGAGCGCTCAGCAGGCGGACACAGGTGACCTGTCACAACTCTACTACATCGATTACCAAGGTGCGCGCCGTGGAGCACCACAATACGACGTTGCATCGCTACTCTACAGCTCAAAGGCCGAGATTCCCGAAGCCATAAGACAGGAACTCCTCAGGCATTACATCGACACCTATTCCAAGTTGGCGGTAGGCAGCCGGCAGTCGGAAAACACGCAGTTTGAGGCACGTTTCTACTCCTATGTCCTCATCCGAATTCTTCAGGCCATGGGTGCTTACGGCTACCGGGGCCTTTTCGAGCGCAAGGAGTATTTCATAAAAAGCATACCCCTTGCGGTTACGAATTTGCGTACCGTGGTGGAAAAACTGCCAAAAGAGCTGGACATTCCCCATCTACGACAGGTTCTCGACACCATAATAAACTCGCGGTTGGCAGTCGGCGGTCAGCAGTCGGAAAACACGTCGGCATCCACCATTCCCTCCGACACGCTCACCGTCACCGTAGGCAGTTTCTCGTACAAGAAAGGCCTTCCAACAGATTCGTCCGGCAACGGCGGAGGATTCATCTTCGACTGCCGTGCACTGCCCAACCCAGGCCGCTATCCAGAATATCGCAACGTCACAGGCAAAGACCCGTCGGTCATCGACTTCCTGCAAAAAGAGGACTCGGTAACGCAGTTTCTTGAGCATGCGTATGCGTTGGTGTCACAGTCGGTGAAGAAATACACCGAGCGCAAGTTTTCGCATCTTCAGGTCTCTTTCGGCTGCACAGGCGGCCAACATCGCTCTGTGTATTGTGCCGAATTTATAGCTCAGCGCCTGCGAGAAAACTTTGATTGTCACGTTGTTCTGCATCATCGCGAACAAGAATGAAAAAAACTTTATACCAGTGAAGCCTATTTATTAACTTTTATTTGTATTTTTGCATTGCTTTTAGAGCATCTTATCAGGAAATATAAAATATCAAACAATGAATAAAACAGTAAAAATCATTATTGAGGCCGTCCTGGCCATCGTTGTGATAGGCCTCGGCGTCTGGCTCTATCTGAGCATCAGCAAACCTGTGAAATTCGACGAAGAATACAGCAAACGCGGCGTAGCCTGCGCCGAAAAGCTCCGGGCCATCCGTACCCTCGAAGAAGCCTACAAGCAGACCTACAACTGCTACTGCGGTAATTTCGACACCCTTTTCGGCCGTCTGCTCAACGAGGACAGCCTCCGTATCACCACAAAGGTCGTCTTCCGCGACAAATTCCCGCAGGACAGCAACTTTGTCCTCGAGGAAATCTCCGAGCTTGAAGCCATCAAGAAGGGCTATATCGCTCGCAAGGACACCCTCGTCAACCCCATCAAGCAGCTCCGTGAAAACGGCAAACTGCCCATCACCCTGGCCGACGGTTCTGTGCGTCAGATGACCGACGAGGAAATCCTCCACCTCCGCTTCCTGCCTTACCCCAAAGGAACCACCGAAGAGTTTGAAATCCATGCCGGCTTGAAAGAGTCCACTGGTGGCTTCAACGTCCCGGTGGTCGAGGTCAAAGTCGATATTGACCGCCTCATGAGCGACTGCGACCGTCAGCTTGTCGTCAACAAGAAAGACAAACTCGTCTCCGGCAACAAATATCCCGGCTGGAAATTCGGAAGCATGGACGAGTCCATCATCGAAGGCAACTTCGAGTAATAACATGTGTTCAAACTACGCCCCCGATTTGCTTACGTCGGGGGCTTTTCTTTATAGTGCACCGTCTTAAATCAAGCATCAATACAAATGGCCTACACAATTAAAACCTACATAGCGGACACTGCTGAGGTCAGTTCTGCCGACAAGAAACTTTCCATCTCGCTCAAGCCGGATGGCTTTTCGTTCACAATTTTCGCCGGCAACCGACATCTGCTCCATTATTGCGATGTGGCACTCGACACGAATGCTTCCATTGCCACCATCGCGGCAGACATCAAATCCCTGTTCGCCGACAAGAAGATTATGACTTTCGGTTTCAAAGAGGCCGAACTGATTGCCACCACCGAGCTCTCGTCGTGGCTTCCCGAGCATCTCTACGAGAGAGGCCGCGAACGGCAGTATCTCTCATTGGTCGGCAACACGAAGTCGGGCACCACTTGTTTCAGCGACTACAACGAGTTGCTGAAATCATACGTCGTCTTCTCGGCCGATTCAACAGCCGTCTCCGCCTTCAAAATCACCTTCCCCGGCATCAGGGTTCGTTGTCAGTATTCAAAATTCGTTGTGCCGGAGTTTGTCCAGCAAAGCGACCCCGTCATGCTGCTCAACGTGCGCCGTGGATGCTGCGATGTCGTTGCCTCGTCGGGCGGACAGCTTCAACTGTCCAACTCATACGAGTGCCCCACGCAGGGTGATGTCATGTACAGGGCGTTGACTTTGGCCAAGTCGCTTGGAATCGACAACACCGCCCTTACGCTCTGGCTTTGCGGTGATATCGACAAGACGATTTACGACATGTTCGTCAAATATTTCCCGCAGGTGAAACTCTACACCGGGCACCCCTTCACTTGCAACAACGAAGAGTTTCGAAACATCCATGTTTACAGGAATGTCTTGGTGTTCTAAATTCTAGGACAGGTGCGCATCATCTCCGGTTCCCTCAAGGGTCGTAGGCTCAACCCTCCGACCAACCTGCCTGTCCGGCCCACCACCGACATGGCCAAGGAAGGTCTTTTCAACATTCTCAACAACTACGTCGACTACGAGGACTGCTCCGTCATGGACCTCTTTGCCGGCACGGGCTCCATCACTTTCGAGTTTGTATCCCGTGGAGCCAAGGATGTCACCGCTGTCGATATCAACGGCCCTTGCACCGACTTCATAAAGTCGTCGGCAGCCCGCCTCAATGTTCACAACCTCCATGTGGTGAGAGCCGATGTGTTCGACCTGCTCAAACGTGCCTACAAGAAGTTCGACATCATCTTTGCCGACCCACCTTACGCCCACGAATCCCTCCCACAGCTACCCGACATGGTGTTCGAAAAAGACCTTCTCAACCCCGATGGCATCCTTATCCTGGAACACCCGAAGGAGTATTCGTTTGAGGAGCACTCCTATTTCTGGCAGCACCGCAACTACGGCAAGGTGAATTTCACCTTCTTCGCAAAAGAGGTGGATGTTTAGCTTTAAGCTGTAAGTTTTAAGTGTCAGGCGTTGTCATTTGTCAATTCACTATTCACTAATCACTAATCACAATAAAATACAATGCAAGCAATAGTTAAGACCGATTTTCATTTCCCGAAACAGAAAAGCCTCTATGTGGGCAAAGTGCGCGACGTTTACAACATCGACGACAAATATATGGCAATGGTTGTCTCCGACCGCATCTCGGCCTTCGACGTGGTGCTGCCCAAGGGCATCCCATACAAAGGACAGGTTCTGAACCAGATTGCAGCCAAGTTCCTCGATGCCACCGCCGACATCGTCCCCAACTGGAAGATAGCCACCCCCGACCCGATGGTTACTGTTGGGTTGAAATGTGAAGGTTTCCGCGTCGAGATGATTGTCCGCGGTTACCTTGCGGGCAGCGCCTGGCGTGAATATAAAGCCGGAGCTCGTACCCTCTGTGGCGTTCAGCTGCCCGAAGGTATGGTTGAGAACCAGAAGTTCCCAACACCGATACTCACTCCGACCACCAAAGCCGACGAAGGTCACGACGAGAACATCAGCCGTGACGAGATTATCCGTACGGGCTTGGTTGACAAAGCCGACTACGAGCAGTTGGAGCGTTATGCGCTCGCCCTCTTCGAGCGTGGCACAAAGATTGCAGCCGAGAAAGGACTTATCCTGGTCGATACCAAGTATGAGTTTGGTAAACGCGACGGCAAAATCTATCTTATCGACGAAATCCATACCCCCGATAGCAGCCGCTATTTCTATGCCGACGGCTATGAAGAGCGTCTGGCCAAGGGTGAGCATCAGCGTCAGCTCTCCAAGGAGTTTGTGCGTGAGTGGCTTATGGCTAACGGATTCCAAGGCAAGGAAGGACAGAAAGTGCCCGAGATGACCGACGAGATTGTCAATTCCATCACCGACCGTTACATCGAGCTCTACGAACATATCACCGGCGAGCGTTTCCAGAAAGCCGACGAGTGCTCCGATATCGCTGCCCGTATAGAGAAGAATGTCACCGCTTGCCTTGCGTCGCTCTGATGGAGATCGAACGCAAATATCTCGTCCGTGAGCTTCCTGCCAATCTCGACAGCTACCCCCACGTCGAGATAGAGCAAGGCTACCTCTGCACATCGCCCACTCTGCGCATCCGCAGGGCGGGCGATGCCTATATCCTCACCGTCAAAGAGAAAGTGCGTACCGATAGTTCTGCTATCCACAACCGCGAGGAGGAGTTTTCGATATCTGCCGAAAAATACGAGCTTTTGAAAACAAAATGCGAAGGGCGTATGGTCAGCAAGACACGTTATCGCATCGACCTGCGTCGCAGCGAAGGCGACGGTCTTTACTCAAACCTTGTGGCAGAGTTGGACATCTTTCATGGACACAACGACGGCTTGCGTCTTGTCGAGGTTGAGTTCCCCGACACCGCCGCTGCCGACAGCTTTGTAAAACCCGACTGGTTCGGTGAGGATGTGTCTGGCGACAAACGTTACCGCAATAGCTCTCTAATATAAACCAACTGCTATCAGCTGATTTCTGATAAACATGAAACGCATCCCACATACTTTTACCATTGTCTTCGCCCTTATCGTGCTGGCGGCGGTGATGACTTGGGTCATCCCGGCAGGCGAGTTTTCGAGACATACCGTAGATGGTCGTGAAGTCGTTGTCAACGATTCATTCCATCGAGTCGATGCTGCTCCGCAGACTTGGCAGGTTTTCTCGGCGCTCTATAACGGTTTCTGCGACAAAGCCGACATCGTCATCTTCATCCTTATGGTCGGCGGTGCGTTCTGGATATTGAACAACAGTCACGCCATCGACGTCGGTGTGATGGCATTCCTCCGGAGGGTGCAGCGTCTGAGTCGCTTCAAGCTGATAAAGAAACTCGGAGTGGAGAATATCATCATCACGCTGGTGATGCT
>JAFZTV010000071.1 GCA_017618625.1 Bacteroidales bacterium | reverse complement strand
GATTGACTCCGACTGGCTGCGGTCGGACACTAAGAGTGTTATCGTTCCAATTCTCTTTTCCATCAGGTGTTAGGCTTTTGGATTAGAAATCAGGTTAATTATGTCATGTCGAGCAATCGGCTCAACACTTTGCAAAGATACAAAAATATAATGAACTATAATATGAAAGTGAAAAAAAATGTATCTTTGCAGTCGAAAAACGGGCAAGAGCCTATTGGTAATGAAATATCTTGGAAAGATAATAAAAGTGGTGACGCTGACGGCGGCGATGTCTGTGTTTATGGCGTGTGACGGCACTTCGCAGGACTATAACCACACGTTTGACGTCGCTTTCCATGTGGTTTCGGATGCCGGAGAACCGTTGTCGTATGTGGAGGTTTACTCGAAGCCCGACGACGATGACTCGTGCTCGAATTATGACTGGCGGATGTTGGCTAAGACGGACACCGCGGGAATCGTGAGCGGGTATGTGAAAGACTACGGCTTCCCGAATGTCTACCGTTTCGCGGACAAAGATTCGAGCTATTTTGTCAAGGACACCGTGATAAACGAATTTAACGAGGACGACACGGTGGAGATCGTTTTGAATGTGCTGGTACATTAATTGAATATCAACGCTTATGAAATATTTGAGAAAAATACTGAAAGGGGTGTCGCTGACGGCGGCATTGTTTGTTTTTCAGGCCTGCTACGGCACTCCGCATGACGAGGTATACTTCCAAAACGTTGCCTTCAGAGTTGTTTCGTCCGACGACGGACAACCTATTCCCAATGTGGACATAATGTATCAGTATCAGAACGGTACGGGTTTCAACGATGTGGATTGGTTTGAGTTTGGCAAGACGGATTCGCAGGGATTAAATATCGGCAGTCTTGAAGATTGCGGAGTTCCGACGATGTTCCGTTTCAAGGACGCGAATTCGGCGTATGTCGTGAAGGATACGCTTTTGACAAGGCTGTATGAGGCCGATACGGTCGATATCGTACTTTCTAAGCTGAATTGATGGCTTCTGTGGTGCGTGATTTTCTGTTCCGTCGTTTCAGGGCGATGGAAACGCGTGTGCACGAGTTGAACTATCTCTTTTGGGAGTGCACCACGCGATGCAATCTGCATTGTATTCATTGTGGCAGCGACTGCACGGCTGCTGCTGGAGAGAAAGATATGCCGATAGGAGATTTCCTGAGGGCGTTGGACACTCTGCCGAAGGATGTGCTGGTGAGGCCTTTCACGGTGGTGCTGACCGGAGGGGAACCTTTGATGAGGCCGGACATAGAAGAGATAGGCAGAGAGATAAGAAAACGTGGGGTGGGGTGGAGCATGGTGACTAACGGATGGCATTATGACGCCGAGATGCACCGCAAGCTGATGGGTGCGGGCATGGGTGCGTTGACGATAAGTCTCGACGGCTTGGGTGAAGATCATGACTGGATGAGAGGGCAGAAGGGGTGCTACCAGCGTACTATAGAGGCTATAGGCATCGCTGCAAAAGAACGCAGATTGAACTTCGATGTGGTGACTTGTGTGAATCAACGCAACTTGCCTCGTCTGCAGGAAATATACGAGCGACTGGCTTCGATGGGTGTGAAGCAATGGAGAATATTCACCATTATACCCATAGGGCGCGCTACGGAACACGAGGAACTGCATCTGAGCAATGCGCAGTTTGTTAGGCTGATGGAATTCATTGCGGAAAAACGCAAAGGCGAGGGGGGTATGAACGTGACTTTCAGCTGTGAGGGCTATCTGGGAAAGTATGAGCGACGAGTGCGTCGAACTCCGTATTTCTGTCATGCCGGAATCAATATCGCCTCGGTATTGATAGACGGCACTATATCGGCCTGCCCGAATGTCGACCGCAAGGCCTTCGCACAGGGAAATATCTACAAAGACAACCTATGGGATGTGTGGCAGACGCGCTTTGAGCCCTTCCGCAACCGCGAATGGGCGCGACGCGGTATGTGTAAAGACTGCAAGGTGTTCAAGAACTGCCTGGGCAACGGGATGCACAACTGGCATGGAGACTGCCGTGAGGTATTGAACTGCCATTATAAGAAAGTGATTGGTGACTAGCGGTCAGTGTGGCTGCCTAATCCGTGGGCACGGACACCGTTGGTGATGGTGCGCGACTCGCCTTCGTCCTTAGTGGGAGGGTTGTCGATATAGCCACCGCTGAACCAGTAGCTGCCGCTATAAGGGTTGTCGTTAAAATCTGTGTAATATTCGCGTCGGATCAGGTTGCCACGATCCCGGTCGTAGAAAACCCGCAGGCGGACCTCCTGGTCGTAGTCGACAAAAAGCCATTCGCCAAAGTGGAGGTCGTTATGCAGCACGCCCCGAGCATAGATACGTGCTGTGTCGCCGGTTTTATATACAACCCTTTCGCCATCAGAATAGATGTTCCCGTTGCTGCCAAGCGACAAGGCATTGGAGAACCAAATATCGAAGTTGTCGTAGTCGAGGTTTTTGATGCTCTCAAAGTGTTTTATACGCCAGGTTTTCACCCAAGTGGTATCACCCAATGTCTCTGTGTGGCGGCATATTATATCGCCGTCGTGGTAGGAAAGGGTGTATTGATTGGAGTGATAACCAGCGGTGTCAAACGTGGAAATGTCGCGGAGTAGATTGTGGGTGTAGTGCGCCCGTTTGGCGATAGAATTTCCAATAGTCAATGTCTGTTCGCCGTCTTTGGCCCCCATCGAGTAGTGGCGTGTCCAGAAGGAGTCGTCACCGTATGCTTCAATCCATTCTCCTTGTCGTTCGCCGCCCACGTATTCTCCTTTCAACAGGGTGCGCTTGGAGCTGTCTTTCAGTTCGTAGGGACCGTTGAGCACGCCCTTGGAGTAGTAGGCGGAAAGATAGATGCGGCGCCATTTGGAAGTGGCGGTGTCGTATTCGAGACGTTGAGTCAGGAGGCTGTCGAGATCACCGTCGGCGTAGTATTCTTCGCGCCATACGCGATGTTTTTTGTCATCGGTGAAATGTTGCCATTTTCCATGACGCCGGTCGCCTCGTACAGAGCCTTTTGCCAATGTGACACCTTTGCGATTGCGTACAGAACATGATTTACCGTGGAAGGACGCCGACTGCAAGAGAGGCAGTGGATTTTTATGCCCAGAATAAAGTCGTAGGCATTCGATTCGCCCGCGGACGTATGAACGCACAGCTCGTTCGGTCAATCGTCCGAGCGAGTCGTAGGTGTATTCCTCTGTCCATCCATTGCGGGTCGGTCCCCAGAGAATGCTGTCGCCAACACCTTTAAGACTCTCTCGGGCTATAGAATCCAGGGTGTCGGTCATAATGGTCGCGTCAATATAGTAGGACCAAGCAAGCTCGTCGGGGTATTCGGGAACGGGGAGGAGAGAGGCATGGACGGCTCGGACAGGAAGGGCTGTGTCTGGATTGTCGGCAAAAGAGGTGGGCTGATAGTTTTTTTGGGAGAAGTGACCAGGAGTGCCGTCATATTTGATAGTATAAAGCTCTTCTTCCTCACAAAAACCTTGGGCATTGTAGTGGTAGAGTAGGCTGTCTTTCCATTGTCCCAGGTGGTTGTGGTATATGAAACGTCGTGTTTGCGAGCCGTCGGGCCACTGCTGGGTATTCCATCCCATTGACCACTGGGTGGAGGATATCTTATTGCCTTTTTCGTCGAAAAGTGCCTGCTCGCCATTGAGCAGGTCGTTTTTGTAGTAGGATAATTCAAGCAGAGAACCGTCTTTACGGTATTTTCGACATTCGCCCTCTCTTTGCCCGTCACGGTAGTTCACGGTCATAAGAGTGTCGCCCAGGGAATCGGTGACTGTATAAAGACCCACAATCAGCCCGCCAGTGACAGTATAGTTGCTTTTGTTGAGACCACCACATTCGAAATCGTTGCCCGAGCATAGGTAAACATTGGTTTTATCGTGGCAGTAGCTATCGCCTAGGGTGATGACATAATGATATTTCGATTGGTTGAATCGTGCGGTGTTGTGCAGCCGTTTCACCTTTACACACTGGTCATATTCGGTGTTGCGGTATAAGGTGGTGGCTTCGAAGTTGTTCTCAGTGGAATAGATGTCGGAGTATCCTTCGTCCTTGAGTGAGCTGATAAACCGATCGGAGAACACAGAGTCGTATATCCAGCACAGCAGATTCCATGAATTGTCGATGCCTCGTACCGCCACAATACGTGCGCGTATTGATGCTTTAGTGCTACCAATACGCCACAGTTCGCAGAGGGGATTGTCGCGGTCGCCAAACTTCTGCTCTAGTTCCCAGTTTACGGGTTTCTTCACACCGTTGGCGGTCAGGGGACGGCCTTCGTTATATTGCGAGCGCAAAGATAGAAAATCTGCAATGGTGAAATCCTGAGCAGACGCGGTTGGAGCCGAGAGTAAAAAAAGTGCGGCTATAACGGCATAAATACTAACAAACCGAACCATCACAACAGTAACAGTATTATTAGTATTCCTGCCACCAGAACACTTCCTGCAACAGAAGGGGCAACCCCTGGCGGCACAGGATGATGTCGGAAAAGTCCGAGATAAGGTGTTTGATTGACTCCGACTGGCTGCGGTCGGACACTAAGAGTGTTATCGTTCCAATTCTCTTTTCCATCAGGTGTTAGGCTTTTGGATTAGAAATCAGGTTAATTATGTCATGTCGAGCAATCGGCTCAACACTTTGCAAAGAT
>JAFZTV010000070.1 GCA_017618625.1 Bacteroidales bacterium | reverse complement strand
CGACGTTGAGCAACCTGCGTCACTTTGAGGCGATGAAACGCCTGCAGGAAGCCATCGGCCAAGTAAGACAAGGGCTTGAACAAGGCACCCCTTCGGACCTCGTCGCAATCGACCTTCGCGACGCCATCCACAATATCGGAACCATCACCGGCGAAGTGACCACCGACGAAATACTCGGCACCATCTTCTCACGCTTCTGTGTGGGCAAATAACCTCATACACAATGACATCCATATTCGAAATATACCTCATCGCAATCAACCTTGTGACATTCCTCGTATATGGCATCGACAAACTCAAAGCCAAACGAGGCAAATGGCGCATACCCGAAAGCGTGTTGCTGACGCTTGCCGTCGTTGGCGGGAGCATCGGAGCCTTGTTGGGGATGTTGGCATTCAGACATAAGACAAAACACAAGAAATTCACCATAGTAGTACCCTTAATACTCGCAGTGCAAGTTGCGCTACTTATTGCGATAATGGCAAAATGACCAACAATAAACGACAACAGAAATCGTTATTTTAATCATCGAAACTAATAACTATGCTACAATTACAGTATATCAAAGAGCATCGCGACGAGGTTATAGCCCGTCTGAAAATCAAGAATGTACAAGACGTTGAAAACCGTATAGACAGCATCATAAAACTTGACGAGCAGCGTCGTGCGCTGCAAGCCAAGGCCGATGCCGTGAAGGCCGACCAGAACCGCATAGCCAAAGAAATCGGAGCCCTTATGAAACAGGGCAAACGCGAAGAGGCCGAGGCCGCAAAAGCACAGACGGCGGCGCTGAAAGCCGAAGAGAAAGAGCTGGGCGAACAGCAGACGGCTGTCAGCAGCAAGCTTGACGAGGAGCTTATCTCGCTGCCCAACGCACCGCATATATCGGTGCCTGTGGGAAAGAGCGAAGCCGACAACGTGGTGGTTGGTGAATTCGGCGAGAAGCCGGAACTGCCTGCCGACGCACTGCCCCACTGGGACCTTTGCGCCAAATACGACATTGTCGATTTCGAGCTGGGCAACAAGATAACCGGCGCCGGATTCCCTGTGTATAAAGGCAAGGGTGCACGCCTGCAGAGAGCTTTGATAAACTTCTTCCTGAACGAAGCCGCCGATGCCGGATTCGTCGAGATTCAGCCGCCGCTGATGGTGAACGAGGCGTCGGGATTGGGGACAGGCCAGCTGCCCGACAAAGAGGGGCAGATGTATTCCATTCCGCTCGACGGATTCTATATGATTCCCACAGCCGAGGTGCCTATCACGAACATATATCGTGGCGAGATAGTTTCCGCCGACCAGTTCCCCATCAAACACGCCGGCTATTCCGAGTGTTTCCGCCGCGAGGCAGGCAGCTACGGAAAGGACGTGAGAGGACTGAACCGCCTGCACGAGTTCTCGAAGGTGGAAATCGTGGTCATCGAGCACCCCGACCGCTCATACGAGCAACTCGAAGAGATGAAGAAACATGTGGGCGGCCTGCTTGACAAACTGGGTCTCCCCTACCACATACTGAAACTCTGCGGCGGCGACATAAGCTTCACCTCGGCAATGACATTCGACTTCGAGGTGTGGAGTGCAGCACAGAAACGCTGGCTCGAGGTGTCGTCGGTATCGAACTTCGAGACCTTCCAAGCCAACCGCATGAAGCTGCGTTTCAAAGACAGCGACGGCAAGATGAAGCTGGCACACACCCTGAACGGCTCGGCGTTGGCTCTGCCACGCATAATGGCCGCCCTGCTCGAGAACAACCAAACCCCCGACGGCATCGTGATGCCCGAGGTGCTGAGGCCCTATCTGGGATTCGACAAGATTCAGTGAACGGTGTGAAGATGTGAAGATGTGAAGGTGTGAATGATAGCCGCCAATAGCAAAATTATGAAAATCAAGTATCTCAAACTGAAGAACTGGCTTTGGGTCACGTTGGGTGCACTGTTTGGCATCAACATCTCGTGCGAGAGTAATGTCGCCTGCGAATATGGCGCACCCGAGGCAACATATACCGTCAAAGGACAAGTGTCAAACACCGACGGGGTGCCTGTGAGCGGCATACAGGTGAAGATGGATTATTCTAAGGATTTAACCAACGACAACATTTGGGGATATTCCAACACCATCCTCACCGACAGCAATGGGCAGTACTCCATCTCCACCATTCAATTCCCCAACCTCGACACCATGTATCTTCAATTCCGCGACATCGACAGCACGGAGAACGGACATTATGCCGATACAATTGTGGAAGTGTCGTTCAAGGAGGCTGATTTCTATGGTGCAGACGGCAACTGGTACCAAGGTGCCGCCACCATCACCCGAAACGTACAGCTCCGCAGAGTGGACGGGGAATAGAGAGCGGTGACCATTGGTCAGTAAACGAATAGGGGCGTTCCGTCGGAACGCCCCTATTCTTTATGCTCAATTACAACTAATCTTATTTTCTAGGACCAAAGTGGAAGTTAAGACGCAAAGCCACCATGCCGTAGTCACGGGTGACAGGCTTGGGGTTGTACTTCACCGAGATGCCGTCGCCATAGTACTGAGTCCAACGTTCAACCAAGTCTGAAGCCGGGAGAAGGTCGATTTCCGAGCTCTCTTTCAGCATAATCTTGTGTGAACCGAAGCCGTAGTAGTAGATGCCAACCGACACCCAGTCGGAGAAGAAGCAACCCACACCAACATTGCCAGAGAGGGCGCCTTTGGCTTTGTAACGATAGTCGTCGCCAGCGTTGAGGGCCTTGCCATACTCGCTGGAAACGAAAAGCATGTCGTAGCCGATACCAAACTCAGCGTATGGCTTGATGATGTCGGTCACAGGGTAACGATACTGTGCACCGATGTACAGAGGCACGTTGATATACTGAGGATAGGTGTTGTTGGCCTCGTCAAACTGTTTGCGCAAATCCTTGTTGGGGCGGTTCCAGAAACCGTTGACCTCAACGTATGGGAGGACTTCACCGTACTCGCTGTTGTTGATAGGGATGCGGTAGCCGAATCGGAAGGCGAAACCGAGCATATCGGACGAGCTATTCATAATGTACTGAGTGCCCATCAAACCCTGTGAGTTACCCATCAAAGCACCCGATACCGGGATTTTTGTTTTCATGTCGCCGGTAGAGATGCCGCCGGTAAGGCTGAGGCCAAATTCAAACTGTGCGTTGGCAGTAAATGATGCGAAGCAGAAGGCTGCTCCAACAAATAAAGTCTTGAAAATGTTTGTCTTTTTCATAATACAATCGTTTTAGATTACGGGGACAAAGATAAGATTTTTTTCTAACATTGAATATTTTGAAAATTTGGCGAAAACCTCGCAAGTGTCAATCAACATTTTACATCCCATAGTTTTACTTTAACTCCACTCGACCATAACTCAAACTTTACCCAAAGTTCAACACAAATCCAATACAGAATTCACCCATCTCTACCCAAAACCAACACGGAGTTCACTCGGAGTTCATACGGAGCCAACACAGAGTTCACCCAGCAGTACCACCACCCTCATCCCTCTCACATCTTCCGTCTTCCCCTCTTCCCTCACTATTATTTCCCTGTTTTGTCTTTTTTCAGTATCTTTGCATTTTCAATCAGTTGCATTGACAATGAAAAGACTAACGACTATCGCAATACTTATGGCTGTCGCCTGCACTACGCTGGCGCAGACAGCAAACCAGCCGGGATGGAAGGAACTGAAGGAGGGACTCTACTCAAAAGCCGAGAAGAAGGCGTTGAAAGCCTACCGTGAGGACTCAACCAACGTGATGAACTGCTACATGGTGGGGCTTGTGTGCGGCGAAGCAAAGTATCAGCACCGCTACAACGAGCGTGCCTACATCGCACTCCAACGCACCAAGAGCCTGCTCAGCGAGCTCAGCAACCTGAAGCTCGGCCTGCTGAAACGCGACGGTCTGACACCCGATAAGGTAAATCAGAAACTGGCCGAAGTAACTGCCCAGGCCCTAGCCGACGCCCAAGCCGCTGACAGCAAAGCGGCATACATACACTTCAGGGAGTTCTTCGCCGAAACCATGACGAGGGAACAGGACCATGCTTCCAAGGAGGGCATCAGCAACATAGACTATGCGACTGCCGTCAAGGAGAACAGCGTCGAGGGCTATGAGCATTTCCTGGCGGTTCACCCCGAGTCGTCCAAAACCCCCGAGGCCGAACAGAAGATGCAGGCGCTGGCCTATGCCAAAGCCCGTAGCCTCAACACACTCACGGCTTACGAACGCTTCATAGCCGACTATCCCGACGCCGACGAGGCAGAGGAGGCCGAGCTGCAGGTTTACAGCCTGATGTACTACCGAGCCCTTGCCCAAAATACCGAAGAGGCGTTCCGCAACTATGCCAACAATTACCCCGAAAGCCCATACACTCCCTCTGCCCGACGCAAGGCCAACGCCATGAGCTTCGGCTACGGCACCCATCCCAAAGACTGGAAAAGTTTCAAACGCTTCATCGAGACCCACCCCGAAAACACCGACCAAGTAGCCGAGGCAAAAAGGATTATAGCCGAGATTTCTATAGAGACCAAGAACGCCGAGGGACTTGACTGGTGCCTCCACAAATGCGACTCGTCACTCCGCGACACAGTTATTCGGGCCCTCCACGACCTTTATGTCAATAGCGACTGCATAGCCGACTTCAACGCCATGTACGGCAACATCGCGCCTGCAGACCTCAAGCTGAAAGACCAGGAGGCACTCGACGCCATTCTGGATGTCCAGACTAACGACCGCACCAGCGTGACCAAGGCCATCAAGGCCATCGCGCCCTTCCGCATCGCCTACGACCTACTGCTCTACATGATCGAGCTCGACGCCCAACGTGGAAAGTGGTCCTACGTCAAAAAGACCGTGGAGCAGTTCGACGACATCTTCGTCGGAAACAACGACTATGCAGCACTTCGCAAGCTGGTGGCGGCACCAGACATCAAACTGAACCGCCGCTTTCTGGACCGTAACATCAACAGCACCATCGGTGACGAATACTCCCCAGTGCTGAGCGCCGACCGCCAGACCATCTACTTCGCCGCCAAAAACCGCACAGGCAACATCGGCGGAGCCGACATCTTCATGTCCACCATGAACGCCGCCGGTCAATGGCGCCGGCCCTACCCCGTACCCGGATTGAACACAGTTGGTCACGACGAGGTGCCTCTTTCCATCTCGGCCGACGGACAAACCATCGTCATTTCTCAAGACGGCAAACTGATGTTCTCAAAAAAAGACTCCCTCGGATGGGGCATGCCCAAGCCATTACCTAAGACTCTACAAATAGGCAAAGGCCTGCATGACGCCATGCTCACCGCCGATGGCCAGGCTATACTCTTCACCGCTCGCACCAAAACCGAACACGAGGTGGCCTCGTCACTTAACATCTACGTCTCCACCCTCGACACCAACGATAACTGGAGCGAACCAATCCCCCTTGGCCCCGTCATCAACACCTTCGGCAACGATCAAGCCCCGTTCCTCCACGCCGACATGAAGACCCTCTACTTCTGCTCCAACCGCCACTCCAACCTCGGCGGTCTCGACATCTTTCAAAGCACCCGTCTCTCCGACGACAGCTGGACCGAGTGGAGCGAGCCCGTCAATCTTGGCAAGGAGATAAACACCATTGACGACAACGGCCCACTATACGTAAGCCTCGACGGCACCACAGCCTATATGTCTGCCAAACAAGGCGAAACTCTCGACATCTGCACCGTCGAACTCCCCAAGACAATGAGTCCCTGTACCGTAGCCTCTATCACAGGTCGTGTGACCGACAAGGACGACAATCCACTGTCCGTAGAAATCCGTTGGAACGACCTTCAGACCGGCAAACTCTGTGGTCGCCACACCTCCAGTCCCGCCGACGGCAGCTTCTTCATCTCACTGCCGCTGGGCAGACAGTATGAATACTATATCGCCGACAAAGACCACTATCCCACCTCCGGCAGCATCGACCTACGCACCACTACACTCGCCAAGAAAGAGCACGCCATATTGTTGACAGCCACAAACCAGCAAATGAACGACGGTGCCTGCAACCTGCCTCTTAACGGTATTTTCTTCACCAATTCAAAAGCCACGCTCTCGCCCCTTTCCAGAGCTGCCATAAACCGTGTGGCGAAAGTCGTCAAACAAATCGGACATCCCGTCACCATTACGGCTTATACTGAAACCCAAGACCTCAACAAACAAACAAGCCTTGACCTTCAGCGCGCCCAAGCTGTGAAAGAATCGCTTATCAAGGCTGGTTGCAACGCCGACGGCATCACAGTCAAAGTTCAGGCATACGAAAACGGCAAAAACCTCTCAACCCGCCAGCATAAACACAAAAGCCTGATGACTGTGGGGTTTGACCTGTGACCTGTGATTAGTGTATTGACAATAGACTTCTAACCGCTAACTGCCAATCACGCCCTGTGCGGGCTCACACCTAACCGCTAATATTCCCTTCCCTCTTCTGGGGCAGCTATCCAGACAATCAGGTAGGCCCAGAAGCCTATGCTGCCACATATCAGAGCGACAAGGAACCCAATACGCACCACCGTAGGGTCGATGTTCAAGTATTTGGCGATACCGCCACAAACGCCAGCAATACGACGATCTGTAACGCTGCGCGTCAATCTACGATAACTATTGTTTTCTTCCATAAGGATTCTATTTTTATTTTATTTATTGAAAGACATCTCTCCTCTAAAAGCTCAAAAACAACCGCTAAACCTCCTTCATCACCTGCTGGGCGAGTTCGTTGGCACGGGCTTCGTCTTTCGCCTCGCTATATACCCTGATTATGGGTTCTGTATTGCTCTTGCGGAGGTGCACCCAACCATCGGCGAAGTCTATCTTCACACCGTCGATGATGGTCACGCTGCAGTCAGACATCGCCTTATACTTAGCTGCAAGTCGGGCAAGGATATCATCCACATTAATATCTGGGGTGAAATCGATGCGGTTCTTAGAAATGATATACTCAGGATAGGTCTTGCGGAGTTCGCTGACCTTCATCTTCTTCTTGGCAAGCAGCGTAAGGAAGAGAGCCACACCCACAAGGGCATCGCGACCAGCGTGGAGCTCGGGATAGATGACACCACCGTTGCCTTCGCCACCTATAACAGCGTTGGTCTTACGCATCAGAGTGGTGACATTGACTTCACCCACTGCTGCGGCACTGTAACTACAGCCAGCATAGCGGGCGGTTACATCCCTCAATGCACGCGACGACGAGAGGTTAGACACCGTGTTGCCAGGCGTATGCTGCAGCACATAGTCGGCCACACTGACCAACGTATATTCCTCGCCGAACATCTCGCCCGTCTCGCACACCAAAGCTAAACGGTCAACATCAGGGTCAACCACGACTCCCAGATCACAACCGTTCGCCCTCACCACATCTGAAATCTGTGTCAGGTTCTGCGGTATCGGCTCGGGATTATGCGCAAAACGACCTGTCGGCTCGCAGTTGAGTTCCACAACATCGGTTACACCCAACGCCCGCAATAAACGCGGTATGGCGATACCGCCCGTCGAGTTGACCGCATCAACAGCCACCTTAAAGTGAGCTGCCGCTATCGCCTCGCGGTCAACGAGTTTCAATGCCAAGACCTGCTCTATATGACGGTCTATGGTGCTGTCGTCCGTCGTCACCGTTCCGAGCGAGTGCACTTCGGCATAGTTGTAGTCGTCCTCGTCCGCAATCCTCAGCACCTCCGCACCTTCGGCCGCGTCTATAAACTCTCCCTGCCCGTTCAGCAGCTTCAACGCGTTCCATTGTATGGGATTGTGCGAGGCTGTGATTATGATACCGCCGTCGGCGTGGTGGTTTATGACTGCCATTTCGGTAGTGGGCGTGGTAGAGAGTCCTGTCTCGACCACGTTGACACCCATGCCGACAAGAGTGCCGACCACAAGACGATCAACCATCTCGCCCGAAAGTCGGGCATCGCGTCCAACCACAATCTTGAGAGCCTTACCCTCGCTGCGACGTTGCAAAAAACAGGCAAACGCCGAAGTGAATTTCACCACGTCCAGAGGTGTCAGCCCCTCTCCCGCCGCACCTCCTATCGTACCGCGGATTCCTGATATTGATTTAATTAAACTCATATCTATACCATTGTTGATTACATTGCAAAATTATAACTTAATCAATTCCAACACACACGCTCCCAATGAAGATTTCACACATACATCTGTTGATAACATCGCCACTCCCTCCACCCATCAGAAACAAGTGTCCTCAAGTATCACTATTTTTTTGTACCTTTGCAAACCGAAACTTAGTCAAATAATCAAATAACAATAGACATGGATAAACTTATCATCACTGCCGCCATCTGCGGCGCGGAAGTAACAAAAGAGCAAAACCCCAATGTGCCCTACACCGTCGAGGAAATAGTACGCGAGGCCAAGTCGGCCGTTGACGCCGGCGCCGCCATCGTTCACCTTCATGTTCGCGAGGACGACGGCACCCCCACTCAAAGCCACGTGCGTTTCCAGGAGTGCGAAGAGGCCATCTACAAAGCCTGTCCAAACGTCATCCTCATTCCTTCCACCGGCGGCGCTGTGGGCATGACTCCCGACGAGCGTCTCGACTCAACCAACACCACCCCCATACCGGAGATGGCCACCCTCGACTGCGGCACCTGCAACTTCGGCGACGAAATCTTCGACAACACCATGCCTACCATGCGTGCCTTCGGCAAACGCATGATTGAGAAGGGCATCAAACCCGAATACGAGTGCTTCGAGATGGGTCACCTAGACACCATCCTGACTATGGCCCGCAAAGGCGAGGTGCCTGGCGACCCCATGCAGTTTAATTTCGTTCTCGGCGTGCCCGGCTGCACTCCTGCCACCGTCGACAACCTCTGCTGGCTGGTGAAGAACATCCCCGCAGGTTCAACCTGGACAGCCACCGGCATCGGCCGTCACGCCTTCACCCTCGCCGCTCCCGCTATCGTAATGGGCGGCAACGTACGCGTCGGCTTCGAAGACAACCTCTACCTCGAGCGCGGCGTACTGGCCAAGAGCAACGGCGAACTGGTTGACAAAGTGGTGCGTATGGCCAAACTCCTCGGCCGTCAGATAGCCACCAGCGACGAGGCTCGCGAGATACTGAGTATCAAGAAAAGATAAATGCCTTTCCTTGACTTCCATACCCATAGGCCGACAGCGGAGGGTGTCTTCACCCCCCGCTGTTTCGGTATCCACCCCTGGGAAGCCGCCGACAAACAGTCGATGCTCTACAATCAGTCCTCCTATCAACAATTTTCCGAGGCCGAAATTATCGGTGAGTGTGGACTTGACAAATGCTGCGAAACACCATGGAATCAGCAGATGGAGGTTTTTGTGCGCCAGATAGAAATCGCCGAACAGCTACGCAAACCCCTAGTTATCCACTGTGTGAGAGCCTTCAACGAGCTGACCGACTTACGGAAATCGCATAAGCAAACGCCATGGGTGGTGCACGGATTCACCGGCCCCACCGAACTCTACAGCCAACTGTTGAAAGCCGACATCGAAGTTTCCTTCGGTGCCGCCATTCTGGACAAACGACGCACAAAAGTGCGAGAGACACTCTCGAAAGCAAACCCCGACCGAATCTTTCTTGAAACCGACGACAGCGGCGCCGACATCAGAGAGATTTACCACACCGCCGAGGAAATCCTAGGCATCGAAGGTCTAGAAGAGACTACCATACAACATTGGATGCGTACGCGAACTTTTTAGTCTATTTGCTTCATTAATTTATTTCTGCGATGCTCATGGCCTTCGGCACAAGTTTTTATCGGACGGAAAACATATCAACATAAACCATATCAACATATCCTCCCATGCCTGAACGATTACCTAACGAAAAGAACATGTTCGACGGGCTCTCCGCCGAACAGAAACAGCAACTCTACGACCGTGCCGCCGATTTTTTCAGCGACAACAAACGTCAGCTCTTCGACCGTCTGGTGCAGAACCGCACACGTCATATCGCCGTAGTGCTGGAAAACATCTACCAGAGCCACAACGCCAGCGCCGTGCTGCGTTCCTGCGACTGTTTCGGTGTTCAGGACGTTCATGTGGTCGAAGACCGCAATCCGTTCAACCCCGCCGGCGACGTAGCCGTGGGCAGCAGCAAGTGGGTGGACTACTACAAGCACGCCGACATCGAGGCAGCGTACGCACACCTGCGGAGCAAAGGCTACCGCATAGTGGCCACACTGCCCCATGAGAAAGACACCATGATTACCGAACTGCCAATCGACCAACCGACGGCGCTGGTGTTCGGCACCGAGCTGACAGGCCTTTCAGAGAAAGCCGTCGAACTGGCCGACGCCTACGTGAAAATCCCCATGTACGGATTCACCGAAAGCTTCAACATATCGGTATGCGCCGCCCTCTCCCTTTTCTACCTCACCGAAAAGATGCGGGCCTCCGACATCAAATGGCGACTGAGCGACGAAGAACAAACCACCCTGAAGCTTTTCTGGGCCATGCAGGCCATACGCGACGGCGAAAAAGTAGTCGAAAAACTCAAAGACGAAATGACCTCTTAACTCAAAAAAAACTAAAACTAGAAACTTTTTTTTTATATTTGTCGTTAATATATAAAATAAGGAAACAATCATAAAACACTTATTATGAAAAAAATATTTGCACTTTTAGCTGTTCTTTTGGCTTTTCAGGCAGGAGTTTATGCTCAAAAACCAAAGGCTGTTGCCGAACAGGATGTACCGGAACGTTATGTGAAAGACTTCCAGCGTCAGGCACAGGATGTGAAAAATGTGGTG
>JAFZTV010000069.1 GCA_017618625.1 Bacteroidales bacterium | reverse complement strand
TGTCGTCAGCGGTGAGGTGACCTGCAACGGCTGGGTCGACATCCAGGAGACCGTGCGCGACGTCATCAAGGAGATAGGCTACACCAAAGGCGAATACAAGTTCGAGGCCGAGTCGTGCGCCGTGCTCTCCACCATCCACGGCCAGAGCGGCGACATCAATCAGGGCGTCAGCCGCAAGAAAGAGGAGGAACAGGGTGCCGGAGACCAAGGCATGATGTTCGGCTACGCCTGCAACGAGACCGCCGAATACATGCCTCTCCCCATCACCCTAGCCCACATCTTCCTTCTCGAACTCAGCGAAATCCGCAAGAAAACCAACCTCATGCCCTACCTCCGCCCCGATGCCAAGAGCCAGATAACCGTCCAATACAGCGACAACGGCACACCCGAGCGCATCGAAGCCATCGTCATCTCCACCCAACACGACGACTTCGGCGGCGAGAAGGCCATGCTCAAGCAGATACGCTCCGACATCGAGAAAATCCTCATCCCGCGCGTGCTCAAACGCCTCACCGCAGCCAACCGCCGCCTCTTCGAGAAAGGCGTTTACGACGCCAAGAAGAACCCCGACGGATTCAAACTGCACGTCAACCCGACCGGCAAGTTCGTCATCGGCGGTCCTCACGGCGACACCGGCCTCACGGGACGCAAGATAATCGTTGACACCTACGGCGGACGCGGCGCCCACGGCGGCGGAGCCTTCTCGGGCAAAGACTCCTCCAAGGTTGACCGCTCGGCTGCCTACGCCACTCGCCACATAGCCAAAAACATGGTCGCCGCAGGCCTCTGCGACGAAGTCCTCGTACAGGTCGCCTACGCCATCGGCGTCGCCGAACCCGTCGGACTCTACGTCAACACCTACGGCACAGCCCATGTCAAGATGACCGACGGCGAAATCGCCAAACACATATCGAAAATCTTCGACATGCGCCCCTACGCCATAGTCCAGCGTTTCGGCCTCAAGAACCCCATCTACAGGGAGACCGCCCGCTACGGCCACATGGGTCGCGACCCAAAGCCCGTCACCAAGACCTTCGAAGTCAACGGCAAAAAAGTCAAACGCAAAGTAAACCTATTCACTTGGGAAAGACTCGACTATGTCGATAAAATCAAGAAAGCCTTCAAACTCTAACGCCCAGCCGAAAGAGTAAAACAAATGAAAAACGCTCACAGCCTCAAAGCCGTGAGCGTTTTTCTTTATCGTACAACTTTTTTTATTTTCCAGCTTCAGCCCTCGTGCCGTTGGCGGGCAGGTTGGTTCCGTTCACCGTCACCGCCACTGCGTCCGTGATGCCCATCAGAGTTCCCGAACCGTTGATTGACAACGATGCCACCTCAAGCGACAGGTTGTCCTCCACCGGAGCCGCCGTCGGCTGAGTAAACGTGATGGTTCCGTTCAGTTCAATCGGCACGGTGTTGGCCACCGTTATCGTCTCGCTGATTTGAGCGGGTTCTATCGACATCGTGTTGTTGGCATACGTCGCCGTAGTGTTGAACGAGAACGTCACAGGTTCTCCCATTCCCAGATTCACCGTCAACGAACCCGTGATGGCCATATTTCCGCCAGTCCCCTCGGCCACATCAAAGGCCATAACCGTTCCTTCCATTGAAACGTCTTGGTCCATATCCTCAAGATTCATTTCCTGACCGGCCGCCTGCAGTGCATAGCGCAGCAAGTCACTGAACGTCACCGTCATGTGCACCGACGCACCCTCGACAAACATCATATCCCAGCTTCCCAGAAACGGGTTCACTGCTGCGGGTTCTCCGCCGTGCGAGGTCGTGTCGGTCGGCGTCTGGTTCTGATTCTGGTCATCGAGATTTTCTTTCTTGCAGGAGAAAAGTCCCACAAGTGCAATTGCCATTAATGCTACAAAGATTTTTTTCATATTTGTTTAGTTTTTTGTTGTTCTATAACAATCGCAAAGATACAAAAAAAATATTTCATCAAACGACTTTCTCATTTTTCCGCACTCATTCCATAAAATCAACCAGCCTTTTAGACCTTTCTGCAACGCCCTTCTCCAAAAAATCCACCACTCTAAAAAAAACACTCGCACCGTTCACTGGTGCGAGTGTTTCCTTTTTCGCTTGTCGAATTATATGTTGTCAGCACATTTGAAAACCGTTTTTATTTTGTTCCGTGTGCCTTCAACTGCTCTCCGTCCACTGTCACTGTCGCTGCATTCGGAATCTCCTGACCAATCAGGGGTATCGTCACCGTACCCACGCCGTCGATATGCAGTGTTGCTATCGTCACGTCCAGCACTCCGTCTGTCGGGAAGCCTGTCTGTTGGTCAAAAGTGATTTGTCCATTCAGAGCCATCGTCCCAATCGTCATAAACGGCACACTCTCACTTATCGTAGCCGCCTGTATCATAAGTCCGTTCTCTGTAAACACTGCCGACGTGTTAAACGAAACGTCAATCGGATCCACATCAATTCCCATGCTTGCGTTCAAATCCAGAGTAATCGTGCCCGACACAGTCATCTGGCTACCCGAACCCTGCGCTATGGACAATGTCATCGGAGTTCCTGCAAACGACACAATCTCATCCATGTCGCCGAATGCCAGTTCCTGTCCCATCGCCGACATAGCCGTACTCAAAAGCGGATTCACAGTCACCACAACATGCGCGTTCGAGTTCCCGTAAAGCTCCATATTCCACTGCCCGACAAACTCATCCGCCGTCCGCTGAGGAGTGGGGTCGTCTCCTGGCTGCTGTCCACCGCCACCGCCGCCTGGCTGATTTCCACCTCCCTGGTTTCCACCAGTGTTTGTGGTTGTTGTAGTGTTACCCTCTTCCACGTTCTCTTTCTTGCAGGAGTAGAGGCCGACAACTGCAAGAGCCAAAATGGCCAATACAATCTTTTTCATGATTTCATAATTTGGTTAATTAACAACCGCAAAGGTACGAAAAAAAATTTATTATCCAACAACTTTCTGTAATTTTGCAAAAATAACAATCCTCAACGCCACCATGAAACACACCTTCAGCATCCTCCTGCTGGCCTTCTGCACCACCGCTTTCTGTCAGCAGCAACACAACCTCGGCCTCATCCCCACACCGCAGCGGGTGGAGATGTCCGACGGCCACTACACTGGCAAAAAAGATTATTGGTCCTATTCTAAAAAGGTCAAGGTTTCATCTCTCCCCGTCGAACGCAATGCCGACAATGCCTACCAGATTATCGTCGAAAAGAAGAAAATAACCGTTCTCTACATCACCGCAAGTGGATGGAACAACGCATACCACACTCTCAAACAACTTGAGCAGCTCTTCGACACCCTTCCCTGCATGACCATCACCGACTGGCCCGCTTACAGGTGTCGCCTCTGGATGGACGACATCAGTCGCGGACCCGTGATACACAACAAGTTCAGCCTCAAACAGCAAAATATACTCAACGCCATAAAGTTCAACGCCTACACCTACTACACCGAGCACACCCTGTATCAATCCGAATACCCCGACCTCGCTCCCGCCTATGCCGATAACTCTGAATACCCTCACCTCGGAGCTCATCAGTTAATCAACCTCCAACTCTTTGCCCATGCCGAGAAAACTCTCCGCATACCTTTCTACCAAAACCTGATGGACTCGAAAGCCAACTTCAACCCCGACAACCCCGACACCTACTCTTTCCTCCGAAAGCGCATAGCCGAAGCCATACGGCAAAATCCGGAATCGAGTTATTTCATCCTCAACTGCGACGAGACCGAACAGCTCGGCTCGGGCAGGGCAAAAAAACTGGTTGACGAGAAAGGCGCCGACCAGGTGTATGTCGACCACCTCAACCGCTGCTGCGAGATTATCAAAGAGGAATTTCACAAGAGAGAGAAAGAAAGGCAATTGCGCCCCGTCATGTGGGGCGACATCGTAGCCAAGAACCCGGCGATGATGAAACAGCTGCCCGACGACATGGTCTATATCATGTGGGCCTACGATCCGCTCGACAGCTATGACGAGCTTATAAAACCCTTCCGCGAGCAGGGCAACCCCTTCTGGGTGGCGCCGTCGACGAGCCACCACAGCGTCATGACGCCCAACCCCCACCGCTATATGAAGAACATCGCCAACCTAGCACGCGACGGATACCTCAACGGTGCCGAAGGGTTTATGATTACCTGCTGGGACGACAACGGCGAGGCGCTCTTCGACAACTGCTGGCACGGCCTCTTCTGGAGCGCCGAGATGGCTTGGAACCCAATAAAGACCAACGACCCCGAAGAGTTCAGGCAACGGGAAGAGCAGTTTAACCGAAACTTCGAAAGACTGTTCTACAAGTCAGACAAGCCTGACACACACCCCAACACCCAGGCCCTCTACCACTTCGGTTCCCTTGAGTCTAACCCTAAAACCAGCGACCTCTACAGCAGCAACTCCCTCTGGGGAGGGCTGCTCAACATCAACCCCACCATCACTAACCGCAACGAAGCCGAAATACTTGAAGTTCTCGCCGACGTGGAAAACATTATCGACTCCGCCGCCAACCCTCATTTGCACTACGCCTATATGCACATGCTTGCCTGCGTCAGCCAACTGATGCTGCAGAAAGCCATTGACCGCCAACTAAGCCAAGGCTCCACCGACTACGAGTGCCGGGCTCTCGCCGATGTATTCTTCCACGACCTCTTCAACCTCAAGCGCGAATACCTCCGCCTCTGGGACCAGGAGAACGGCGAATATGAGCGCGCTATCGTCATGAAACGCTACGACGACCTCGCCCGCGAGGTGCTCGAACTCGACCGCCACGTGTTCATCCAAACAACCCCCTCTAGTAAATCTAGTGCATCTAGTACCACCCCCTCATCCTTCCCCACCGTCTACCTGTGCACCCTCTACGGCGACAAGGAGATCCACTACACCCTCGACGGCAGCGAACCCACCTCGGCAGCGACCCTCTACACCGAGCCCTTCCCGCTCGAACGCAGCGCCACCATACGCGCCATAGCCTACAACGAATACGGCGAAGGTGTCGAGACCTCGCAATACCTGCTCTCTCACCTGGCTATGGGCGCACAGATGAAGCTCACAACCAAATACGGCAGCGACTTCCGCCCGGTCTATTCAGGCGGTGGCGACAACGCCCTCATCGACGGACGGCTCGGCAGCAACACCTCCTCCACCGACGGCCACTGGCAGGGCTACTGGGGCGACAGCATCGACGCCCGCATCGACTTCGGCTCACCGCGCGAGATACACAACGTCTCCATGCGTTTCATCCAGAACACCTTCGACTGGGTGCTGGCTCCCAAGCAAGTGAAAATATACACCTCCAACGACGGAAAAGAGTGGCAGCTGCTCACCGAAAAAGAGTTCGAAACCGACCCACGAGAGACCGGATTCCAACTGAAGCACTACTCCATCGACATTCCCCAGCCCACACAAACAACCACAACAACAAGAACTAAAAACCTAAAAACCAAAACTCAGAACTATCAATTCCTCCGTGTCGTCGTCCCCAGCGGCGGCCCGCTCCCCGAATGGCACACCGCTCCAGGCCAACCTTCCTGGCTCTTCTGCGACGAAATCATAGTGAAATAAAAGAGAAATAGAAGAGGCGGCTGCGCAATGCGCAGCCGCCCTCTATTATTACCTCAACCTATGGTTTACATCGGCAGCAGATCTGCCGTTTCTTCTGTCTCCTCAAAATAGACATTACCATCGGGGCAGTTCACAAACGTGCAAAGTTCGTGAGAAACTCTGCTACGGAAAGCCTCTTCATTCTCTATCACGACACCGTAGTGGCCGCTATTGCCGAACTCACAACTCGTCAAATACATACGAGTGCTACTACCCAGATAGAGGCATCCACCTGCCCAACCATCTCCACGTCCTGCATCGTAAATCTTGCAAAACGACATCATATTGCTCTGACGTGTGCTTTCCGGCCATAAACCATGCCAATAACCTGCCTCGTTACGCATTCCGCGGAACACGATAGGGCTCGTTTCTGTACCGTTGAATCTAATCTCAGGTTCGTCATCGGTATAGAATCTTGTATCCATATTGAACAGGAAAGTGGTTCCTGCCTCAATGGTGAACGTATAACTACCGGTAATGCCGCAATCGCCCTCAAAATAATAGGGTATGCCAGCATTAGTAACAGTGAGATCCTCTGTCAAAATATCTCCACCAGCGACATGTATATAGTTTTTGCCGTTAGCCGTATAGGTGTTCACGCCCAAGTTTTTGAGCCATTTTATACCACTCTCGTTATAGATAGGATACCAGGCGCAGTTCTTGATGGTATTGCCCTCAAAGGCGGTGAATACGCCACCTTCCATATCGATACCGTTGCTTGCCGAACCGTCTATGGTGCAGTGTTTCATCGACAGCTTGCCGTAGTTCTGCAGGACGCCGTCCCATGAGGCCTCTCCCGAGCCGCCTCTCAGCAGCTGCACATACTCCATCTGGTTGTCGTTGCGGTTCGACAAGTATTTGATAGCGTGCCACGAACCGTTGTTCGGGTTGTTAGCAGGACCCACGAAGCGTATAGGCTTGTCGGCCGTTCCAACCATCTTGAGACCTGCGTTTTCGTTGACCTGAACACCGTCGTTCACACCGGTGAACATGATGGTCACGCCGGGCTCAATCGTCAGCAGCGCGTTGCCGTCAACCGTAAGTACTCCGTTGATAATGTAGTCAACATCGAGACCCAAGTCGGGAAGGGTCTTGTTCTCGCTGATCAATCCGCTGAGTGCTGTTGCGTCGTCACCATCGACAATGTTATCATCGACATCTTCGTCGCCGAACAGTTTTTCACATGAGGTAAGCATCATGGTGCCCACCAGACAGGCAAATGCCAATAATCTGAAAGTGTGTTTCATGATTTTTGTTTTTTTATTGTTAATGTATTAGGTTGTTTCTAATTGCACCTTAATATATATTAGTACCTTTACATCCCTCGTTTATTGCATTTTCGCCTCAAGGCTATTTATATCCCAACCGACGGTAATGGCAGAAGAG
>JAFZTV010000068.1 GCA_017618625.1 Bacteroidales bacterium | reverse complement strand
TTCTAAGTTTTAAGTTTTAAGTAGCTTGCGCAGGTTGTGTCGCAGAACACTTAACACTTACAACTTACAGCTTACAGCTTTAAACTTTACTTGTCAATTGTTTCGTAGTTGACGGGGATGATGCCCTCTACCAGTTCGCCGTTCTGGACATACTTGGTGAGGATCTCGTCGGCGCGGTTGTTGTCAACGTGGCCAAACACGATCGGGTCTTTGCCCGGAACCTTCACCTCGAGGGTGGGCTCCGCATGGCAATAGCCCATGCAACCGGTCTGTGTGAATACTGCGTTGATGTGAAGCTCTTCGGCTTTCTGCATCATGTGTTCCATCACCTGTTTCGCACCGGCGGCGATACCGCAGGTAGCCATAGCAACCTTGATCTGTACAAGTGCATCGGGGTTCTCAGCCTTCTCTCTCACATCGAGAGTTGACTGGAGCTTTTCCCTCATGGCTTTCAGGTCTGCCAATGATTTTACTTTTGTCATGTGTAGTCTCCTTTTATTTGTGGATTAATATAATAATTAGTTAATTGTAAATTAATTACGATTAAATCAAGTGTATTTCGACCATTGCAAACTTACTTATTTTCCGTCATTAATACAACATTCCATGAAAAAATATTTTCAAACCCATAATAATTAGTCCTTTTCGTGGTTTTTGACGGCCCCAAAACTGCCCGCTGCCCGTAACCGCCAACCGCTAAACTAGCATCACGCCATAATCGGTCTAGAATTAGCGCAAAGCTGGCCCGGTATTGGTTCACTGCAAAGCCACTGCAAAGTCACTGCAAAGCCACTGCAAAGCCACTGAACCAAAATTGGTGAAAAGTAAAACAGATCTGACCACTCTCCCATTCGATTTTTTTTCATAGAATTGTTCTCTCAACCATTGAGTTTTGAAAATGTTATGGCCTTCGCAAACGTGAATTTTTCTTAAAAACTTGTTTATGCCAAAAAAAACTCGTTTCTTTGCGTTGTAAATCAAATGGAAACGAGAGGCCAAAATATTGCGTGAAGCGATTGTGCCTTAAATAGATACAAACCTAAAACAACGCATTATGAAAAAGTTCATACGTATAATGACATCAGCTTTGGTCCTTGTCGGAATGGTTACGGTGTGCGGCACCACAACGTCATGCAAAACTTCGGAGGGCGAGGTAATGTACAAGACCCGCCACGAAAACACTAAAACCATCAAGGAGAACTACCGCATAAAGGGTACCAACGAAAGGAACAGACAAACCTACCGTTCGTACTGATGCCAGCTGTCCGGAAAACGGATAACCGAAAAGAGATAAAAAGGGGTGGCCGACACTTGCGGTCACTCCTTTTGTTGTGTCTTATGTTTATGCCCCTGATTGCTTGGGGGCAAGGGGCGTTTACCTTGACAGTCAAATGCCCGAAGTCGTTGGGGCGGAGTGTGACGCTCACGGTGTTTGACGGCGACACCACGTCGCACCGCTATGCGCACCGCATCAAGGATGGGGGCTCTACTTTCAGCGCACCGCTGGCTGGGCCATGTGCCGCACAGCTCACGTTCTCGGGCAACCGCCATATACATCTGTATCTTGAGCCCACCGAAATGAGTCTTGAAGTCAACGCCGAGGAGCTGGAGCACTCTCCGCTGTCGGGCTCGCGTTCGAACAGCCAATATCGCTACGCCATGGAAACCAGCGGTGACACGAAGTCGCTAACGGAATACATACGTGCCAACCGCACCTCGCCCATAGCCGCCTTTGTGCTGTTCAGACAGATGCGCGGCATGGAACTGCGCGAGGTGGAGAAGCTATACTCAATACTCGACAGTGTCGAGGCACGCTGCTACCACTACCATGCAGTAGAGAAATACCTGCGCGAATCGGTGGCGTTGGCGGAAGGAATGCCGCTGCCCGACTTTGAATTCACGGAAGAGAAGCAGCGCTGCCGCCTCTCGGACTGTCTGGAGAACGGCAAGCCTAGTGTGATACTGTTTGGTGCGTCGTGGTGCGACATCTGCCGACGCGACCTAGCCACCGCCGAGAAGATATGTCGAGACAGCGTCACCGTCGTGACTGTAGATATAGATGCCGACCGACGGGGATGGGATGCACCCTATATCGCGAAGTTAGACATAAGCCACCTGCCCTACATCATAGTGCTAGACGGGGAAGGTAAGATTGCTGGACGCGACGTGAGAATATGGGAGCTTGAACGACGGCTCGCCTCCATAAAACGGCGATAGAAGACAGTATTACGAATAGTTTCTAATCAATGGCTTTCTGACGCAGCACGCCTTTGTAGAGGCCGTGAGTGCAGTAGCCAGCCTCGGTGTAGCCGCGACTGCCGTAGTAGCGGTTGAGAAAAGCGTTGTCAACGGCACAGTCGAGGCGGAAGAAGTCCTTGTGCATAGAGCGGGACAGCCGCAGGCAGTGGTCGAGGAAAATGTCGCCCAGAGGCTCGAGCCAACCCACGGCAGAGGCGAAGTTGTGGAGGTAGAGAGCCTTCTGCCCGTCGTCGGGCCAGCGGTCGTCCTCCTCTTTCAGAACAGCGGCGCACACCACCTTGCCGCTCTCGTCGTCAACGAGAACATAGAGCTGACCGATACGCTGTTTTTCGACATAATAGTCCATCGGGAAGCGCACAAGGTATTCGGTCACGTTCCACTGACGTATGCCCTTCCGGTCCATCCATGCCATACGCTCGACCACCAAGTTGTAGAGGACCGCAGCCTCGTCGGCGGTGCCTTTGCGGAAGGTATAGTTTCTCATAACAGTTTCAAAACCTGTTCGACCTTTGTTTCGAGCGGAAGCTGACCGTCGATCCAGTGAATCCTCACGCCGTTGCGCTCCATACGTCGGAACCATGTCATCTGGCGCTTTGAGAAGCGCCGTATGTCGGTGAAGAGACCATCGAACATCTGTTCTTTGGTTATCTTGCCTTGCAGAAAGAGAGTAACATGGCGGTATTCGAGGCCATAGCGGAGCAGACGCTCGGGAGGAACCCCCTGTTTGAGCAGAGTCGCCACCTCATCAACCATACCGCCGTCGATGCGCTGGCGGAGTCGCGTCTCGATGCGTTTGACCAGCACCTCACGAGGGAAAAGCACTCCGACAATGACGTGGTTTATGTCGGGCATCTTGGTGAACGAGTCGGGATGCTGCAGCTTGTATTCCTGGATTTCGAGAGCGCGGACGAGGCGGTCACGGGTTTCGGTATCGGTGTGGTTGTGGAGTTTTATCATAGAGGCGAGCCGTGCGGTGAGCTCCTCGTCGCTCTTGTCAGCAATGCTGCGACGGAATTCCTCGTCAACGGGAGCGTCGGGCAGCTCGTACTGCCTTACCACACCGTCAACATACATGCCAGTGCCGCCGCAGAGTATGGGACGGTGACCGCGTTGAAGGATGCCGTCGTAGGCACGACGGAAGTCGGTGAGGAACTGGTAGAGGTTGTATTCGTAGCCCGCGTCGTGGATGTCGATTAAATGATATGGAATGTCAACACCGTGAATGTGGTTATCGTCGAGGTCCTTGCCGCTGCCTATGTCCATACCACGAAAAACCTGACGGGAGTCGGCGCTGATAATCTCGCCACCTATGCGGTAGGCCAGCTCGGCGGCGAGCTGGGTCTTGCCGCTGGCGGTGGTACCGGTGATTGTCAAGAGAGTGTTGTCCATCTTAATAAACAAGGCGGGATAACGCCGACGCAATATCCCGCCTCATATCATTTAATTGACATATCAATCGACGAAGTAGAGCTTGCCGCGCTGCTTGTCGAACTCATATTTGCCGAAACGGTTCAGGCCTTCCTTGTTGACGATGAACTTATAGTCCACGCCTTTCACTACGACCACCTCGACGTTGCTGACCTTCTTCTCACCAATCTTCATCTCCTTGAAGATGATGGTTGATTTGTCAAGGATATTACCCTCGGGGTCGAAGGCATTGTCGCGGTCGGGGAAGTCCTCTTTGGTGATGCGACGCTGGTAGAGATAGTTCATAGCCTCTTCCCAAGAGATGGCAATCGGCTCAATATAACGCTCGTCGATCAACATAGGAACCTGCATGCCGTTGATGATGCAAGGTATCTCGCCCTTGGTGGAGTTAATCATAGTAGCCTGGATAGTGCCCTCGTCGTGGATGATATTCGGCTCGGGGTTAGCCTCCTCGACCGGGGCGTTGACGAGGTCGATGACGTTGCCGTCGTCGGTATATTTCACCTGCGGAGTCTCGGACTGCATGTTGTCGATGAGACGTTTTGACACGAAGTCTGTACGGAGAACCATAAACTCGATGCGGCGGTTGAGCTGATGAGCGGCCTCCTTGCGGTTTTCATCCTTTATGGAGTTGACATAGTCACATTCGAGGACGGTACCCTTCGAGAAGCTGTAGGGTTTCTTGTTGACTTTGATGGTGATGTCGCGGTCGAGGGTGCGAGGCACACGCTCGGCGTAGCCCTTTGCCACGAGACGCTCACGCTCGATGCCACGAGAGATGAGGTAGTCAACCACCGACTGTGCACGACGCTGAGAAAGGGTGTCGTTGGTAAGTCCTATGAATGGACGGCAGTCGGTATGAGCACGGATTTCAACAACTACGTTGGGGTTATTCACGAGAATGAGGTAGAGGTCCATGAGAGAATCCATGAACTCCTCTTTGAGGTCCCACTTTGCGAGGTCGTAGCGAATTTCGGGCAGCACGACGGGCATCTTCGGGACAGGCTCGAGACGGAAGTCGTGGACGAGGTCTTTGCTGACGTTGTAACCTTTAGTACTCTCGGAGCCCTCGGTGGTGAAGTAGTCAACCTTGGAGACATACATCTTATAGACCACGTTGCGTTTGACTTTGTCAACATCGAAGCGGTAGAAGCCTTTCTTGTCGGTGTAGGTCTCGTACTCTTTGCCGTTTGAGCCTACGAGTTTGACCTTAGCCTTCTCGACAAGCTGCATAGACTTCTCGTCGCGGACGATACCCTGAATGCTGTAGAGCAGCGGCTCGAGTTCGAAGTAGAAGAGGTCGTCGTTGATAGGAGGAATCTTCTTGCCTTTCTTCTCGGTTTCCTTGTTATGCGGGTCGTCGAAGGGGCGGTTGGAAGAGAAGTATCCGCGCTCCTCGTATTTGATGCTCTCTCCAGGGTAGAAAACTATGGACATCTCGTCGTAGCAGGAGTTGATAGGCACGCCGAGGTTTTCAGGCTCGCTCCAGCGGCGTCCGTTCAGCTCGGTGCGGAAGAGGTCGTAACCACCGACACCAGGGAGACCTGTGGAAGAGAAATACATGACGGAATCGGAACGGAGGACAGGGAAACCCTCGCGGCCGCCGGTGTTGACGCGGGAGCCGAGGTTGACAGGGTTGCTGAACTCGTCGCTGGTGGATTTACGAGTGACCATCCAGAGGTCATAGTCACCCTGGCCGCCGGGCATATCGGACGAGAAATACATGGTCAGACCGTCGCTAGTGACAGCCGGGTAGAGATAGTTGAAGGCGGTGTCGCCAAGGTCAACGCGCACAGCTTCGGACCATTCGCCGTTCATGGCAGCCTCGTCGGTCTGTTTTTTCTTGCCTTTTTTCTTATCGAGAGTGTTGCTGTTGCGGGTAGCAGTATAGATGTAGCAGCCTTCGGTCTTGTTTTTGCGGACGTCGCAGCGCGAGAACCAGACAGTCTTGCCGTCGGGCGAGAAGACGGCCTCACCTTCGTTGACGGGAGAGTTGATGTGGCCTTCAGTCTCGATGAGTTCGGGAGTCGGAGACCAGTTTCCCTTGCGGTCGCAGAAGACGTAGTAGATCTCAGAGAAAGCCTGCCCAGTCCAAGCGTCGGAGTTAGACGAGTTTGCCGTCTCACCGCTGCCGAAGCGAGAGGAGGAGAAGGTTATGGAGTTAGTGTCGTCGCCGAGGAAACGAGGAGCCCAGTCGTTCCACTGAGAGTTCCAGTTGTCGAGTTTCTTGATGACGTGGCGGGTGCGGTCGTGGACGAGCTGTTCGACATAGTCAAGCGATTCATAGCGAGACTTGGCCAGTTTGTCATCGGGGATGATTTCGAGGTAGTTCTCATAGTTTTTCTTGGCGTCATCGAAATTGTCGTTGAAGCGGCAAACCTCGGCGAGGTGGAAGTAGATGATAGGCTCGGTCTTGTAGTATTTAGAGCTTACGAGCTGCTTGTAAACCACTTCGGCCTTGTTGAAGTCGTGGATAAGTCGGTAGCACTCACCCATCTGGAAATAGACGCGGTTGCGCTCGGCCTTGTTGTCTTTAATTTTCTTGTAGGCTTCTTCGTATTTCTCGAGGGCTGCGCGATACTGCTTCTGCTCGAAGAGAGCGTCGGCCTTGTCGGCGTAACTCGACTGAGCCATCACGCCAGCCATCCCGAAAATACTGGCAAAAAAGAAAAATAGTGCTGCTTTTTTTAACGTTTTCATGCGTCAACGATTACTTATTAGATGTTGTATTTATTTTATAGCCAAACAATTGCAGCCGTTTAACGGATGTAATCAGCCACAATAACCAGACCACTAAAATACATATTTTCCTGCAAATAGCAATGTTTTTGATGATTTTTTTCGGTGTTGCGCAACAAAAGACAGAAGTATGAGCTGAAATATGGCGTGATTTTTTCTGGAAGCTAAAGGCTTAACAATATGCAGATTAGCTATTTTCAACGATACAAAAAACGGCAAAAATATGGCTTTTAACACTTTATAAAACAATGAAATAGAGTTACAGGTTTTGCTCAGGTTTTGCTCAGGTTTTGATTACCTTCTCGGTTGAGCCATGGTAAAGAGCCTACAACGCCGAGGCATTGACGCTGTAGATTCGAGAACGGAGGGAGGATGGCGGGAACATGGGAGGACGGTGGCGGGAACGAGGGCGAACGGTGGTTAGGGCGAGGGCGAACGGTGGCGGGAACTTGGGCGGGCTGTGGTTAGGGCGAAGGCGAACCGCAGCAAGGACCAGGGTGAACTTTGGCGGGAACGAGGGCGAACCGCGGTTAGGGCGAGG